>NZ_JBMKHB010000016.1:0-107203 GCF_049238285.1 Enterobacter cloacae complex sp. IR53041 | reverse complement strand
ACCCAGAGTGTGGTGCGGATAGACTAAAAGTGTTACCTATGTTCCCGGTCTGATCTGTCACCTATGTATCCGGTCATACAGTAGCGCCACCGGGCAAAAGCGTCAGGCTATGGTGCAGGATAAGTATAAACCTGATGCACTGCTTCAATCTCCGCTAACACCTCTTCACTCAGGTTCAGGTGGAAACTCTCAATATTGGTTTTCAGCTGTTCCATCGTGGTTGCGCCCAGCAGGGTACTGGCAACAAACGGCTGACGACGCACGAAGGCCAGCGCCATCTGCGCAGGGTCAAGACCGTGACGCTTCGCGATATCCACATAGGCGGCAACGGCTTTCTGCGTCTGCTCGCCGCTGTAGCGGATAAAGCGGCTAAAGAGGGTGTTACGCGCCCCGGCCGGTTTCGCGCCGTTCAGGTATTTCCCCGTCAGGGTGCCGAAGCCGAGACAGGAGTAAGCAAGCAATTCCACTTCTTCATACTGCGTCACTTCGGCCAGACCCACTTCATAGCTGCGGTTAAGCAGGCTGTACGGGTTCTGAATAGTCACGATACGCGGCAGATCGTGCTTATCCGCCAGGTGCAGATAGCGCATGACCCCAAAGGCCGTTTCGTTAGACACGCCAATGTAGCGGATTTTTCCCGCACGCTGGCATTCGGTCAGCGCTTCCAGCGTTTCCAGCAGCGTCACCGCGGGGGCGCTCTCATTCCAGCTGTACCCGAGCTTGCCAAAGCAGTTGGTTGGCCGCTGCGGCCAGTGTACCTGGTACAGGTCGAGATAGTCGGTTTGCAGGCGCTTGAGGCTGGCGTCCAGCGCGGCGCGGATATTTTTGCGATCGAGGATCTGGTTCGGGCGGATCCCGGTATCGTTGTTGCGCGCGGGGCCGCTGACTTTGGAGGCAATCACCAGCTTTTCACGGTTGCCGCGTTTTGCCAGCCAGTTACCGACGTAGGTTTCGGTAAGTCCCTGCGTCTCAGGACGTGGCGGAACAGGGTACATCTCTGCGACATCAATCAGGTTAATGCCCTGGCTGACGGCATAATCGAGTTGTGCATGGGCATCGGCTTCGCTGTTTTGTTCACCAAATGTCATCGTGCCCAACCCCAGTTGGCTAATTTCCAGTGCGCTGTGGGGGATACGGTGATAATGCATAGCCGGCTTCCTCAGTAGACATATAAACCGCGTCAGGGCGTACCCGACAAAGGAATATAAACATGGCAGAGGGGAAGCAAAAGGGGAAGAAAAAAATCAAAAAGGCCAGCAAGCGACTGACCTCTCTCTGATTATCGCTCGATAATTTGCGATACTTCGTCGCGATTGATCTGCATTTTATTGCCTTCCTGGTCGCGGTAGCTGACCAGACCGGTATCATCGTCGACTTCGGGTTTACCGTCGGTCAGGATCATTCGACCATCTTTTGTCGCCATGACGTAATCGCTGCTACAGCCCGATACAGCAAACGCTAAACCGACTGCTGACACTAACACTGCCCATTTTTTCATCGTTATCGTCCTCATCTGGCTTGTATCAAATCATAATCTAGTATTAACCCGATATGGCGACTTGAGGAAGCGGTAAAATCTTAAAAAGCAGTCGATTATGTTTGAGAGCTCTCAAAATAAGTAAAAAACTATGTTTTCAACAGGAAATGACGTGCGAGTAGTGCGCCGGTGAAATTCTTTTTGAGATAAAAACCGCGCGGCAACGTCAGTATCGGCTCACCCTGCGCGCCGATTGCCTCGGTAAGGGCTTTACTGTTGGCGGCTTTTGGGCGCAGCTGTAATACCTCTCCGTGTCGGGCGGTGATGCGCTCAACCTGCCCAAGAACAATCATGTCCATCAGCTCCTCCCAGTCCAGACGCAGCTGATGCTCCTCATCCTCGTCCGGGCTCCAGAGCAGCGGCGCGCCAACGCGACGGTCGGCCAGGGGGATCTGACGCTCACCCTCAACCGGTACCCACAATACGCGCTTCAGCTTGTGACGAACGTGGCTGGTTTCCCACGTTACGCCGGTATTGCCGGTTAATGGCGCAACGCAGACAAAGGTGGTCTCAAGCGGCTTGCCCTGGCGGTCTACAGGAATGGTTTTTAGCTCCACGCCAAGGGCTGCAAAATCTTGCTCAGGTTTGCTCCCTGCGCTGGCACCCAGCCACAGCTCCAGCAGCATGCCGATCCAGCCTTTATCCCGTTTCAGATCCTTCGGGATCGGCAGCCCGGCCATTGCTGCCAGCTCGCCAAGCGAAAAACCGGCCAGACGCTGTGCCTGCAGTAGCAACTGGCTCTCGCTGGACGGTGGTGAGCCCAAGGGTGTAAGCGGATGCATGACGGTAACCTTTTGATTAAAAAATAAACGAAGAATTTGTCCCCTGTGGATAGAGTTTAACTTTTTCTGTACCAATATGACATCTCTATGATTTATAGGTTTTTTTATCGGTCTGAAATCGTTTTGCCTGGGTGGAAAAAGCGGTTGTTCAAATCTGGTCACTGACAATGAACAGGATCTTACACCATGTTATCCACAGAAAAATGGGATAACTGGGCATAACCCTGACTACTGTTTCCATTTACAGCCTTGACGTGCGATGAAAATCGAATTTTCACACAAATTGTGACTAACTTATTGGCACAATCTGTGGATAAAACCGACGCTGTTCGATCTTTCATCAGCACGACGATCCCTGGTGTGACGATCGTCACGCTATTCAGTTTTTTGTTTACGCAAATGCATCTAACTATATGAATATAATCATGTTAATGAATGCGAGCAAAAGAGGGTGTGCGACGGTCGTTGAGGTTGTTCATCGGTAATCAGACACTTCTTCACAACTATATCCACAGAAAAGGTGAATAAAATTCCCTTCGCTGTCGCTCATCTGTTTATAACTCAGCACTTATTTGTGAGTTATTCAATTGTTATTAGGTTGCAGGCCTGTAAGAGAGTGGTTTACCGCCTCCCTGTAGTGTGAAACAATCATTCATATATAAGGTTTAGTTTGGGGTAGTCCGGTGATTGATGACGATGGCTACCGCCCGAACGTAGGAATAGTAATTTGTAATCGTCAGGGCCAGGTGATGTGGGCCCGTCGATATGGTCAACACTCCTGGCAGTTCCCGCAAGGCGGGATCAATCCGGGAGAGTCCCCAGAACAAGCGATGTACCGGGAGCTTTTTGAAGAGGTCGGTTTGAGCCGAAAAGATGTTCGCATCCTGGCTTCGACCCGCAACTGGTTGCGTTACAAGTTACCGAAACGTTTGGTGCGTTGGGACACAAAGCCGGTTTGTATCGGCCAGAAACAGAAGTGGTTTCTGTTGCAGTTGGTGGGCAACGATTCAGACATCAATATGCAAACCAGTAGTACGCCGGAGTTTGATGGCTGGCGCTGGGTGAGCTATTGGTATCCTGTTCGTCAGGTCGTGTCATTTAAGCGCGATGTTTACCGTAGGGTGATGAAAGAGTTTGCAAGTGTGGTGATGCAGCTTCAGGAGATCCCGCCTAAGCCGCAGAGCGCACCTGCCTGGCGACGTAAAAGAGGTTAAGCTACGCAAATCATGCTCACCCGCTTGCGAGAAATAGTCGAGAAGGTGGCCAGCGCGCCGCGTCTGAACGAGGCGTTGAATATTCTGGTCACCGACATCTGTCTTGCGATGGAGACCGAGGTCTGTTCGGTGTATCTGGCCGACCACGATCGGCGCTGCTATTACCTGATGGCGACCCGTGGTTTGAAAAAACCACGTGGACGCACCGTTACGCTCGCATTTGATGAAGGTATCGTGGGTCTGGTTGGTCGACTGGCTGAACCCATTAACCTTGCTGACGCGCAAAAACACCCCAGCTTTAAATACATCCCTTCTGTAAAAGAAGAGCGCTTCCGCGCTTTCCTTGGCGTGCCGATTATCCAGCGTCGCCAGCTGCTCGGCGTGCTGGTTGTCCAGCAGCGTGAGCTACGTCAGTACGACGAAAGCGAGGAGTCTTTCCTCGTTACGCTGGCCACGCAGATGGCGGCGATCCTCTCTCAGTCTCAGCTTGCCGCGCTTTTTGGTCAGTATCGCCATACGCGCATTCGTGCCCTTCCGGCATCGCCAGGTGTGGCGATTGCTGAAGGCTGGATGGATGCCACGCTGCCGTTAATGGAGCAGGTTTACGAAGCCTCAACGCTTGATGAAGCGCTTGAGCGCGAGCGTCTCACCGCCGCGCTGGAAGAGGCGGCGAATGAATTTCGTCGTTACAGCAAGCGTTTTGCCGCAGGCGCGCAAAAAGAGACGGCGGCCATCTTCGACCTCTATTCGCACCTGCTTTCCGATGCGCGTCTGCGTCGTGAGCTTTTTGCGGAAGTGGATAAAGGCTCGGTCGCAGAGTGGGCGGTTAAGAAGGTCATCGAAAAATTTGCCGACCAGTTTGCGGCGCTGACCGACGGTTACCTGAAAGAGCGGGCAGGGGATCTGCGCGCTCTGGGGCAGCGCCTGCTGTTCCATCTTGATGACACCATTCAGGGCCCGAATGCCTGGCCAAAACGGTTTGTTCTGGTCGCCGACGAACTTTCGGCAACGACGCTGGCTGAACTGCCGCAGGACAGGCTGGCCGGTGTGGTGGTGCGCGATGGTGCCGCCAACTCACACGCCGCTATTATGGTGCGCGCGCTGGGCATCCCTACCGTTATGGGGGCGGACATTCAGCCGTCGGTGCTGCACCGACGTACGCTGGTGGTCGACGGCTATCGCGGTGAGCTGCTGGTCGATCCTGAGCCGGTTCTGCTCCAGGAATACCAGCGTCTTATCAGCGAAGAGAATGAATTAAGCAAGCTGGCGGAAGATGACGTTAACCTGCCCGCCCAGCTTAAGAGCGGTGAGCGGATCAAAGTCATGCTCAACGCCGGTTTAAGCCCCGAGCACGAAGAGAAGCTGGGCAGCCGCATCGACGGGATTGGCCTGTACCGTACTGAAATCCCGTTCATGTTGCAGAGCGGTTTCCCCTCTGAAGAGGAGCAGGTGGCGCAGTATCAGGGCATGCTGCAGATGTTTAACGACAAACCAGTCACCCTGCGAACCCTGGACGTCGGGGCGGATAAACAGCTGCCCTATATGCCGATCAGCGAAGAAAACCCGTGCCTGGGCTGGCGTGGGATCCGCATTACGCTCGATCAGCCGGAGATCTTCCTGATCCAGGTGCGCGCGATGCTGCGCGCTAACGCGGCGACGGGCAATCTCAGCATCCTGCTGCCGATGGTCACCAGCATCGATGAGATCGACGAGTCCCGGCGACTGATCGAACGTGCTGGCCGTGAAGTGGAAGAGATGATCGGCTATGCGATCCCAAAACCGCGGATTGGGGTCATGCTGGAAGTGCCTTCGATGGTCTTTATGCTGCCGCAGCTGGCAAACCGCGTTGATTTTATCTCTGTCGGCACCAACGACCTGACGCAATATATTCTGGCCGTCGACCGTAACAATACCCGCGTCGCCAGTATCTACGATAGCCTGCATCCGGCGATCATTCGCGCCTTAGCGATGATTGCCCGTGAAGCGGAGCAGTACGGCATTGATTTACGCCTGTGCGGTGAAATGGCCGGGGACTCCATGTGCGTTGCGATCCTGATTGGTCTGGGATATCGCCATCTGTCGATGAACGGTCGCGCTGTTGCCCGCGTGAAGTATCTGTTGCGGCATATTGACATCAATGATGCCCGCGAGCTGGCTGAACGTAGCCTTGAGGCGCAGCTGGCTGCTGAGGTTCGCCACCAGGTCGCGGCGTTTATGGAACGACGCGGTATGGGCGGTCTGATCCGCGGCGGCCGCTAAAGCCTTTCTCCCTCTCCCTGTGGGAGAGGGCACCAGCGCGCATAAAACCCTATACACATCTTTTACATCTCGGGCGCATCCTCCGCGCCCGCCTTGTGCTATGATTCGCAACTTTGGAGCCTCTGCTTACGGCAGAATCGCATTTCTACCGCTGTCCACTTTCAGCGGAATAACAACATCTTGTGGTGACAGATGAACAGTGGTTATCTGCATTTTCCGGAATTTGATCCGGTCATTTTCTCAGTAGGACCTGTTTCGCTTCACTGGTACGGTCTGATGTACCTGGTGGGCTTCATTTTTGCCATGTGGCTCGCGGGCCGTCGCGCCAGCCGTCCTGGCAGCGGCTGGACTAAAAACGAAGTTGAAAACCTGCTCTATGCGGGCTTCCTCGGCGTGTTCCTGGGTGGCCGAATTGGATATGTGCTGTTCTATAACTTCCCGGTATTCCTGAATGACCCTCTCTATCTGTTCCGCGTCTGGGACGGCGGCATGTCCTTCCACGGCGGCCTGATTGGGGTGATCCTGGTGATGGTGATTTTTGCCAAACGCACCAAACGCAACTTCTTCCAGGTTTCCGATTTTATCGCACCGCTGATCCCGTTTGGTCTCGGGGCAGGCCGTCTGGGCAACTTCATCAACGGTGAGCTGTGGGGGCGTGTCGACCCGAGCGTTTCCTTTACCATGCTGTTCCCGGGCTCGCGCGCGGAAGACATGGCGCTGCTGCCGTCGCACCCTGAGTGGCAGTCCATTTTCGATACCTACGGCGTGCTGCCGCGCCATATGTCCCAGCTGTACGAGCTGGCGCTGGAAGGCGTGGTGCTGTTTATCATCCTCAACCTGTTTATCCGCAAGCCACGTCCGATGGGGGCTGTTTCCGGGCTGTTCCTGATTGGCTATGGCGCGTTCCGCATCATCGTCGAATTCTTCCGCCAGCCTGACGCCCAGTTTACCGGCGAGTGGGTACAGTACATCAGCATGGGGCAGATCCTCTCCATTCCGATGATCGTCGCGGGTGCCATTATGATGATTTGGGCGTATCGTCGTCGTCCACAGCAACAACTTTCCTGAGGAACCATGAAACAGTATCTTGAATTGATGAAAAAAGTGCTCGATGAGGGCACGCCGAAAAATGACCGCACCGGTACCGGTACGCTCTCCATTTTTGGCCACCAGATGCGCTTCAACCTGCAAGAAGGCTTCCCGCTGGTGACGACAAAGCGCTGCCACCTGCGCTCGATCATTCATGAACTGCTCTGGTTCCTGCAAGGCGATACTAACGTTGCGTATCTGCACGAAAATAACGTTTCCATCTGGGACGAATGGGCAGACGAAAACGGCAACCTGGGCCCCGTTTACGGCAAGCAGTGGCGCGCATGGCCAACGCCTGATGGCCGCCATATTGATCAGATCACCACCGTGATGAACCAGCTGAAAAACGATCCGGACTCGCGCCGCATCATCGTTTCCGCCTGGAACGTCGGCGAACTGGATAAAATGGCGCTGGCGCCGTGCCACGCGTTCTTCCAGTTCTATGTCGCTGACGGCAAGCTCTCCTGCCAGCTCTACCAGCGCTCCTGTGACGTGTTCCTCGGCCTGCCGTTTAACATTGCCAGCTATGCGCTGTTAGTTCACATGATGGCGCAGCAGTGCGACCTGGAAGTGGGTGATTTCGTCTGGACCGGTGGGGATACCCATCTCTACAGCAACCATATGGAACAGACGCATCTCCAGCTTACCCGCGAACCGCGTGCGCTGCCGAAGCTGATTATCAAACGCAAACCGGCATCAATCTTCGACTACCGCTTTGAAGATTTCGAGATTGAGGGCTACGACCCCCATCCGGGCATCAAAGCGCCTGTCGCTATCTGATGCGGTAAAGCCTGACACAACCGGTGCTGTTTAGCGCCGGTTTTTTTTTCGCCTTTCTCCCGTTTCCCGAAGCGCTATCCAGAAGGCGTGCAACGCGCTGCAACCCTCCCAATTCTGCGGATGACGCCTCGTAAAACGATAATCCGATGCTCGTCATGTTCACGGCGCTTCGCCACACTCCCGGTATGAAAAAAGAGAACGGTTTTACGCTTATCGAAACGCTGGTCGCTGTTTCGCTTGTCGTTATCCTCAGCGCTTCAGGTCTGTACGGCTGGGACAGCTGGCAACGGCATCAGCGGCTGTGGCAAACCGCCAGTCAGGTGCGAGATTACCTGCTGTTTCTGCGCAACCATGCCAACCGCCACAACCGCGACCATGAAATTACCCGTCAGCGGGTTGGCGACAGGGACTGTCTGGTGAGCTCTGCCGTGCAGGGCTGTGAGAAGGACAGTCCCTTTGTGCTGCTCCCCCTCTGGCCTGAGGTCGCGATCGGCGAGGTCACGCCGTCGCTGGGGTTCTATGGATTACGGGATACGGCATGGGCAGGGCGGATACGCGTTCAAAGTCGTGCCGGAGACTGGCTGATTATCGTTTCAGACGGAGGGCGCATCAGGATGTGTAAGGTCTCCGAGGGAGGACAATGTCGATGAGACAGGGCGGCTTTTCGCTTACCGAAGTGCTGATTGCTACGGCCATCAGCAGCCTGTTATTGATAAACGCATCGCACTTTTTACCCGGATTGCAGCGGGTGGTATTACTGCAATCTGCCCAGCGAGAGCTGGAAGAAGAGGTCTGGCAACGCCTGTTCGCCCTCGGCAAACAGCTTCAGCGTGCAGGGTACTGCGCGGGAAATTGCCAGGGACAGGCGCTGACGATCGGCAGGCAGGGGCGCTGCATCATTGCGCGGTGGGATGCCAACAGTAACGGCTACTGGGATAGCAGCGCGTCAGAAAATGACAGCACCGGTTTTCGTCTGGAATCGGGGGCGCTGGAAACCCTGCGTGGCGCGACGTCGTGTGAAGGAAAAGGGTGGGAAAAGCTCACGGACCCGGACAGGCTTGCGATCGCGCATTTTGTCGTGAGGAAAGTCGAACATGCCGGTTTTGCGCCAGAGCTGAATATCGAACTGGCCGCGAGGCGTAAAGACGAAAAAGGGGAACCCTGGCAGGCGTTGTATACGGTCACGGGGTACAACCTGTGAATCGTCAACGCGGCATATCTTCGCTGGCGCTGGTTCTGCTTTTACTGGTGCTTGGTACTTTTATCCTGACGGGCCTCAATCAGCAGCTCACAACGTTCAGTGCACTCGTCGGCGGTGAGAGCCGCTCGCTTCAGCAGCAGGCGACGGTGCAGTCCGCGCTTGAGTGGGGGCGCGTTCAGCGCTGGGCGTCAGCGCCACCAGTCCAGTGCAAAACGACATCGGCATGGCGGGTGTGTTTGCGGCAGCTGAGCGAGGCGCGGGTACTGCTGATAGCCGGTGACAGCGACCTGCTGCTCTGGCGCACGGGAGAGATCGTCGGCGGGAAAATTCGCTTTTCGCCTCATGGCTGGAGCGATTTTTGTCCCCTTAAGGAGCGCGCGTTATGTCAGCTGCCGTGAGCAGAGAAAAAGGGTTTAGCATGGTTGAGGTCCTGCTGGCGATGGTGCTGCTGGTGGTGGTCGTGACGGCACTGTCCGGGTACCACCGGGCGCTGGCGGCGCGGTTTACCGTGTTTAATCAGTATCGCCAGCTCTGGCACCATGCCTGGAACCAGTCTCAGCTCTCAACAAATGTTCTCCCGGCAGGCTGGCAGGCCAGTCGGGGGCAGACAACGCTCGCAGGATGTGTCAGCATCACGGTTACACTTATTTCTCCTCTGGGTCGGCGCGGTGAGTTAACGCGTCTGCATTGCCCGGTTAGCCAGTAGTCGGGAGCGTCTATGTTAAGGGTCTACCACTCAAATCGTCTGGATGTGCTGGAAGCACTGATGGAGTTTATCGTTGAGCGCGAGCGGCTTGACGATCCTTTTGAGCCTGAAATGGTGCTGGTGCAGAGCACCGGTATGGCGCAGTGGCTGCAAATGTCGCTTTCCCGCAAATTTGGAATTGCCGCGAATATTGATTTTCCGCTGCCTGCGAGCTTTATCTGGGAGATGTTTGTCCGCGTGTTGCCGGATATCCCGGAGCAGAGCGCCTTCAACAAGCAAGCCATGAGCTGGAAGCTGATGGCGCTGCTGCCGGAAATGCTGCAGCACGATGAATTTGCCATGCTGCGCCACTACCTCAATGACGATACCGACAAGCGCAAGCTGTTCCAGCTGGCGTCGCGCACTGCCGATCTCTACGACCAATACCTTGTTTACCGCGCTGACTGGTTAATTCGTTGGGAAGCGGGCGAGTTGGTTGAAGGCCTGCCGGAGGCGCAAATATGGCAGGCCCCGCTGTGGAAAGCGCTGGTGGAGCATACCGAGAGACTGGGCCAGCCTAAGTGGCACCGTGCCAATCTCTACGATCGGTTTATCTCGATACTTGAAAATGCGTCGGAACGCCCGGCCCGACTGCCGTCACGCGTTTTTATCTGCGGGATATCCGCATTACCCCCTGTCTATCTGAAGGCGCTGAATGCGCTGGGTAAACATATCGATATTCATATTTTGTTTACCAACCCCTGCCGACAGTATTGGGGGGATATTCTCGACGAACGCTGGCTTGCACGGCTGGTAACTCGCCAAAGAAAGCGCCTTTTTGAAGAACGATCCATCCCGCTGTTTAAAGACGGCTCGACGGCCGGGCAGCTTTTCGATGAAGACGGTATCCAGAACCTGCCCAATCCGCTGCTTGCCTCGTGGGGGAAGCTGGGGCGTGACTACATTCACATGCTTTCAGACATCACTTCCTCAGGTGAAGGTGATGTGGATGCCTTTGTTGAGATCGCCCCGGACTGCCTGCTGCATAATATTCAGTTAGATATTCTGGATCTGGAAAACCGCGCCGTCATGGGCGTGACGGCGAACGAGTTCGAACGCAGCGACAATAAGCGAAAACTGGATCCTGACGATCGCAGCGTCACGATCCACGTTTGTCACAGCCCGCAGCGTGAGGTCGAAGTGCTTCACGACCAGCTGCTGGCGATGCTGCAGGAGGATCCCGATCTGACGCCACGCGATATCGTGGTGATGGTGGCGGATATCGACACCTACAGTCCCTTTATTCAGGCCGTCTTTGGCAGCGCGACGGGGGAACGGTACCTGCCTTACGCGATATCTGACCGTCGTGCCCGCCAGTCGCATCCGGTATTGCAGGCGTTTATCACTCTGCTTTCACTGCCGGATAGCCGGTTTATCTCCGAAGATGTCCTGGCGTTGCTGGATGTTCCCGTGCTGGCCGCACGCTTCAACATCAATGAAGAGGGTCTGCGCTGCCTTCGTCAGTGGGTGAATGAGTCTGGCGTGCGCTGGGGGATCGATGACGATAACGTTCAGGAGTTCGAGCTTCCCGCAACCGGACAGCACACCTGGCGATTTGGCCTGACGCGTATGCTGTTGGGCTACGCCATGGAAAGCAGCCAGGGCGAGTGGAATGAGGTGCTGCCTTATGATGAGTCCAGCGGGTTAATTGCTGAACTGGTGGGGCATTTAGCATCGCTATTAATGCAACTTAACCGCTGGCGATATGCGCTGTTGCAGCCGCGTCCACTTGAAGAATGGCTCCCGGTCTGCAGGGCGTTACTCAATGATTTCTTCCTGCCGGACAATGACACCGAAGCGGCGATGGCGCTCATTGAAACCCAGTGGCAGGCCATCATCGACGAAGGCGTGAATTCCCACTACCACGAGGCCATCCCGCTGTCGCTGTTGCGTGATGAGCTGACGCAGCGGCTTGACCAGGAGCGAATCAGCCAGCGTTTCCTGGCGGGGCCTGTCAATATCTGCACCCTGATGCCCATGCGTTCTATCCCGTTCAGGGTGGTCTGCCTGCTTGGCATGAACGACGGTGTGTATCCGCGCGCGCTGCCGCCGCTGGGGTTCGACTTGATGAGCGCAAACCCAAAACGGGGCGATCGTAGCCGCCGCGATGATGACCGCTACCTCTTCCTTGAAGCGCTCATTTCTGCTCAGAGCAAGCTCTATATCAGCTATATCGGCCGTTCTATTCAGGACAACAGCGAGCGTTTCCCCTCCGTACTGGTGCAGGAGCTGGTGGACTATATCGGCCAGAGCCACTACCTGCCGGGAGATGAAGAGCGCAACTGTGATGAAAGCGAGCAGAGGGTGAAAGCCCATATCACCTGTTCCCACAGCCGCATGCCGTTTGACCCGGTGAACTATATTGCCGGCGAGCGCCAGAGCTATGCCCATGAGTGGTTACCGGCGGCGAAAAAAGAGGGGAATGCGCATACTGATTTCATTCAGGAACTTGACCCGCGCCCCATCGACACCCTGACCTTCGAGCAGCTTCAGCGGTTTTGGGCACATCCGGTGCGCGCCTTCTTCCAGCAGCGACTGCAGGTCAACTTCCGCTCTGAAGAGAGTGAAATTCCTGATGCAGAACCGTTTACGCTGGAAGGTCTGGAGCGCTACCAGTTAAACCTGCAGCTGCTGAATGCGCTGGTTGAAGAGGAAGATGCGGACAAACTTTACCGTCGCTACCGTGCTGCGGGTCAGCTGCCCTACGGAGCGTTCGGGGAGATCGTCTGGGAGGCGCAGTGCCAGGAGATGACCGCTCTGGCAGAGCGCGTAAGAGCGTGCCGACAGCCGGGGAAAAGTATTGAAATTGATCTCAACTGCAACGGGATACAGCTCACGGGCTGGTTAACCCAGGTACAGCCGGATGGGCTGCTGCGCTGGCGGCCCTCAATGCTAAGCGTTTCGCAAGGATTGCAACTCTGGCTGGAACATCTTGTCTACAGTGCGGGTGGGCATAAAGGCGAAAGCCGAATTTTCGTGCGCAAAGAGGGCGAATGGCGCTTCCCGCCGATGGAAGCCGAGCAGGCGTTAGGGTATCTCTCTTTGTACATTGAAGGCTACCGTCAGGGAATGAACAAACCGCTCCTGTTACTACCGGAAAGTGGCGGCGCCTGGATAAAAGCCTGTTATGACGCGCAGAATGATGCGATGTTAACGGATGAGGCTTCGCTCCAGAAAGCGCGCAGTAAGTTTATGCAGGCCTATGAAGGAAACATGATGGTGCGGGGTGAAGGTGAGGATGTCTGGTATCAGCGTTTGTGGCGAGCGCTCGAGCCAGAATACTTTGAGGCGATCACGGAAGAGGCGCAGCGCTACCTGTTGCCGTTGTTTAGATTTAATCAGTCCTGAGCGCTGTATAAAAATTGCGCAGATAAAGGTGTTCATTTATGATGCACTTCTTATCACGGACTGATGTACCCAAAGAAAGAGATGTTGGCGTGTCCAGCACGCAGTTTGTTAATGATGTAGCCGTGATAAAGAGGTCGTAATGCCAGGCAGCACCTTGTTTAAAGCGTTTGTTTTGTTTATTGCCCTTTGGGCGCCCGTCACTCACGCAGACTCCGGTTGGCAACCCGTTCAGGAAACTATCCGTAAGAGCGAAAAAGATACCCGTCAATATCAGGCTATTCGCCTTGATAACGGGATGACCGTGCTGCTGGTTTCCGACCCGCAGGCGGTGAAATCCCTGTCGGCATTAGTGGTGCCGGTTGGGTCGCTGGAAGATCCTGACGCTCATCCTGGGCTTGCACACTATCTGGAACATATGACGCTGATGGGGTCAAAAAAATACCCGCAGCCAGATAGCCTGTCCGAATTTCTGAAGATGCATGGCGGCAGCCACAATGCCAGTACGGCACCGTACCGCACGGCCTTTTATCTCGAAGTCGAAAATGATGCGCTGGAAGGGGCTGTCGATCGCCTTGCCGATTCCATCGCCGCGCCGTTGCTGGATAAAAAATACGCCGATCGTGAACGCAATGCGGTGAATGCCGAGCTGACCATGGCCCGCACGCGAGACGGTATGCGCATGGCGCAGGTCAGCGCCGAAACCATCAACCCTGCGCACCCGGGTTCGCGCTTCTCCGGTGGTAACCTGGAAACCTTGAGCGACAAACCGAACAGCCCGGTGCTGGATGCCCTGCACGCGTTTCGCGATAAATACTACTCCGCCAACCTGATGAAAACGGTCATCTACAGCAATAAACCGTTGCCGGAGCTGGCAGCCATGGCGGCCAAAACCTTTGGCCGGGTGCCGAATAAAAATATCGACCTGCCGCAAATAACCGTTCCGGTGGTCACGGACGCGCAAAAAGGCATCGTGATCCACTACGTTCCTGCCATGCCGCGCAAAGTGCTGCGCGTGGAATTCCGCATTGATAACAACACGGCACAGTTCCGCAGTAAAACCGATGAGCTGGTCACCTATCTGATTGGTAACCGTAGCCCGGGTACGCTGTCTGACTGGCTGCAAAAGCAGGGGCTGGCGGAAGGCATTCGCGCCGACTCCGATCCGGTTGTGAACGGCAATAGCGGCGTGCTGGCGATCTCCGCGACCCTGACTGACAAAGGACAGGCCAACCGTGATGAAGTCGTAGCGGCTATCTTTAGCTACCTCTCCTTACTGCGTGAGAAAGGCGTCAATAAGCGCTATTTTGATGAACTCGCGCACGTGCTGGATCTCGATTTCCGCTACCCGTCCATCACCCGCGACATGGATTATGTGGAGTGGCTGGCGGACACCATGATCCGCGTGCCGGTGGAACATACCCTCGACGCGGTGAATATTGCCGACCGGTATGATGCCGGGGCGGTAAAAGACCGCCTGGCGATGATGACGCCGGAGAATGCCCGCATCTGGTACATCAGCCCGAACGAACCGCATAACAAGACGGCGTACTTTGTCGATGCCCCTTATCAGGTGGATAAAATCAGCGCCCAGACCTTCGCCGACTGGCAGAAGAAGGCCGGTGAGATTGCGTTGAAGCTGCCGGAGCTGAACCCCTATATTCCGGATGACTTCTCGCTGATCAAAACGACGAAAGATTACCCGCATCCGGAACTCATCATTGATGAGCCAACGCTGCGCGTCGTGTACACCCCAAGCCGGTATTTTGCCAGCGAGCCAAAGGCCGATGTTAGCGTGGTGCTGCGTAACCCGAAAGCCATGAACAGCGCCAAAAATCAGGTGATGTTCGCGCTCAATGACTATCTCGCCGGTATCGCGCTCGATCAGCTCAGCAACCAAGCCGCCGTGGGCGGGATCAGCTTCTCCACCAACGCCAATAACGGTTTGATGCTTAATGCAAACGGCTATACCCAGCGCTTGCCTCAGCTGTTCCAGGCCCTGCTGGAGGGCTACTTCAGCTACACGCCGACGGAAGAGCAGCTTGAGCAGGCTAAATCCTGGTATGCCCAGATGATGGATTCTGCCGAGAAGGGCAAGGCTTACGATCTGGCGCTTATGCCGGCGCAAATGCTGTCGCAGGTTCCTTATTTCCAGCGTGAGGATCGCCGCGCGCTGCTGCCTTCCATCTCCTTAAAAGACGTGCTGGCGTACCGCGATGCGCTGAAAACCAACACGCGTCCGGAGTTCCTGATCGTTGGCAACATGAGTGAGGATCAGGCCAAAACCCTGGCGCAGAATGTTCGCACTCAGCTCGGCTCTAAAGGCGACGAGTGGTGCCGCAACCAGGACGTGCTGGTTGAGAAAAAGCAGAATGTGATCTTTGAAAAAGCGGGTAACAGCACGGATTCCGCGCTGGCCGCGGTCTTTGTGCCAACGGGCTACGATGAATTTGCCAGTTCAGCGCAGAGCGCCGTGCTGGGACAGATTATTCAGCCGTGGTTCTATAACCAGTTACGCACAGAGGAGCAGCTTGGCTACGCGGTGTTTGCCTTCTCCATGAACGTCGGTCGTCAGTGGGGGCTGGGCTTCCTGCTGCAAAGCAGCGATAAACAACCGGCGTATCTCTGGCAGCGTTACCAGGCCTTCTTCCCGCAGGTGGAAGCAAAACTGCGTGCCATGAAGCCGGAAGAGTTTGCCCAGATCCAGCAGGCCGTCATCGCGCAGGTGATGCAGCCGCCGCAGACGCTGGGTGAAGAAGCCTCGCAGCTGAGCAAAGATTTCGATCGCGGTAATCTGAAATTTGATTCGCGTGATAAAGTAGTGGCCGAGATAAAACAGCTGACGCCGCAGAAGGTTGCCGACTTCTTCCATCAGGCGGTCATTAAGCCGCAGGGAATCACCATCCTGTCCCAGGTTTCCGGTAGCCAGAACGGGAAAACGGAATACGTGAACCCGAAAGGCTGGAAAGTCTGGAAGAGCGTCAGCGCGCTGCAGCAATCTATGCCCTGGAGTAAGAAAGAATGACCGATACCGCTGAGTCCCTTGATCCCTTACGTTTACCTCTGCAGGGTGAACGATTGATTGAAGCCTCAGCGGGAACGGGAAAAACCTTCACCATTGCCGCCCTCTATCTGCGCCTGCTGTTAGGGCTTGGCGGCAACGCCGCTTTTCCACGCCCTTTGAGCGTGGAAGAGCTGCTGGTGGTCACCTTCACCGAGGCCGCTACCGCGGAGCTGCGGGGCCGTATTCGTACCAATATCCACGAGCTGCGCATCGCCTGTCTACGTCAGAGCACGGATAACCCCCTCTACGCCAGCCTTCTGGAAGAGATTGCCGATAAGAAGCAGGCAGCCCAGTGGCTGCTGCTCGCTGAACGGCAGATGGACGAAGCGTCCGTCTTTACCATTCACGGTTTTTGCCAGCGCATGCTGAGCCTGAACGCGTTCGAGTCCGGTATGCTGTTCGAACAGCAGCTTATTGAAGATGAATCCGTGCTTCGCTATCAGGCCTGCGCGGATTTCTGGCGTCGCCACTGCTACCCCTTACAGCGCGATATTGCCGAAGCGGTACACGCGCTCTGGAAAGGCCCGGAGGCGCTGCTGCGCGCGATCGATCGTTATCTGCAGGGGGAAGCGCCGGTCATCAAATCCCCGCCGCCGGCAGATGAAACCCTGGCCACGCGGCATGAAAAAATCATCGCGAAAATTGCGGACATCAAGCAAAAGTGGATGGAGTCAGTCGGCGAGATTGACGCCATCATCGAAAATTCCGGCATCGATCGTCGCAAGTTCAACCGTGGCAATCAGGGAAAATGGATCGACAAGGTCAGCGCCTGGGCGCAGGAAGAGACGCGGGGCTACCAGCTCCCGGACGCGCTGGAGAAATTCTCCCAACGTTTCCTGGCTGAGCGGACAAAAGCCGACGGCATTGTACCTGAGCATCCCCTGTTTGTGGCGATTGAAACCCTGCTGGCGGAGCCCCTTACGCTCAACGATCTGATGATCGCTCGCGCCATGACCGAAATTCGTGAGGCCGTGGCACGCGAAAAGCGCCGCCGTGGCGAGCTGGGGTTCGACGATATGCTGAGCCGCCTGGATGCGGCGCTGTGCAGTGAAAATGGCGAAGCGCTTGCCGCCGCGATTCGCACCCGCTTCCCGGTGGCGATGATAGACGAATTCCAGGACACCGACCCTCAGCAGTACCGCATTTTCCGCCGTATCTGGCGCCAGCAGCCCGACACCGCGCTGCTGTTAATCGGCGATCCGAAACAGGCCATTTACGCCTTCCGCGGTGCGGATATTTTCACCTATATGAAGGCCCGCAGCGAGGTTGCCGCGCACTACACGCTCGATACCAACTGGCGCTCCTCCCCCGGCATGGTGGAAAGCGTCAACGCGCTGTTTAGCCGCATGGATACGGCGTTTATGTTCCGGGAGATCCCGTTTCAGCCGGTAAAATTTGCCCCGAAAAATGCCTCGTTGCGCTTCGAGTTTAACGGCGTGACGCAGCCTGCCATTAACTTCTGGCTGCTGGATGGGGAAGGCTTCGGCGTTGCCGACTATCAAAATGCCATGGCCCAGCACTGTGCCGCGCAAATCCGTGACTGGCTCAGTGCGGGAGCGCGAGGCGAGGCGCTGCTGTGGAAGGGGGATAACCCCACCCCGGTAAAGGCATCGGATATTACGGTGCTGGTGCGCAGCCGTCAGGAGGCCGCATTCATCCGCGACGCCCTGACGTTACTGAATATCCCCTCCGTCTACCTCTCGAACCGCGACAGCGTCTTTGAAACGCTGGAGGCGCAGGAGATGTTATGGCTGCTGCAGGCCGTGCTGGCCCCGGAGCGGGAAAGTACATTGCGCAGCGCATTAGCCAGCGCGATGCTCGGACTGAACGCGCGCGATATTGATGCGCTCAACAATGACGAAGCCGCGTGGGATGCGGTGGTGGAAGAGTTTGTCCACTACCGGGAAAGATGGCAGAAGCGCGGCGTGATGGCGATGGTGCGCGAGCTCATGGCTCAGCGGCACATTGCCGAGAATATGTTGGCTACCGCAGGCGGGGAGCGGCGGCTAACCGATATTTTGCACATCAGCGAACTCTTGCAGGAAGCGGGTACGCAGCTGGAGAGCGAGCACGCCCTGGTGCGCTGGCTGGCGCAGCAGATTGCCGATCCGAACAGCAATTCCTCCAGCCAGCAGATGCGCCTCGAGAGTGATAAACATCTGGTGCAGATCGTCACCATCCACAAGTCGAAAGGCCTGGAATATCCGCTGGTCTGGCTGCCGTTTATCGCCAATTACCGCGTGCAGGATCAGGCTTTTTACCACGATCGCGAGTCTTTTGAGGCGGTGCTCGATCTCAGCAACGCGGAGTCCAGCGTTGAGCTGGCAGAGGCCGAACGTCTGGCGGAAGATTTGCGCCTGCTCTACGTGGCGCTGACCCGCTCGGTATGGCACTGCAGCCTGGGCGTTGCGCCGCTGTTCCGTCGCCGTGGCGAAAAGAGCGGAGAGAGCGATTTTCATCTGAGCGCGCTGGGGCGGCTTATTCAGCAGGGTGAACCCAAAGACGCGGCGGGCCTGCGCCAGTGCATCGAATCGCTTTGTACTGAGCATGTTGCCCTGCATATTCCATCGCTGCCCGACAACAGCCGCTGGCACATGCCGGAGCCGCACGAGTCAGATCTCCATGCCCGTCAGGTGGTACGTACGATTGCCGACGACTGGCGCGTTACCAGCTACTCTGGCTTACAGCAGCACGGGCAGAGTATTGCGCAGGATCTGATGCCAAAACTGGACGTGGATGCCGCAGGCGCCGGTAGCGTACCCGCTGAGCCGGTGCTGACGCCGCACCAGTTCCCGCGCGGCGCCTCGCCGGGCACGTTTTTACACAGCCTGTTTGAAGAGCTGGATTTTACCCAGCCGGTTTCCGAAGAGTGGGTGCTGAAGATGCTACAGAGCGGTGGTTACGACGCGCAATGGCAGCCGGCTCTTACTGAATGGATCCGCGCGGTTCTGCACGCCCCGCTCACCGCACAGGGGATCTCGCTTAGCCAGTTGACCACCAAAGATAAGCAGGTGGAGATGGAGTTTTACCTCCCCATCGCCAGCCCGCTCAGGGCCGAGGCGCTTGATGCGTTGATCCGCGAGTACGATCCGCTGTCCGCCGGATGCCCGCCGCTGAACTTCCGCCAGGTGCAGGGAATGCTAAAAGGTTTTATCGACCTGGTTTTCCGCCACGACGGGCGCTACTACCTGCTGGATTACAAATCGAACTGGCTGGGCGAAGACAGCACAGCCTATACCCAACAGGCGATGGCGTCGGCTATGCAACTGCATCGCTACGATCTGCAGTACCAGCTTTATACCCTGGCGCTGCACCGTTACCTGCGCCATCGTATTGCCGATTACCGTTACGACGCGCATTTTGGTGGCGTGATTTACCTGTTCCTGCGCGGCGTGGATGCCAACGACCCGCGTTCCGGCGTCTTTAGCACGCGTCCGGCTGTGGAACTGATTGAAAAAATGGATAACCTGTTTGCCGCAGGCACGGAGGAGATGGCATGACGATGCAGGCGCTACTGCTGGACGCGGTTGAACAACGATTACTGCGCCACCTGGACGTGCAGTTTGCCATGATGGTGGCAGGCGAGGAGCCAGCCGTCATGCTTGCCGCCGCGATTCTGAGCAAAGACGCGGGGGAAGGGCACGTATGTCTGCCGCTGTCGCGTCTGGCGGTGGATGAGAAAATGCCTCCGGCTTTACAGGCGTGTTTCGCGCTGCTGGGTGACGCACTGGACTGGCAGGCGATACTACGCGGTTCGCCTGCCGTGAGCGGAGCCGATACCGGGACGCCAATGATTCTGGTCGGCGAGCGTTTGTATCTTAACCGGCTGTGGCGTAACGAACTGACGGTGGCGCGCTTCTTCAGCGAGACCAACGCCCCGCTTCCCTGCGATGAAACGCAGCTTCGGCAAACGCTGGATGCGCTGTTTTCTTCTGACGAGGCGACAGACTGGCAGAAAGTGGCGGCAGCCGTGGCCTTAACGCGTCGGATCTCGGTGATTTCAGGCGGACCGGGCACCGGGAAAACGACCACCGTGGCAAAACTGCTTGCCGCGCTGATTCAGCTCTCGGGTGAGCAAAAGTGCCGTATTCGCCTGGCGGCCCCCACCGGTAAAGCCGCGGCGCGTCTGACGGAATCGTTAGGCGGCGCGCTGCAAAAGCTGCCGCTAACCGGGGATCAGCTTGCGCTTTTCCCTAATGAAGCCAGCACGCTGCACCGTTTGCTTGGCGCACAGCCAGGTAGCCAGCGTCTGCGCTACCACGCCGGTAACCCGCTGCACCTGGATGTGCTGGTGGTGGATGAAGCGTCGATGATTGACCTGACGATGATGTCGCGTTTGATTGATGCCCTACCGCCGCACGCGCGCGTTATTTTCCTGGGCGATCGCGACCAGCTTGCCTCGGTGGAGGCAGGGGCTGTGCTGGGCGATATCTGCACCTATGCCAGCCTGGGATATACCGCAGAACGCGCTCAGGAGTTAGCCCGTCTCACCGGATGCTCGCTCACCTCTGAAAACCATTCGCTTGCAGGAGCGCTGCGCGACAGCCTGTGTCTGCTGCAGAAAAGCTACCGCTTCGGCAGCGATTCCGGTATCGGCCAGCTTGCGGCGGCCGTGAACCGGGGCGACCGGCGCACAACCACTGCGGTGTTTGACGGCACCTTTACGGATATTGAGAAAAAATCGCTGCAGACCGGGGAAGAGTATCAGGCGATGCTGGATGATGCCCTGCAGGGGTATCAGCACTTTCTGACGGGCGTACAACAGCAGCGTTCGCCGGAGCAGGTCATTGCCGCATTTGGTGAATATCAGCTGCTTTGTGCGCTGAGGGAAGGTCCCTTTGGTGTCCGGGGCCTGAACGACAGGCTGGAACAGCTGCTGGTGCAAAAGCGTAAAATTAACCGTACCCCGCACTCGCGCTGGTATGAAGGGCGGCCGGTGATGATTTCCCGCAACGACAGCGCGCTGGGGTTGTTTAACGGGGATATCGGGATTGCGCTCGACTGCGGCCAGGGGCTGCGCGTCTGGTTCCAGATGCCGGACGGGAGCGTGAAGTCTTTCCAGCCCAGCCGTTTGCCCGAGCATGAAACCGCCTGGGCGATGACGGTGCATAAATCCCAGGGCTCCGAGTTTAACCACGCGGCGCTGGTGCTGCCCACGCAGCTTTCCCCCGTCATTACCCGCGAGCTGATCTATACCGCCATTACGCGCGCGCGTCAGCGCCTGTCGCTGTATACCGATGAACGCGTGCTGGTGCAGGCGATTGCCACCCGAACGGAACGCCGGAGCGGGCTGGGCGCGATATTTGAGTCCCTCTGAATGAACGCCCTCGCCGCACGGTGAGGGCGTCGTATCATCCCAGGTCCGCCATCAGCACTTTTGAACGGCGCTGATAGTTGTACATCTCTTTCTTCGTTTCCGGCAGGGAATCGATATCCACCGGCGTGAAACCGCGCTCCTGGAACCAGTGAATGCTGCGCGTCGTCAGGACGAACAGCTTGCTCAGCCCCATCTGGCGCGCCTGTGCCGCCACGCGCTCAAGCAGCATTTCACCGCGTGAAGAGCTGCGGTAATCAGGATGCACCGCCACGCAGGCCATTTCACCGATCTTCTCTTCCGGGAACGGATAAAGCGCGGCGCAGGCGATGGTCAGGTTATCGCGCTGAATAATGGTGAATTTGTCGATCTCCATCTCCAGCTGCTCGCGTGAACGACGCACCAGAATGCCCTGCTGTTCCAGCGGGCGGATCAGCTCCAGAATACCGCCGATGTCGTTAATGGTGGCGCGGCGGATCTGCTCCGCGCTCTCCATGACAATCTGCGTACCAATACCGTCGCGGGAGAACAGCTCCTGCAGCAGAGCGCCGTCTTCCTGATAGCTGATCAGGTGGCTACGACGCACGCCGCTGCGGCAGGCCTTCACGGCGCCACGCAGGAAGCGGACCGTGCCGGAGTGGTAATCGCCTTCGGCTTCCAGCGCTTCCACGCGGGCCTGGGCTTCATTCGGGAAGAGTTCCGGCACGATCGTTCCTTCATCATTCACGACGCCCTGGGAGGAGCAGAACCCAATCATTTTTTCCGCCTTCAGCTTGATCGCCAGCTGCGTGGCGATCTCTTCTGAAGTGAGGTTGAAGCTTTCGCCGGTCACGGAAACGGCGACCGGGCCCATCAGCACGATGGCGCCGCTGTCCAGCTGGCGGTGAATGGCTTCTTCATCAATACGACGAATGCGGCCGCTGTGGCAGTAATCCACGCCATCGTCCACGCCGAGCGGCTGGGCAATGATGAAGTTGCCGCTCACGACGTTGATATGCGCGCCCTGCAGCGGCGTGTTGTTCAGGCTCATGGACAGGCGAGCGGTGATATCCAGCTGCAGCAGACCTGCCGCCTGCTTCACCAGCTCAAGGGTTTTGGCATCCGTGACGCGGGTATGCTTGTGGTAAATCGGCTCGTGATGGTGAGCGGCCAGGTTAGCGTCGATCTGCGGGCGCGCGCCATAGACCACCACCAGGCGGATCCCCAGGCTGTGCAGCAGGCCAATGTCATTGACGATGCTGGAAAAATTTTCATGCTCAATGGCTTCGCCGCCAAGCATGATGACAAACGTTTTTCCCCGATGGGCGTTGATATAGGGAACAGAATGGCGGAATCCCTGGACCAGTTCGGTTCTACGTTCCTTCACCATGGCACAACCCTTAATGAATGTTTATTCGTAATTTCTGTATTTTTATTCGATTGTGGCCGCGTGTGCAAGCGCAAATTTTCCGCGACCCACAGAAAATGATAAGTAATCCGTGCGTTAGCGTATGATTGTTTACCCTTTTATAGATGACAGTTTATGCGTCATTCGTTAAAGTTTTCGGTCAATCTGGACATTTTGTATATCAGTCAGTGTTCTTGCTCGGGAGAAGCATGTCGGGATCCAATTCAGCAATAAGCCGCCGCCGTTTGTTAAAAGGGGCCGGGGCAATGTGGTTGCTTAGCGTCAGTCAGGTCGGTCTTGCCGCCACCAGTCAGGTCGTGGCGGTGCGCGTCTGGCCATCGTCGACCTATACGCGCGTGACGGTCGAATCCAATCGCGTGCTGAAATATAAGCAATTTGCCCTCAGCAACCCGGAACGTGTGGTGGTGGATCTCGAAGGCGTTAACCTCAACTCCGTGCTGAAAGGGATGGCGGCGCAGATCCGCGGCGACGATCCGTTTATTAAATCGGCGCGCGTCGGGCAGTTCGATCCGCAAACCGTGCGCATGGTGTTTGAACTGAAGCAGAACGTGAAGCCGCAGCTGTTTGCCCTGGCGCCTGTCGCGACGTTCAAAGAGCGCCTGGTGATGGATCTCTATCCGGCCAATGCGACGGATATTCAGGATCCGCTTCTTGCCCTGCTGGAAGATTACAACAAAGGCGATCTGCAGCGTCAGGTTCCGCCAGCGCAAAGCGGCCCGCAGCCGGGGAAAGCAGGGCGCGATCGTCCGATTGTGATCATGCTCGATCCAGGCCACGGCGGCGAAGACTCCGGTGCGGTGGGGAAATACCGCACGCGTGAAAAAGACGTGGTTCTGCAAATTGCCCGTCGTCTGAAGGCGCTGATTGATAAAGAAGGCAACATGCGCGCCTATATGACGCGTAATGAAGACGTCTTTATTCCGCTGAAGGTCAGGGTGGCGAAAGCGCAGAAGCAGCGCGCAGATTTGTTCGTCTCGATCCATGCGGATGCGTTTACCAGCCGTCAGCCAAGCGGCTCGTCGGTGTTTGCGCTCTCAACCAAAGGCGCGACCAGTACCGCAGCAAGATACCTGGCGGATACCCAGAACGCCTCGGATCTGATCGGTGGCGTGAGCAAAAGCGGCGATCGCTACGTCGACCACACCATGTTCGATATGGTGCAGTCGCTGACCATTAACGACAGCCTGAAGTTTGGTAAAGCGGTGCTGGGCAAGCTGGGCAACATCAATAAGCTGCATAAGAACAGCGTTGAACAGGCCGGGTTTGCGGTACTCAAGGCGCCGGATATCCCGTCCATCCTGGTTGAAACCGCGTTTATCAGTAACGTGGAAGAGGAGCGTAAGCTCAAGACGGCAAAATTCCAGCAGGAAGTGGCGGAGTCGATTCTGGCAGGGATTCGTGCGTATTTCTCTGACGGGGCGACGCTGGCGCGGCGCGGGTAGATCTTTTGGCCGGGTTTACGCCCGGCAAATTCACAAATGACAGATACAAAAAAACACCCTTAAGGGTGTTTATTGTTTTAGAAGTGTTGGTTGCGGGGGCCGGATTTGAACCGACGACCTTCGGGTTATGAGCCCGACGAGCTACCAGGCTGCTCCACCCCGCGTCCGTCTTTCTACTCTCGCAGAAACTTACTTCTTCAAATTTGATTGGTTGCGGGGGCCGGATTTGAACCGACGACCTTCGGGTTATGAGCCCGACGAGCTACCAGGCTGCTCCACCCCGCGTCCGTCTTTCTACAGTCGTAGAAGATACTTCATCAAATTTTAATTGGTTGCGGGGGCCGGATTTGAACCGACGACCTTCGGGTTATGAGCCCGACGAGCTACCAGGCTGCTCCACCCCGCGTCCGTGGATGCGCACTATACTCGGATAGACTTGTGATGCAACCCCTTTTTCACATTTATCATGATTTTGTATGCAAATTGAACGACATGGCGCTGTTTGGACTATTTTTTGCGCAAAATTTGCCAAAGGGCATGCGATTGCATTTCATTAGCCCTGGCGGTTTGTTATCTTCATCACGCGGAAATGGGCAACTTAAAGACGAGACAGAATGAAAGGACGTTGGGCGAAGTATCTGATGGCGGGCGCAATGGTAGCGATTCTTGCGGCCTGTTCTTCCAAACCGACCGATCGCGGTCAACAGTATAAAGACGGGAAGTTATCCCAGCCTTTCTCTTTAGTTAATCAGCCTGATGCGGTCGGCGCACCGATCAATGCCGGTGATTTCTCCGAGCAGGTCTACCAGATCCGCAACGCGTCACCGCGTCTGTACAGCGCACAGAACAACGTTTATAGCGCGGTGCAGGACTGGCTGCGCGCGGGCGGCGATACGCGCAACATGCGCCAGTTTGGTATCGACGCCTGGCAGATGGAAGGGGCCGATAACTACGGCAACGTTCAGTTCACCGGCTATTACACCCCGGTTATCCAGGCGCGACACACGCGTCAGGGCGAATTCCAGTACCCTATCTACCGTATGCCGCCAAAACGCGGTCGTCTGCCGTCGCGCGCTGAGATCTACGCCGGTGCGCTAAGCGAAAACTACGTTCTTGCTTACAGCAACTCCCTGATGGACAACTTCATCATGGACGTTCAGGGCAGCGGCTATATTGATTTTGGCGACGGCTCGCCGCTTAACTTCTTCAGCTATTCCGGTAAAAACGGCCACGCCTATCGCAGTATTGGCAAGGTGCTGATCGACCGCGGCGAAGTGAAGAAAGAAGACATGTCGATGCAGGCGATCCGCGAGTGGGGCGAAAAGCACAGCGAAGCCGAGGTGCGTGAGCTGCTGGAGCAGAACCCGTCGTTCGTCTTCTTTAAACCGCAAAACTTCGCGCCGGTGAAAGGGGCGAGCGCGGTACCGCTGATTGGCCGTGCGTCGGTGGCATCGGATCGTTCGATTATTCCTGCGGGCACCACGCTGCTGGCTGAGGTCCCGCTACTGGACAACAACGGCAAGTTCAACGGCCAGTATGAGCTGCGTCTGATGGTGGCGCTGGACGTTGGCGGCGCGATCAAAGGGCAGCACTTCGATATCTATCAGGGCATTGGCCCGGATGCAGGCCACCGTGCAGGCTGGTATAACCACTACGGACGTGTGTGGGTACTGAAGGCCGCACCGGGTGCCGGAAACGTATTCAGCGGCTGATTGTGGTATTCTGAGCGCAATACGGATTACTGTTCAGGGTGAGGAGAACCTCACCCTTTTTACATCTGAGGTGTTATGTCTGTGGTAATCAGCGATGCCTGGCGCCAGCGTTTTGGCGGCACGGCACGTCTCTATGGTGAAAAAGCCCTGCAGCTGTTTGCGGATGCGCACGTCTGCGTCGTGGGCATTGGTGGTGTGGGGTCGTGGGCCGCAGAAGCGCTGGCGAGAACCGGTATTGGCGCAATCACGCTGATTGATATGGATGACGTGTGCGTCACCAACACCAACCGTCAAATCCACGCCCTGCGTGATAGCGTCGGCCTGGCAAAATCTGAGGTCATGGCGGAGCGCATCCGTTTGATCAACCCGGAGTGCCGCGTGACGGTGATCGACGACTTTGTGACGGCAGATAACGTCGCGGAGTACATGAGCAAAGGCTACAGCTATGTGATTGACGCCATCGACAGCGTGCGTCCAAAAGCCGCGCTGATCGCCTACTGTCGTCGTTACAAGGTCCCACTGGTGACGACCGGCGGCGCGGGCGGGCAAATCGATCCGACGCAGATCCGGGTGGCCGATCTGGCGAAAACCATTCAGGATCCTCTTGCCGCCAAGCTGCGTGAACGCCTTAAAAGCGACTTTAACGTAGTGAAGAACAGCAAGGGCAAGCTGGGCGTTGACTGCGTGTTCTCGACCGAAGCGCTGGTCTACCCGCAGGCGGATGGCTCCGTGTGTGCGATGAAAAGCACGGCGGAAGGGCCAAAAAGAATGGATTGTGCCTCAGGCTTTGGCGCGGCCACCATGGTGACCGCTTCCTTCGGCTTTGTGGCGGTGTCTCACGCCCTGAAGAAGATGATGGCGAAGGCGGAACGTCAGGCCTGAGCCTGACGTGCGGCGTCCAGTACCGCGTCGTTGAGCGCGATCAACCCCTGACCGCGCGAGGCGCTGAGCTGCGCGCGCAGCCCCAGCTCATCAAATAACGCCAGCGGCGAGTGCGCCAGCAGTTCCGCCGCGCTTTTCCCTTCCACTGCGGTCAACAATACGGCCAGCAGACCCCGAACGATGCGGCCTTCGCTGTCGCCGAAGAAGTGCAGTTTCTCGCCGGACACGCTTACGCCCAGCCAGACGCGGTTTTCACAGCCAGCGATCTCTTTCGCCTGCGCCTTGAGATCGTCAGAGAGGGTCGGTAATTGCTTACCAAGAAGAATCAGCTGGCGATATTTATCTTCCCACTGTGAAAGCGGGGCAAAGGTCTGTTTTAACGTCTCTTCAGTGATGACGGTGCCAAACGGATGTCCGGCTAAAGCAGCGTGAGTCATTAATCCACCAGTATTTCAAGCGCGCGGTCAACGGCGGAAACCAGCGCGTCAACATCGCTTTGTGTGTTATAGGGCGCGAACGAGGCGCGCAGCGTGCCGCTCACGCCGAGCGCCGCCAGCAGCGGCTGCGCGCAGTGCTGCCCGGCGCGCAGGGCGATGCCATACCCGGCCAGCAGCGTCACCATGTCGCTGTGATGCACGCCCACAAAATCAAAGGCGAGCAGGCTTGAATCCTGAACGCGGAACGAGCGGAAACCCGGGCGCTTCTTCAGTTCTTCCTCTGCCAGCGTCGCCAGTCCCCGGCTCCAGCTTTCAGCCTGAACAACGTCTGTTTCTGCCAGCCACTCCAGCGCCGCGCTTAGGCCAATCACGCCGGCTATGTTCGGCGTACCGGCTTCCAGGCGGTAAGGCACATCCTGCGTTTTGAAACCGTCAAAAGTCACTTCAGCGATCATCTTGCCGCCCCCGAGCCACGGGGTCATTTTTGCCAGCAATTCCGGCTTGCCGTACAACACCCCAATACCGGTTGGCCCGTAGAGCTTATGTCCTGAGAAGGCATAGAAGTCGATATCCAGCGCCTGCACGTCGGCGGGGAAATGCACCACGCCCTGGGCGCCGTCAACCATCACCACCATACCGTTGGCATGCGCGATGCGAATCGCCTGAGCCAGGTCCGGGCAACCACCGGTGACGTTAGACATCTGTCCAAGCGCCAGAATGCGGCTGCGGGGGGTAATCAACTCGGGGAGACGGGCCACATCGGGCAGAAGGTCTGCGCCCAGCGGAAGCTTCACCACACGTGCACCCGTTTGTTCGGCCACCATCAGCCACGGCACCAGGTTGGCGTGATGTTCCGCCTCGCTGACGACGATCTCATCGCCCGGCTGAAGCAGCGGGCGCGCGTAGCACTGGGCCACCATATTGATGGCCTCGGTGGTGCCGCGCGTCCAGACGATATTTTTCCCGCTTTCGGCATTGATCAGGTGCGCCACGCGATCGCGTGCGGCTTCGTAGCGCGCGGTTAATCGCTGCGCCTCGGCAAACTGGCTGCGATGCACGTTCCCGGCGCTCAGGCTGTAAAACTGCTGCGTGGCGTCAATGACCGCCTGTGGCTTGAGGGCGGTGGCGGCACTGTCCAGATAAATACCGGCATCGGCCAGCGCCGGAAACTGTGCGCGGAACTGCGCAGGACTGAAAGCGTTCATGGGATTCCTCATTTCAATATCACGATCGTCGCGCAATTTCCGCGGCAGGGCAAGGAGGTTGATATCTATCAGAATTGTCTGCTTATCCTCATGACCCCAAAAAAGCAGGTTATGCTAAATAGTGTTAGGCGGATGTTTTAGCCTGTTATAAATCGAGGTTTGAATAGCATTAATTGCTAAAGGAGAATAATCATGAATAAGACAGCTGCAATCATCTCTGCCTGTGCGTTTACTTTTGCCCTGAGCGCCTGTTCCGGTAACAACTACGTGATGCACACCAACGATGGTCGTTCCATCGTTTCGGAAGGGAAACCGACAACCGATAACGATACCGGGATGATTTCGTACAAAGATGCTAACGGGAACAAGCAGCAGATCAACCGCACGGACGTGAAAGAGATGAAAGAGATCGAGCATTAACCGATCGCAGGCGAAAAAAAAGCACCGCAAGTTGGCGGTGCTACATTAATCACTATGGACAGACAGGGTAAATGTACAGGAAGTGAAAAATTGGTAGCGTTGCTACCGTGGTCTGAATCGCAGACCAATTGCAAACACAACAACACAACATCACAACCGTAAGCCAAAAGCCCTTCAGAACACGCATTCCGAAAAAAGCTCTTCGTTCCGGCTCAGGAAGTGCCGCCACTATAGGTATTTGCTGGTAGTTCCTCAACGGACAAATTATAATGGCTCAGATAAAAAAAACTAATAGGTTAAACGTTGTTTCCTATTTGTTAAATTCCTTTAACATCTAAGCCATATAACCATGTCAAAGCGATTGCCCCCCCTCAACGCATTACGTGTTTTTGATGCAGCAGCACGTCACCTGAGCTTCACCCGCGCAGCCGATGAGCTTTTTGTGACACAGGCCGCAGTAAGTCACCAAATCAAGTCTCTGGAGGATTTTCTGGGCCTTAAGCTGTTTCGTCGACGCAACCGCTCGTTGCTGTTGACCGAAGAGGGGCAGAGCTATTTTCAGGATATTAAAGAGATTTTTTCGCAGCTTACTGAAGCCACGCGTAAGCTACAGGCCCGCAGTGCAAAAGGTGCTCTGACTGTTAGTTTATTGCCCAGTTTTGCCATTCAGTGGCTGGTGCCAAGACTCTCAAGCTTTAACTCAGCTTATCCGGGGATAGACGTTCGAATCCAGGCCGTGGATCGTCAGGAAGACAAGCTGGCCGATGACGTGGATGTCGCGATTTTTTATGGGCGCGGTAACTGGCCGGGCTTGCGTGTTGAGAAATTATACGCAGAATATCTCCTGCCGGTCTGTTCCCCTCTGCTGTTAACGGGCGACAAAGCGCTGAAGTCTCCCGCTGACCTGGCGCAGCATACGCTTTTGCATGATGCCTCTCGACGCGACTGGCAAACTTATACCCGTCAATTAGGACTTACACATATAAACGTGCAGCAGGGACCCATCTTTAGCCACAGTGCGATGGTGTTACAGGCTGCCATTCACGGGCAGGGCGTGGCGTTGGCGAACAACGTCATGGCGCAGTCCGAAATAGAGGCAGGTCGCCTGGTCTGCCCTTTTAATGATGTACTGGTCAGCAAGAATGCGTTTTATCTGGTTTGTCATGACAGTCAGGCAGAACTGGGTAAAATAGCCGCCTTCCGGCAGTGGATACTGGCGAAGGCGGCAAGCGAGCAAGAAAAATTCCGCTTCAGGTATGAACAATAACGTTTGTGTGCCGGGCACGCATCAATTCAGGACTTAAACATGACCAGCCGATTCATGCTGATTTTTGCCGCGGTGAGTGGCTTTATTTTTGTTGCACTGGGCGCCTTTGGCGCACATGTCTTAAGCAAGTCGTTGGGCGCTGTAGAGATGGGCTGGATCCAGACCGGCCTTGAATATCAGGCGTTCCATACGCTGGCAATCTTTGGGCTGGCGGTGGCGATGCAGCGCCGTATCAGCATCTGGTTTTACTGGAGCAGCGTCTTTCTGGCGCTGGGTACGGTGCTTTTCAGCGGCAGCCTTTACTGTCTGGCACTTTCGCATTTACGCCTGTGGGCGTTTGTTACACCTGTCGGTGGCGTCAGCTTCCTGGCGGGTTGGGTATTAATGTTTATCGGAGCTATCCGTCTGAAACGCAAGGGCGTTGTTCATGAATAAGGTTGTTTTATATTGTCGCCCGGGGTTTGAGAAAGAGTGCGCCGCGGAAATTACCGATAAAGCGGCGAAGCGCGAAATCTTCGGCTTTGCCCGCGTAAAAGAAAACGCGGGCTATGTGGTATTCGAATGCTATCAGCCTGAAGATGCGGATAAGCTGGCGCGCGAGCTGCCGTTCAGCTCGCTGATTTTTGCGCGCCAGATGTTTGTCGCGGGTGAGCTGCTCAAAGACCTTCCCCCGGAAGACCGCATCACGCCAATCGTGGGCATGCTGCAGGGCGTGGTGGAGAAGGGCGGCGATCTGCGCGTTGAAGTGGCGGATACCAACGAAAGTAAAGAGCTGATGAAGTTCTGCCGTAAGTTCACTGTTCCGCTGCGCGCGGCGCTGCGTGATGCGGGCGTGCTGACGAACTACGAAACGCCGAAGCGTCCGGTGGTGCATATCTTCTTTATTGCACCGGGCTGCTGCTATACGGGCTACTCGTATACCACCAACAACTCTCCTTTCTTTATGGGCATCCCGCGTTTGCGCTTCCCGGCCGATGCGCCAAGCCGTTCTACGCTGAAGCTGGAAGAGGCGTTCCACGTCTTTATCCCGGCGGATGAGTGGGATGAGCGTCTGGCAAACGGCATGTACGCTGTCGATCTCGGCGCGTGCCCGGGCGGCTGGACCTATCAGCTGGTGAAACGGAACATGTGGGTATCGTCCGTTGATAACGGCCCAATGGCGCAAAGCCTGATGGACACCGGACAGGTCACCTGGCTGCGTGAAGACGGTTTCCGCTATCGCCCGAACCGCAACAACATCTCATGGATGGTGTGCGACATGGTTGAGAAACCGGCGAAAGTGGCCGCGCTGATGGCCTCCTGGCTGGTGAACGGCTGGTGTCGCGAGACCATTTTCAACCTCAAGCTGCCGATGAAAAAGCGCTATGAGGAGGTGTCGCAGAACCTGGCCTACATTCAGGAGCAACTGGACGAACACGGGATTAACGTGGAGATCCAGGCGCGTCAGCTGTATCACGACCGCGAAGAGGTGACGGTGCATATTCGTCGCTGGTGGGCGGCCGTAGGCGGGCGTCGCGACGAGCGATAGCACGTACTTTGTTTTGCCCGGTGGCGCTGCGCTTACCGGGCCTACAAAACCCTGTAGTCGTTCTAACGTTCTAAGCGCAACTGCTGTAAATTCCCGTCCAGCTGTAAATCCGTCTGTAGCGTTGCGATTTCCCGGCAGATAAACGCCATCTCTTTATGCGCCTCCAGCTTCTTGCGCCATTTTTCGGGCACCTCGTCCAGACGGGCGTAAATGCCCTCCAGACTCTGAAAATCGGTTAGCAACTGCGCGGCGCTCTTCGGCCCAATACCGGCCACGCCCGGAACTTTAGAGCTGCTGATGCCTGCCAGGCCCCAGTAATCCGGCAATTGCTCAGGCGATACGCCAAACTCGCTGGCAATGAACGGCGCGTCCAGCCAGCGTTTTTGAAAATAGTCGCGAATGCGAATAGTCGGGGAGAGCAGCTGGCAGTAGCCTTTGTCCGTTGAAACGATCGTGGCCTGATGCCCGGCACTCGCCACCTTTACGGCCAGGGTGGCCGCGAGATCGTCGGCTTCATTTCCCTGTGCGCCCCAGCAGGGGACGCCCCGCTGTTCAAATGCGGCGCGCAGCATGGGTAATTCGGCGTGAAGATCGTCCGGCATCGGTGCGCGTCCGGCTTTGTAGTCGGGCAGACGCTGGTGCCGCCAGCCCGTGTTGCGGGCTTCGTCATCAAAAACCGCGACCGCATGGGTGGGTTCACTGTGGCGGATAAGCTGTTCCAGCGCGTGCAGGCAGGTGTCTTTACAAGGCGTCCCCTGTACCGCATGGATACGGCGAATCAGGTTAAGTGCATCGACGATAAGTAAATGAACGGCCACAGATAATCTCCCTTCTATCTAATGCGTGAAGGGTAACACTGTCAGCAGCGTGAAACTATGAATGGTGGGGAAAACAGGAAGAAGCCTCGCAAAACGAGGCTTCCTGAGAGGCTTAATCGCAGGTTACGATCTTCATCGCCAGGCCGCCGCGAGAGGTTTCGCGGTATTTGGCGTTCATATCTTTACCGGTTTCGTACATGGTCTCGATAACCTTATCGAGACAGACGCGCGGTTCGCTGGTGCGGCGCAGCGCCATACGTGCCGCGTTTACCGCCTTCACGGAGGCAATCGCGTTACGCTCGATGCACGGAACCTGTACCTGGCCGGCAACCGGATCGCAGGTCAGCCCCAGGTTGTGTTCCATGCCGATTTCCGCAGCGATGCACACCTGCGCCGGGCTTGCGCCCAACAGCTCCGCCAGACCTGCCGCCGCCATGGAGCACGCCACGCCGACTTCACCCTGACAGCCCACTTCCGCACCGGAAATGGAGGCGTTCATCTTATACAGCGAACCAATCGCACTGGCCACCAGCAGGTAGCGCGCCAGCGAGTTCGCATTCACTTCACGGATAAACTTGTCGTAGTACGCCAGTACCGCCGGAACGATGCCGCAGGCACCGTTGGTCGGCGCGGTGACCACACGGCCCCCTGCGGCGTTTTCTTCGTTTACCGCCAGGGCGAACATGTTGATCCAGTCCACCACGGCCATCGGGTCCGTTGTCGTTTTGTCGGTGCTCACCAGCATACGGCGCAGCGCTGCCGCACGACGCGGTACGCGAAGCTTGCCCGGCAGAACGCCTTCGGTGGTGATCCCGCGCTCAATACCGCCGCGCATCACTTCCCAGACGTTAGCGAAGTGCTGTTCCAGCTCCTCTTTGCTGTGCAGCGCCAGCTCGTTTTTCATCATCAGACCGGAGAGGGAAAGTCCCGTCTCCTGGCAGTGGCGCTGGAGGTCTGCCGCCGTTTTGTACGGATACGGCACCTCGACAGAAGAGGTACTGGTTTGACCAAAGTGGTCTTCGTCGACGATAAAACCGCCGCCGATAGAGTAGTAAGTCTGGCTGTATACCGCTTTGTCGCCGGCCAGCGCGGTAATGCGCATGCCGTTTTCGTGTAGCGACAGGTTGTCCGCATGGAAATTCATGCAGTGGTCAACCGGGAATTCAACCTCATGCTCGCCGTTCGCCAGCAGCAGGCGCCCGTGGGTGTTCACGTCCTGGATAAAGCCAGGGATCGCATCAATATCAACGGTATCCGGCAGGTTTCCCGCCAGGCCCATGATAATGGCGATATCGGTGTGGTGGCCTTTCCCGGTCAGGGAAAGTGAGCCGTATACATCGACAACCACGCGGGTGATGTCGTGCAGGATGCCGCGTGCAATCAAGTCATCCGTGAACTGCTTACCGGCTTTCATCGGTCCGACGGTGTGAGAGCTGGAAGGACCAATACCGATTTTGAAGATATCGAATACGCTAATCATGATGCGTCCATTGCTTTCAGTCAGAGAGGAGGGTGTGCGCCGTCCGGGGACGGCGCGGGTGAGAATCAGAACATGGTGTACAGGGAGTAGAAGATCGCAGAGATAGCGATAAGCCCCATGATAACCACAAAGACGTTGCTGACATGACCGCTGTACTTACGCATAGCCGGGACTTTCTGAATCGCGTACATCGGCATCAGGAACAGAATCATCGCGATGACCGGGCCGCCCAGGGTTTCAATCATGCCCAGGATGCTTGGGTTCAGCGTCGCTACCGCCCAGGTGGTGAGCAGCATGAACAGTGCAGTGATTTTGTTCAGCTTGTTGATTTCAATGCTCTTGCCTTTACCGCGCAGAGATTTAATCACCATACCGTTGAAGCCTTCACGTGCGCCGAGGTAGTGGCCCAGGAAGGATTTGGTGATGGCGATCATCGCGATGATCGGTGCCATCCACGCAATCAGCGGTGCGTTAAAGTGGTTCGCCAGGTAAGACAGAATTGAGATGTTCTGCTCTTTCGCTGCCGCCAGGTCCGCCGGGGAGAGGCTCAGTACGCAGCTGAAGACGAAGAACATAACGGTCAGCACCATCATGATGTGAGCGCGTGCCAGGATGCTGGAGCACTTCTTCTCTGCGCCATTACCGTACTCTTCACGTTTCGCCACGGCGAAAGAGGAGATGATTGGGGAGTGGTTGAAGGAGAAGACCATTACCGGGATCGCCAGCCACAGGGTCATCAGCAGGCCGTTACCGGTCGCAGACGCGCTGCTCAGGGACAGGGTTTCCAGCGCTGCGCCGTTCCACTGTGGGATCAGGTAGCAGGCCAGCAGCATCAGTGCGGCCACAAACGGGAACACCAGTACGCTCATCGCTTTCACAATCATCTGCTCACCGAAGCGCACGATGGTCATCATGCCGACAATCAGGATCAGAGACAGGATGGCACGCGGTGGCGGCGTCATGTGCAACTGGTGCAGCATGAAGCTTTCAACGGTGTTGGTGATCGCCACGCTGTAGACCAGCAGGATAGGGTAAATCGCGAAGAAGTAGAGCAGGGTAATCAGTTTACCTGCGCCCACGCCGAAATGCTCTTCAACCACTTCAGTAATGTCTTCGCCCGGGTTTTTACCGGACAGCACGAAGCGGGTCAGACCGCGGTGTGCAAAGAAGGTCATCGGGAAAGCAATGATAGCCATAATGATCAGCGGAATCAGACCGCCGACGCCTGCGTTGATAGGAAGGAACAGTACACCAGCGCCGATTGCCGTGCCGTAAAGGCCAAGCATCCACATGGTATCCGTTTTGCGCCAACCACTTCGGGATTCAATCGAAGCAACGGTGCTGGTTTGAGTGGTTTCCATCTGTATCTCCTGGAGGAAGCAAATTGTCAGGTTTTTAGTCAAATCCGATGAAAAAGTGCCTGACGGTAATATGAAATTCGTTCAGTGACGGTTTTTTAATAATTTTCGCCCGTAACTATTGGCGGGCGGAAAGATACATTCTCGTTATGAATCTATCAGTGATCGCGATCCCAAATGCAATAATCCACTTATGATGTGGGCATCTTTAGACCATTTATCTGTTAAAAAAACATCAAAGAGAATTTACGCGCGCGAAGGCTACCACCAACGACATGTGCGCTGAAAGACTGGCCCTTGATATAGGTGTCTTTCGCTGTAAAGAAATGGGTTTTTAGTATTTTCTGGCAGGTAATTTGGATTAAGGCTGATAATTTACGGTTGAAAAATACAGGTAATCGTTTGCGTATGTGCCGATTTTGTAAAAGATATAAGTGATGCCTATGAATTACATCAGGAATAAAAAAAGCCGGAACGCGCGACAGGGCGACCCGGCTTTGATGAGATGCCGCTAAGCGTTATGTGCAGATTTCGTAGCAAGGAATATAGGCGGAGCCCGGCAGCTTCATGCGGTGCTGGGCGACAAAGCCCTGCAGCATGTCATCCATGCGGCGCATCATCTCCGGATCGCCGTGGATCTTGTACGGACCGTACTGCTCAATGGCGCGGATACCGACCTCTTTGACGTTGCCCGCCACAATCCCGGAGAAGGCGCGACGCAGATCGGCGGCCAGGACTTCCACCGGCTGGTCCGGGTAGAGTTTCAGGTTCGCCATGTTCTCGTGTGAAGGCTCGAACGGGATCTGCAGGTCCGGCGCAATGCGGATTGACCAGTTAAAGCTGTAGGCATCCCCGGTATCGCGACGGTTCTCCTTCACCAGCGGCATCGCTTTTTTCATCTGGCGCGCCACTTCCGCAGCATCGTCGATGATGATGCGATAGTGACGACGCGCGGCTTCACCCAGCGTGTGTACGATAAACTCGTCCAGCACGCGGAAGTAGTCGGCGCTCTCTTTCGGCCCGGTCAGGATCAGCGGCAGGACCTGATCTTTGTTGGCCGGGTTCATCAGAATACCCAGCAGATAGAGCAGCTCTTCCGCTGTCCCCACGCCGCCCGGGAAGATGATGATGCCGTGGGCGATACGAACAAACGCTTCAAGACGTTTTTCGATATCCGGCATGATAATCAGCTCGTTAACCAGCGGGTTAGGTGGCTCAGCGGCGATGATGGACGGCTCGGTCATGCCGATAAACCGTCCCTCTTTGTAGCGCTGCTGCGCGTGACCCACTGCGGCACCTTTCATTGGCGCTTCCATCGCACCCGGACCACATCCGGTACAGATATTCAGCTCGCGCAGGCCAAGCTGGGTGCCCACCCGACGCGCATAAAGGTATTCGGTTTCGTTAATGGAGTGACCGCCCCAGCAGACGACCATGTTCGGCGCTTCACCCACGTGCAGGGCACGGGCGTTGCGCAAAATAGAGAACACCAGGTTGGTGATATGGACCGAGCTTTCCAGGTCGAGATGCTGGAAACGGCCTGCGTTGTGGATCTGCCCGTTAACAAATAGGATGTCACGCAGCACGGCAAACAGGTTAGCCTGAAGTGAACGGATGATGCGTCCGTCGACAAACGCCTCTTCCGGCGGGTTGATGACTTCAAGCTTCACGCCGCGCTCGCGGCGCAGCACGTTGATATCAAAGCTTTCGAAGCGGGACAGCAGTTCTTTACTGTTGTCTGTAAGGCTTCCGGAGTTCAGAACGGCAAGTGAACAGTTACGAAACAGTTGATAAAGATCGCTGCTGGCCGTGCGTTTAAGCATGTCCACTTCCAGCTGCGACAACATATCCATTGAGCCAAGCGGGCTAATATGTGTAATCAAGTGAGCTCCTTACGGGACGATTATCGTCTTTCCCTGTTGATTACAATAGCCCTGCCGCGTGACGTTTCACAACCTAAAGCGCGGAAGATACCGCGCATATTGTGAAAATATTTATATTACTGACGCACCAGCCGGCCCGTCGCCGGGACAAAATCGGTATTGGTGCGCCACGGGTTAATGTCCAGGCCGCCGCGGCGGGTGTAGCGCGCGTAAACGCTCAATTTTTCTGGCTGGCAGAAGCGTTGGATATCGCTAAAGATGCGCTCCACGCACTGCTCGTGGAATTCATTGTGATGGCGGAACGACACCAGGTAGCGCAGCAGCTTTTCCCGATCAATTTTCGGGCCGCGGTACTGGATCTGCACCGAGCCCCAGTCCGGCTGGTGGGTAATCAGGCAGTTGGATTTCAGCAGATGGCTCACCAGCGTCTCTTCAACCACCTTGCCGCTCGCCGCGTTTTCGAGGTAATCGGCGCTGAATTCATAATTCTCCACCTCGATATCCTGATCGTCGATGCAGGTCCCGTTGAAGTGGGCGACTGGCTGGCCTTCCAGCTCGTGCAGGCGATACAGTGATACGCTCACCTTTCCCTGCGCGCAGGCGCTTAAATCACGTTCCAGGGTGTGCTGAACGTCGTCCCAGCTGTTGAATTTGGTCTGGTTAAAACTGTTGAGATAGAGCTTAAAGCTTTTGGACTCGACGAGATTCACGCTGGCATAGTCCAGCTCAACGTGTCCCACCGCCACCTGCGGCAGGCCGCGCGCGTTGAGCCACGAGAGTTCGTACAGCGTCCAGATATCGCCACCCACGAACGGCAGCGCGTCCGCGTGCAGTCCCAGAGGGTCGCGGTTCAGGCTACGCGGCACCCCCTGCAGCAGGCTTGCATCGTAGGTATCGCGGTAATCGGTCGATTTACCCAGCGTTAAGCCGGTTAACGCCTGATGATTTTCGTAAGACATGTTTCATAGTCACTTTACAGGTACACTTATGGCCTGAGTTTATCCTGTCTGACAAGAAGAGAGAAATCGGTGGACATCGAAACTGCAAATGCCCTCACTACCTTCACGACCCGCTACTGCGACGCATGGCATGAAAAGCAGGGCACGTGGCCGCAAAGTGCTGATTTATATGGCGTCCCTTCGCCGTGCATTATCTCTTCGCTTGAGGATTACGTGATCTGGCAGCCGAAGCCGAATAACGGCGAGCAGAATGTAAATGCGGTTGAACGGGCAATGGACATTGTGGTACAACCAGCGGTTCATGCGTTTTATGCCACGCAGTTTGCAGGGGATATGCCCGCGCGCTTTGCGGACATGACGCTGACGCTGTTGCAGACCTGGAGCGAAGACGATCTGCAGCGTGTTCAGGAAAACCTGATTGGTCATCTGGTCACGCAAAAGCGCCTTAAGCTTTCTCCGACGCTCTTTATTGCCACGCTGGACAGCGAGCTGGACGTTATCTCCGTCTGTAACCTGTCAGGCGAAGTGATTAAAGAGACTATCGGTACCCGCAATCGCGAGACTCTCGCCCCTTCTCTTGCGGATTTCCTCACCCGACTTGAGCCCCTTCTGTAATCCATGCTGCTACAGCGCGTGTGAGAGATCTCTTACAAGGTTTGTGAGAGATCGCTGGAACATTCAGTATTACCTCATTAAATTCAGATTAATATCACTCTATTTTTCAACGAATTAGTTTTTCCTCCTATTATTTTTAGGGAGTCCCCGCGTCTTACAACGCTGGCTGAGTGGGTTGTAAGACGAAGCGGAATAGCGGATTCTATCTCCGTCGACAGGAAGCCGACACGAGAAACGAACATCAGGATGATGGCGTTTCTCACACAGGACTCGTCAGGATGGCGCAGCAGGAAGGCTTCTGGATGAAGCGAAGTGGATAACGCAGGATGCGTAAGGGACACCTCCAGGAAGGAGAACGAGAGCCGGTCAGGATGGTCGGTGGGTCAGGAAGGCCAGGACGTTTCAGGATGAAACAAACACGTCAGGAAGATGTGTGCAGGATGCGAAAGGTAGACGGATGACCAGGCCTTCGGGCTTCAGGAAAAGTTGTCACGGATGAGCAGGGAGCACGAATTGTAGCTGGAATGCTGCGGAACGAACCGGGAGCACTGTTTTTACAGTGCTCCCTTTTTTTATTTCTGCCTTTCGCAATGCTATGCTGCGCGCCGTTCACATTTTCAGTTGAGGTTACTATGACGCAACACGATAGCGTTCGTGCTCAGTTGCACGCCATCGAAGCCCTTTTGCGCCAACATCAGCTGTGGCAGGAGACCGCGCCGCAGCCAGAAGCGTTCGCCAGCACCCAGCCTTTCTGCCTGGATACGCTGGCGCCTTTCGAGTGGCTGCAGTGGGTGTTAATTCCGCGCATGCACGCCCTGCTTGAGGGGGGGCACCCCTTGCCGCAGGCGTTTGCTGTCTCTCCCTATTATGAAATGGCGCTCGACGCGACGCACCCTGCGCGCGACGTCATGCTGGTCGAACTGGAAAAGCTGGATGCCCTGTTTGCCGGTGAAGATGCATGACGCTTGAGATCCTCTATCAGGACGAGTGGCTGGTGGCGGTGAATAAACCGTCAGGCTGGCTGGTGCACCGCAGCTGGCTGGATCGCGACGAGAAAGTGGTGGTGATGCAGACCGTTCGCGACCAGATTGGTCAGCATGTGTTTACCGCCCATCGCCTCGACAGGCCGACCTCCGGCGTGCTGCTGATGGGGCTTTCCAGCGAAGCTGGCCGTCTGCTGGCCCAGCAGTTCGAACAGCACCAGATCCAGAAGCGCTACCACGCGATCGTGCGTGGCTGGCTGACCGAGTCCGCCACCCTGGATTATCCGCTGGTGGAGGAGCTGGACAAAATCGGCGATAAATTTGCCCGGGATGACAAAGGCCCGCAGCCTGCCGTGACGGATTATCGCGGCATGGCAACCACGGAAATGCCGGTGGCCACCAGCAAATTTCCGACCACACGCTACAGCCTGGTCGAGCTTCTGCCGAAAACCGGGCGCAAGCACCAGCTGCGACGCCATCTGGCGCATCTGCGCCACCCGATTATTGGCGACAGCAAACACGGTGATTTGCGCCAGAACCGCAGCGCGGCCGAACACTTTGGCTGCCATCGTCTGATGTTACACGCAAGCGAGCTGAGCTTGATGCACCCGTTTACCGGCGAGCCGCTGACTCTCCGCGCGGGGCTGGACGACGTCTGGATGCAGGCGCTGTCACAGTTTGGCTGGCTGGGACAACTCCCCGAAAATGAAAGGGTTGAGTTTGTATCGGGCAACATTCAGGATGAAGAGTAAGCGCATTCACTATGGGAAAATAGCATGGCTGAAGTAGGCATTTTTGTCGGCACAATGTACGGCAACTCGCTGCTGGTTGCGGAAGAGGCGGAGGCGATTCTGGCAAGCCAGGGTCATAAAGCCACGGTCTATGAAGACCCGGAGCTGGCGGACTGGGAAAAGTATAAAGATAAATACATTCTGGTGGTGACCTCCACTACCGGGCAGGGCGATCTGCCGGACAGCATCGTGCCGCTGTTCCAGGGCATTAAAGACCAGCTTGGCTATCAGCCAGACGTTCACTACGGCATCATCGCCCTCGGCGACAGCGCTTACGCCAACTTCTGCGGCGGCGGCAAGCAGTTCGATGCGCTGTTGCAGGAGCAGAGCGCCCAGCGCGTCGGCGAGATGCTGCTGATTGATGCGGGTGAGCACCCGGAGCCAGAAAGCGAATCAAACCCGTGGGTGGAGAACTGGGCCTCACTTCTCAAATAACACTCTGCCCGGCGGCGCTTCGCTTGCGTGGGCCTACGGGTTTTCCAGGCCGGGTCAGGCATAGCCGCCACCCGGCATTACACTCCGCACCAAACGCCATTTCCGTGAACCACCTTCCACTCCTCTGGGCTTATGCCCTAAACAACCTCCCTCACGCCCTTTAATACTGTGTTTTTGCACGGTGAGGTGAAGAGGCACTCCTTCATATACTTTTCCGGTCACGATAAAACGGCTTCAGGCCGTACCAAAACGACAAAAACCAATCTCATTCTGCTTACCCTACCGGTGCTGTACAGAATGAACCAGGCGAAAGCTATGTTTCAGGAGTGCAACAATGAGTTCATTAAGCCACGCAGCGAGCAGCGCTGAAAAGCGCACCAATGCCCGCTACTGGATAGTGGTGATGCTGTTTATCGTCACGTCCTTTAACTATGGTGACCGCGCCACGCTGTCGATTGCCGGCTCGGAAATGGCAAAAGATATCGGCCTTGATCCCGTGGGCATGGGTTACGTTTTCTCCGCCTTCTCGTGGGCCTACGTCATCGGGCAAATTCCTGGCGGCTGGCTGCTCGACCGCTTTGGCTCGAAACGGGTCTACTTCTGGTCCATCTTCATCTGGTCTGCCTTTACCCTGCTGCAGGGCTTCGTCGATATCTTCAGCGGCTTCGGCATTATCGTGGCGCTCTTCACGCTGCGCTTCCTGGTGGGCTTAGCGGAAGCGCCTTCCTTCCCGGGCAACAGCCGCATTGTGGCGGCCTGGTTCCCGGCGCAGGAGAGGGGAACGGCGGTGGCGATTTTCAACTCCGCACAGTACTTCGCGACGGTGATCTTTGCGCCCATTATGGGCTGGCTAACCCATGAGGTGGGCTGGTCGCACGTGTTCTTCTTTATGGGCGGACTCGGGATCGTCATCAGCTTTATCTGGCTGAAAGTGATCCACGAACCCAACCTGCACCCTGGCGTAAACAAAAAAGAGCTGGAGTACATCGCTGAAGGCGGCGCGCTGATCAACATGGATCAGAAATCCTCGACGGCGAAAGTCCCGTTCAGCCAGAAATGGGCGCAGATCAGGCAGCTTGTCGGCTCGCGCATGATGATCGGGATCTATCTGGGCCAGTACTGTATCAACGCCTTGACCTACTTTTTCATCACCTAGTTCCCGGTGTACCTCGTGCAGGCACGCGGCATGTCGATTCTGAAAGCGGGGTTTGTTGCCTCGGTCCCGGCCATCTGTGGCTTCGTGGGGGGCGTGCTCGGCGGGGTGATTTCCGACTGGCTGATGCGCCGCACGGGTTCACTGAACATCGCGCGTAAAACGCCCATCGTGCTCGGCATGCTGCTCTCCATGACCATGGTGTTCTGTAACTACGTCAATGCCGAGTGGATGATTATCGGCTTTATGGCGATGGCCTTCTTCGGCAAAGGCATTGGCGCGCTGGGCTGGGCGGTGATGGCGGATACGGCCCCGAAAGAGATCAGCGGACTGAGCGGCGGTCTGTTCAACATGTTCGGCAACATCTCCGGGATTGTGACGCCCATCGCTATCGGCTACATCGTCGGTACCACCGGCTCGTTCAACGGTGCGCTAATCTACGTGGGTGTGCATGCGCTGGTGGCGGTCCTGAGTTACCTGGTGCTGGTGGGGGATATCAAACGCGTCGAACTTAAACCTGTTGCGGAGCGTGGCTGATGACAACGCAATCGAGCCCTATCGTCACCGAGATGAAGGTCATCCCGGTGGCCGGACAGGACAGCATGCTGCTCAATATTGGCGGCGCCCATAACGCCTGGTTTACCCGTAATATCGTCGTGCTAAAAGACAGCGCAGGGAATACCGGCGTGGGCGAGGCCCCTGGCGGAGAGGTGATTTACCAGACGCTGGTCGATGCCATTCCGCTGGTGGTGGGGCAGGAGATTGCCCGTCTGAACAGGGTGGTTCAGCGGGTGCATAAGGGCAACCAGTCGGCAGACTTTGAGACGTTTGGTAAAGGTGCCTGGACGTTTGAACTGCGCGTCAATGCGGTCGCCGCACTGGAAGCGGCTCTGCTTGATTTACTGGGTAAGGCGCTCAATGTCCCGGTCTGCGAGCTGCTGGGGCCCGGCAAACAGCGCGATGCGGTCACCGTGCTGGGCTATCTGTTCTACATTGGCGATCGCAATAAAACCGATCTCCCCTATCTGGCTCGCGCCAGGGGCGAACACGACTGGTATCAGTTGCGCCACCAGGAAGCGCTCTCCAGCGACGCGGTGGTGCGGCTGGCCGAGGCGGCGCAGGATCGCTACGGCTTTAAGGATTTCAAGCTGAAGGGCGGCGTGCTGCCCGGCGAGCAGGAGATTGAAACGGCCCGGGCGCTGAAAAAGCGCTTCCCGGATGCGCGGATCACCGTCGATCCCAACGGTGCATGGCTGCTGGATGAAGCGATTAGCCTGTGCAAAGGGCAGGGGGATGTCCTGACCTATGCGGAAGATCCCTGCGGCGCGGAACAGGGCTTCTCGGGCCGCGAAGTCATGGCCGAGTTCCGTCGGGCCACCGGGCTGCCGGTGGCGACCAATATGATCGCCACGAACTGGCGCGAAATGGGCCATGCGGTGATGCTCAACGCCGTCGACATTCCGCTGGCGGACCCGCACTTCTGGACGCTCTCAGGCGCGGTCCGCGTGGCGCAGCTGTGCGATGACTGGGGACTCACCTGGGGCTGTCATTCGAACAATCACTTTGATATTTCGCTGGCGATGTTTACCCACGTTGGCGCCGCTGCGCCGGGTAACCCGACCGCCATCGACACGCACTGGATTTGGCAGGAAGGCGAAGCCCGCCTGACGAAAAATCCGCTGGAAATCATCAATGGCAAGATTGCCGTACCGGATGCGCCGGGCCTGGGCGTGGAGCTGGACTGGGATCGGATCCATAAAGCCCATGAGGCGTATAAAAAATTGCCGGGCGGCGCGCGAAACGATGCGGGCCCGATGCAGTACCTTATTCCCGGCTGGACATTTGACCGTAAGCGCCCTGTTTTCGGACGTCACTGATAAAAGGATTACACGATGAGTACTTTTACGACCCCTGTCGTCACTTCCATGCAAATCATTCCGGTTGCGGGCCATGACAGCATGCTGATGAACCTGAGCGGCGCGCACGCGCCGTTCTTTACCCGCAACATTGTCATTATCAAAGACAATGCCGGCCATACCGGCGTGGGTGAAATTCCGGGCGGGGAGAAGATCCGCAACACGCTGGAGGACGCCATTCCGCTGGTGGTGGGCAAAACGCTGGGTGAGTACAAAAATGTCCTCAACACCGTGCGTAACACCTTTGCCGATCGCGATGCCGGGGGCCGGGGTCTGCAGACCTTCGATCTGCGCACCACTATCCACGTGGTGACCGGCATTGAAGCCGCGATGCTGGATCTGCTGGGCCAGCATCTGGGCGTTAACGTTGCGTCGCTGCTGGGCGAGGGGCAGCAGCGTAGCGAAGTGGAAATGCTGGGCTATCTGTTCTTTGTCGGCGACCGCAAGCTGACGCCACTGCCGTATCAGAGCCAGCCGGATGAACAATGCGACTGGTACCGGCTTCGCCACGACGAGGCAATGACCCCGGATGCGGTGGTGCGCCTGGCGGAAGCGGCATACGAAAAATATGGCTTCAACGATTTCAAACTGAAGGGCGGCGTGCTGGCCGGGGAAGAAGAGGCGGAAGCCGTCACCGCGCTGGCAAAACGTTTCCCGCAGGCGCGCGTGACGCTCGATCCGAACGGGGCCTGGTCCCTTGATGAAGCGATTGCGATCGGCAAGCAGCTGAAAGGCGTGCTGGCCTACGCGGAGGACCCGTGCGGGGCTGAGCAAGGCTTCTCTGGCCGTGAAGTGATGGCGGAATTCCGTCGCGCTACGGGGCTGCCGACCGCGACCAATATGATTGCGACCGACTGGCGTCAGATGGGACACACCTTATCCCTCCAGTCAGTCGATATTCCGCTGGCTGACCCGCACTTCTGGACGATGCAGGGGTCGGTTCGCGTGGCGCAGATGTGCCATGAGTTTGGCCTGACCTGGGGTTCGCACTCCAACAACCACTTCGATATCTCGCTGGCGATGTTCACGCACGTCGCCGCCGCTGCGCCGGGCACGATCACTGCTATCGACACCCACTGGATATGGCAGGAAGGTAATCAGCGTCTTACTAAGCAGCCGTTTGAGATCAAAGGTGGCATGGTGCAGGTGCCTTCTACGCCGGGGCTGGGGGTTGAGCTGGATATGGATCAGGTCATGAAGGCCCATGAGCTGTATCAGAAACACGGTCTGGGGGCACGCGACGATGCGATGGCGATGCAGTATCTGATCCCTGACTGGACATTCGACAATAAACGCCCGTGCATGGTACGATAAACGCATTGGGACCGCTCCCATTAGCGGTCTTTTACGTGGTGTATGCTTAACGTAACGACTATGCGTAAGGATGGCTTATGAAAATTGTTATCGCACCGGACTCGTATAAGGAAAGTTTGAGTGCGCTTGAGGTTGCGACAGCGATAGAACGTGGTTTTCGCGAGATCTTTCCCGAGGCGGTTTACGTGAAGCTGCCGGTCGCGGACGGTGGCGAAGGGACGGTTGAGGCGATGATCGCGGCAACGCAGGGAAGCATTGTGCATGTTCCGGTGACCGGCCCGCTGGGCGAGCGCGTGGAGGGGTTTTATGGCTTGTCCGGTGATAAGCAGAGCGCCTTTATTGAAATGGCGGCGGCAAGCGGCCTGGAGCGGGTTGCGCCTTCGCAGCGTAATCCGCTGAAAACCACCTCCTGGGGCACGGGCGAACTGATTCGTCACGCGCTGGATGCGGGCGTTAAGCATATTATTATTGGCATTGGCGGCAGCGCTACCAATGACGGCGGCGCAGGGATGGTGCAGGCGCTGGGGGCGAAGCTGCTGGACGACAATGAACAGCCTCTTGGGCTGGGCGGGGGCGAGCTGGGAAAACTCGCGCGTATCGACCTGAGCGGGCTGGACAAGCGTCTGGTGGAATGCCGGATTGAGGTGGCCTGCGATGTAACCAATCCGCTTACCGGGAAGGATGGCGCGTCAGCGGTATTCGGCCCGCAGAAGGGCGCCACACCCGAGATGATCGTCACCCTGGACAACGCGCTTGCGCACTATGCAAGCGTGATTGCCCGGGACCTGGATATCGACGTGCTGAACCTTGCTGGCGGCGGCGCGGCAGGGGGCATGGGCGCGGCGCTCTACGCCTTTTGCGGCGCGCAGCTGCGCCAGGGCATTGAGATCGTGACCGATGCGCTACACCTGGCCGACCAGGTGGCCGATGCGGATCTGGTGATCACGGGGGAAGGCCGCATTGACAGCCAGACGATCCACGGCAAAGTCCCGGTGGGGGTGGCGAAGGTGGCAAAACGCTTTAACAAACCCGTTATTGGCATTGCAGGCAGCCTGACGGCGGACGTTGGCGTGGTACACGATCACGGCATTGATGCCGTGTTTAGCGTGATCTACACCATCTGCACGCTGGAAGACGCGCTGGAAAATGCCGGCGAGAACGTCAGGATGGCCGCAAGGAATATCGCGGCGGTGCTGAAAGTGGGGCAGGCATTTTAACTGTGATTGCCGGGTGGCGGCTTCGCCTTACCCGGCCTACGTTAGTGCACCTGTAGGCCCGGCAAGCGTAGCGCCACCGGGCTTTTACCTCAGCTCCCCAACACCTTCATCGCTTCCCGCGTCACGTTATCCATTTCATCCAGCAGCTCCAGGAACTCCGGTTCAAGCTCCGATTCCGGCGTACCGGCACGCAGCTGTTGCTCCAGAAGCTGACAGAGGTTTTTCAGCCGCGGTACGCCGCTGTACCCGCAGCTGCCGTGCAGCTTGTGGATTGCGTCCAGCAGATCTTCCGGGTTTTCACCCACCAGCTGCTCTTCCACCTTGTTGCGAATTTCTGGCAGAAACGCGACCAGCATTTGCAGCATGTCGCGGGCCAAATCGGGTTTACCTGCCGCCTGGCGCAGCGCGAGCTGCCAGTCAAAGGTCGCGTTTTGATTGATGCTGATTTCAACCGGTTCGCTGGAAACCGTGTACGTTCCGCCAATATGACCCGGCTTGTAGCGCAACAGCAGGCTATGAAGTTTCTCTTCATCGATGGGCTTTGCCAGATAGTCATTCATCCCGGCGCTCAGCAGCTTCTCCTTCTGGCCCGCCATCGCGTGCGCGGTGACAGCAATAACCGGCGTTTGCTGCTGATGCGGCAACTGGTGGATCAGCTCGCAGGCCCGGATGCCGTCCATGCCCGGCATCTGAATATCCATCAGGATTAAATCGAACTGCATCTGCTTAGCCTGTTCAATCGCCTGCGCGCCGCTGGTGCACAGCTCCACATGCTGAACCTGGTCCTCAAGCAATGCGCCAATGAGCTTCAGGTTGGCCGGATTATCATCCACCGCCATCACGCTCATCGGCAATTTTTGCTCATCGTTAATCAGCGGAAGGGCATGCTGGCTAAGACGGCAATATTCCGTGAGGGCTGGCAGCAAACGGGTTGCGGTCAGTGGTTTCAAAAGGCACGCGGCCGCGCCGTCGTTTTTCAGTTCTTCCGCGTTGAGCTGCCCATGGCACGGCAGCGCCAGCAGCAGGTAGTCGGTCATCGACGCGGCTTTCGCCAGGCGCTCCTGCTGCATGGTCAACTCGCCGGTGAAGGTGACCGGAATGCCCATCAGCAGAATATCGTAATGCTCTACGGCAAGCGCCGAGAAGGTGGGGCTGTAGACCACCTCCAGCGGCGTGGTGCTTAAGATGTCGAGCGTACACTGCGCCGCCGCAGCGTTAGGCTCAACGTAGGCCAGACGCTTGCCTTTCAGGCAGTCCGTCACCGGGCCATCGGTCAGCACGTTCGGATTAAGGTCCAGATTAATGTGGAACCAGAAGGTTGAACCGCGGTTTGGCTGGCTGTGGAATGAGATATCGCCGCCCATCTCGTTCACCAGGCGCTGGGTGATCACCAGCCCCAGACCGGTACCGCCATGACGGCGGGAGATGCTAGCGTCCGCCTGACGGAACGCCTGGAACAGACGCGACTGGTCGCGCTCCGGAATACCGATGCCGGTATCGCGGATCTGGACTTCAATCTGGACCTTATTGCTGCTGATCGAGCGTTTCTCTACCAGGATGTCGATATTACCGCTTTCGGTGAACTTAATGGCATTCCCGACAAGGTTGGTTATGACCTGCTGCAGGCGCAGCGGATCGCCAATAACGTTATCCGGCACGTCGTTTTTAATGTTAAGCGTCAGCTCCAGGCCTTTGTCGTGCGACGAGTGCGCGAGCAGCGTCACCACTTCATCCAGCGTGCTGCGCAGCGGGAAGGGGATACTCTCGAGGATCAGCTTGCCCGCTTCCAGCTTGGAGAAGTCCAGCACGTCGTTAATGATCGCCAGCAGGTTGTTGGCCGAGCGTTCAATGGTATGCAGGTGATCCCGCTGAGTGGGGTTGAGCTCGCTTTTCAGGGTCAGACGGGTAAAGCCGATCACGCCATTGAGCGGCGTGCGCAGCTCGTGCGACATATTGGCAAGGAATTCCGATTTAATACGCGCCGCTTCCTGAGCGCGCTTTTTCGCCAGATCCAGCTCAACGTTCTGGATCTCCATCTGCTCCAGCGTTTCGCGCAGGTCGGACGTCGCCTGGTCAACGTTGTGCTGCATCTCTTCGTGATACGCCGCCAGCGACATCGCCATCGAGTTGATGCCGTTTTTCAGCATGTCCAGCTCGCCCAGCATAAACCCTTCCACACGGCTGTCGAGCTGTCCCCGGCGGATGCGGTCAACCGTGTTAACCATGTTGCGGATGGGACCCGTCACGTCGCGCATCAGGCGCCAGCCGAAGATCAGCGCAATGCCGATGCAGAACAGCATCATCACGCCGGAAATGAAAATCTCTTTGTACTGCTGTAGCCGGACCGACTTGAGATCCAGCTCCAGCGCCACATATCCCAGCATATTATTGCTGGATTTGGCGTCGGACTGTGCAGACTCATCGGGGGAATAGCTTTCCGACACGATCGGCGTGCGCAGGATCATGATATCGCCGCGCCGCAATACGGTGAGGTGGCGCGGGAACGGCGTACCGTCCGGGATTTTCAGGGCCGCAGGATCGAGATGAAAGTTTGAGGTCACAAACAGGCGGTTATGTTCGTCGTAAACGGAAATGGCGCGTACGATGTCCGAGTGGCGGCGGTGGAGTACGCTGATTAACTGCCCAATGGATTCGCGGTTTTGCAGGTTCATGCCGTACTCGCTGGAGACGGCAAGCGGTTCGATAATACTGGCGCCTGCATCTTCCAGCTGTCGCTGCAAATCGTTATAGCGGTGCACCACAAAGAAGATACTCAGCAGCAAACCGATGAGAACGGTGGGGGCGAGGATCAAAATCATCATGCGCGCGCGCAGGCTGTAGTTGGTCATGGCGTTCCGTTATGGGACAATTAAGATAATTATGGTTATGTGAGAAAAATCTCGGCGATGGCGCAATTCTACTCTGCAAAGCGACGCGTGACGACGCGTCAAATCATCACTGTTGAGGCCACGGACCTCGATCCGTTTGGCCAGGGAGTGGCACGCCACAATGGTAAGGCTCTGTTTATAACAGGTTTACTGCCAGCAGAACGAGCAGAAATTACGCTGACGGAAGATAAACGCCAGTTTGCGCGCGGGCAGGTTAAGCGTCGCCTCAGCGATAGCCCGGAGCGTGTGGCACCCCGCTGCCCCCATTTTGGCGTGTGCGGCGGCTGCCAGCAACAGCATGCGAGCACAGAATTACAGCAAAAAAGCAAAAGCCGCGCGCTGGCGCGTCTGCTCAAACATGACGTTAACGAAATTGTTGCCGATGAGCCCTGGGGCTATCGTCGTCGCGCGCGCCTGAGCCTCAGCTATCAGCCAAAAACGGAGCGGCTGGAGATGGGGTTTCGCAAGGCCGGCTCCAGCGACATCGTTGACGTGAAGCAGTGCCCCATTTTGGTGCCCCATCTTGAGGCATTGCTTCCGGAAGTGCGCATCTGCCTCTCCGGGCTGGACGGCGTACGCCATCTTGGGCACGTCGAACTGGTCATGGCAAACAATGGCCCGCTGATGGTGCTGCGCCATACCGCGCCGTTGTCGAAGAAAGATCGCGAAAAACTGGAACGCTTTTCGCATTCCCACGACCTGGCGCTTTTCCTTGCACCACAAAGCGAGATACTTGAACAGGTTACCGGTGAGGCGCCCTGGTATGCGTCAAACGGGCTACGCTTAACGTTCAGCCCGCGGGATTTCATTCAGGTTAATGATGGCGTTAATCAGCAGATGGTGGCGAAAGCGCTGGCGTGGCTGGACGTTCAGAAAAGCGACCGGGTGCTCGATCTGTTCTGCGGAATGGGCAACTTCACGCTGCCGCTGGCGCGAGAAGCGGCCAGCGTCGTCGGTGTGGAAGGCGTTGAGGCGCTGGTGGCGAAAGGGCAGGAGAACGCGCGGCAGAACGGCTTGCAAAATGTGACATTCTTTCATCAAAATCTTGAGGACGATGTCACCCAACAGCCGTGGGCAAAGCAGGGCTTCGATAAAATTTTGCTCGACCCGGCACGTGCCGGTGCCCCGGGCGTGATGGCACATATTATTAAACTCGCGCCAAAGCGTGTGGTCTATGTTTCCTGTAACCCGGCAACGCTTGCCCGGGACAGCGAGGCACTACTCAGCGCGGGTTACCAGATTCAGCGTCTGGCAATGCTGGACATGTTCCCGCACACTGGGCATCTGGAATCGATGGTGTTGTTCGAGCACATCTAATTTGTTTGGCTTGTCGACTTCGACAGGCCCTGGTCCCTAAAGGAGAGGACAATGGTTGCGGTAAGAAGTGCACATCTCAATAAAGCTGGGGAGTTTGACCCACAAAAATGGATCGCAAGTCTGGGAATTTCCAGCCAGCAGTCGTGTGAACGCTTAACCGAAACCTGGGCCTATTGTCTGCGCACCACGCAGGGGCATCCCGACGCCGATCTTCTCCTGTGGCGCGGCGTGGAGATGGTTGAAATCCTGTCCATGCTGAACATGGACATCGAAACGCTGCAGGCCGCGCTGCTCTTCCCCCTCGCGGATGCGGACGTGGTCAGCGAAGACGTGCTGCGCGACAGCGTCGGAAAATCCGTCGTCGCGCTGATCCACGGCGTGCGCGATATGGCAGCCATTCGTCAGCTCAAAGCCGCGCATACGGATTCCGTCTCCTCAGAGCAGGTCGATAACGTTCGCCGGATGCTGCTGGCCATGGTGGATGATTTCCGCTGCGTGGTCATCAAGCTGGCCGAGCGTATTGCCCATCTGCGAGAGGTGAAGGATGCGCCGGAAGACGAGCGCGTGCTGGCTGCCAAAGAGTGTACAAACATCTATGCGCCGCTGGCGAACCGGCTGGGGATTGGTCAGCTGAAGTGGGAGCTGGAAGATTACTGCTTCCGCTATCTGCACCCGGCGGAATACAAACGGATTGCCAAACTCCTGCACGAGCGCCGCATCGACCGCGAGCACTATATCGAGGAGTTTGTCGGCGGCCTGCGCCAGGCGATGAAAGAAGAGAACGTGCGCGCCGAAGTCTACGGTCGACCAAAGCACATCTACAGCATCTGGCGCAAAATGCAGAAGAAACACCTCGCCTTCGACGAGCTGTTTGACGTGCGCGCCGTGCGTATCGTGGCGGAGCGTCTGCAGGACTGCTACGCCGCGCTGGGGATAGTGCACACGCACTTCCGCCATCTGCCCGATGAGTTTGACGACTATGTCGCCAACCCCAAACCGAACGGCTATCAGTCAATCCATACCGTGGTGCTTGGCCCTGGCGGTAAAACGGTCGAGATTCAGATCCGCACCAAACAGATGCACGAGGACGCCGAGCTGGGCGTTGCCGCGCACTGGAAATACAAAGAAGGCACGTCCGGCGGGGCGCGTTCTGGCCACGAAGACCGCATTGCCTGGCTGCGTAAGCTGATTGCGTGGCAGGAAGAGATGGCCGATTCCGGCGAGATGCTCGACGAAGTGCGCAGCCAGGTCTTTGACGATCGCGTCTACGTCTTTACCCCGAAAGGGGACGTTGTCGACCTGCCGGCCGGCTCTACGCCGCTCGATTTTGCCTACCACATCCATAGCGATGTGGGGCACCGCTGCATCGGGGCGAAAATTGGCGGGCGTATCGTACCGTTCACCTATCAGCTGCAGATGGGCGACCAGATTGAAATCATTACCCAGAAGCAGCCGAACCCGAGCCGGGACTGGCTTAACCCGAACCTGGGGTATGTCACCACCAGCCGCGGGCGCTCGAAGATTCACGCCTGGTTCCGTAAACAGGATCGAGACAAGAATATCCTTGCCGGTCGCCAGATCCTTGACGACGAGCTGGAGCATATCGGGATCAGCCTGAAAGAGGCGGAGAAATTCCTGCTGCCGCGCTACAACTTCAACGAGCTTGATGAGCTGTTAGCGGCGATTGGCGGCGGTGATATTCGTCTGAATCAGATGGTGAACTTCCTGCAGGCGCAGTTCAATAAGCCAAGCGCGGAAGAGCAGGACGCGGCGGCGCTGAAGCAACTGCAGCAGAAAACCTACGCGCCGCAGCAGCGCAGCAAAGACAACGGCCGCGTGGTGGTCGAAGGTGTCGGTAACCTGATGCACCACATTGCCCGCTGCTGTCAGCCAATTCCAGGCGACGATATCGTTGGCTTTATCACTCAGGGGCGCGGAATTTCGATTCACCGTTCCGACTGCGACCAGCTTGCCGAGCTGCAGTCCCATGCGCCGGAGCGCATCGTGGAAGCGGTCTGGGGCGAGAGCTACTCCGCCGGCTACTCGCTGGTGGTGCGCGTCACCGCCAACGACCGCAGCGGCCTGCTGCGCGACATTACGACCATTCTCGCCAACGAGAAGGTCAACGTGCTGGGCGTCGCCAGCCGCAGCGATACCCGCGAGCAGCTTGCCACCATCGATATGACCATCGAAATCTATAACCTGCAGGTGCTGGGCCGAGTGCTTGGCAAGCTGAACCAGGTGCCGGATGTGATTGACGCGCGTCGTCTGCACGGCGGCTAAACATCCTCTTCCGTAGGCCGGGTAAGGCAACGCCGCTACCCGGCATTTTTCATCAGGACAGTATTATGACTCAAATCGACCGCCTGCTCGGCATCATGAAACGCCTGCGCGACCCGGAAAACGGCTGCCCGTGGGACAAAGAGCAGACTTTCGCCACCATCGCCCCGTACACCCTTGAAGAGACCTACGAGGTGCTGGACGCCATTTCCCGTGAAGATTTTGACGACCTGCGCGGCGAGCTGGGCGATCTGCTTTTCCAGGTCGTGTTCTACGCGCAGATGGCGCAGGAAGAGGGGCGCTTTAACTTTGACGATATCTGCGCTGCCATCAGCGACAAGCTTGAGCGCCGTCATCCCCATATTTTCGGTGACGCTACCGCAGGGACCAGCAGCGAAGTCCTGGCCCGCTGGGAGCAGATCAAAAGCGCCGAGCGGGCAGAAAAATCCCAGCACTCCGCGCTGGACGACATTCCGCTGAGCCTGCCCGCGCTGATGCGCGCGCACAAAATCCAGAAACGCTGCTCCGCCGTGGGGTTTGACTGGACCTCCCTCGGCCCGGTGCTGGATAAAGTGCACGAAGAGATTGACGAGGTGATGCACGAAGCGCAGCAGGCGGTGGTGGATGAAGCAAAGCTTGAGGAAGAGATGGGCGATCTGCTGTTTGCGACCGTCAACCTTTCTCGCCACCTGGGTGTAAAAGCGGAAACGGCGCTGCAAAAAGCCAACCTTAAGTTCGAACGCCGCTTTCGCGAAGTGGAGCGGATTGTCGCCTCGCGAGGCCTGGAAATGAGCGGTATTGACCTCGACGCGATGGAAGAAGTCTGGCAGGAAGTAAAGCGCCAGGAATCTGATCTCTAACGAAATTTTGCGATCAAGCGCAATTTGTGTGATTTTTTAAATGACAAGCGCTTGATTTGCGTCAAAAACATTTACCCAAAAGGGGCTATTTTCTCACTCCTTATGTTTGTCATGGCCTGGAATGGAGACGGAGAATGAAAGTTTGTGGCGCTCGCCGTGTTCGGGTATACTACTTTCCCGTCCTGGTTATTCCATCGTTTCACCCTAACTTCTCAGGTTCAGCATGACAACGAACTATATTTTTGTGACCGGCGGGGTCGTATCCTCTCTGGGTAAAGGCATTGCCGCAGCCTCCCTCGCAGCCATTCTTGAAGCCCGTGGCCTCAATGTGACCATGATGAAACTGGATCCGTACATCAACGTCGATCCTGGCACCATGAGCCCAACCCAACACGGGGAAGTGTTCGTTACTGAAGACGGCGCTGAAACCGATCTGGATCTTGGCCACTACGAGCGTTTCATTCGTACCAAAATGACCCGTCGTAATAACTTCACGACTGGCCGCATCTACTCTGACGTTCTGCGTAAAGAGCGCCGTGGTGACTATCTGGGCGCGACCGTGCAGGTTATCCCACACATCACTAACGCCATCAAAGAGCGTGTCCTTGCCGGTGGCGAAGGGCATGACGTTGTGCTGGTTGAAATCGGCGGTACCGTGGGTGATATCGAATCCCTGCCGTTCCTCGAAGCGATTCGTCAGCTGGCGGTAGACATTGGTCGTGAACACGCGCTGTTCATGCACCTGACGCTGGTGCCTTACATGGCGGCGGCAGGTGAAGTGAAAACCAAACCGACCCAGCACTCTGTTAAAGAGCTGCTCTCTATCGGTATTCAGCCTGACATCCTGGTTTGCCGTTCCGATCGCGCCATTCCGGCGAACGAACGTGCGAAAATTGCATTGTTCTGTAACGTGCCTGAAAAAGCCGTTATTTCAATGAAAGATGTCGATTCCATTTATAAAATCCCGGGCCTGTTGAAATCACAGGGTCTGGACGATTATATTTGTAAACGATTCAGCTTGAACTGTCCGGAAGCAAACCTGTCTGAATGGGAACAGGTTATTTACGAAGAAGCCAACCCGGCAGGCGAAGTGACTATCGGTATGGTCGGCAAGTACATTGAGCTGCCGGATGCCTATAAGTCCGTGATCGAAGCGCTGAAACACGGTGGTCTGAAGAACCGTGTCTCCGTGAACATCAAGCTGATTGATTCGCAGGATGTTGAAACGCGTGGCGTTGAAATCCTGAAAGATCTGGATGCTATCCTTATCCCTGGCGGCTTCGGCTACCGTGGTGTAGAAGGTAAGATCGCCACCGCGCGTTATGCGCGTGAAAACAATATTCCATACCTCGGCATCTGTCTGGGTATGCAGGTTGCGCTGATCGAATTTGCGCGCAACGTAGCGGGAATGGAAAACGCGAACTCTACGGAATTTGTGCCAGACTGTAAGTACCCTGTTGTGGCGCTTATCACTGAATGGCGTGATGAAGACGGTAACGTCGAAGTCCGTACCGAGAAGAGCGATCTGGGTGGCACTATGCGTCTCGGCGCACAGGCCTGCCAGCTGACTGACGATAGCGTGGTTCGCAAGCTGTACGGCGAGCCGGTCATCACCGAGCGCCATCGTCACCGCTATGAAGTCAACAACATGCTGTTGAAACAAATTGAAGCTGCGGGTCTGCGTGTTGCGGGCCGCTCCGGGGATGATCAGTTAGTCGAGATCATCGAAGTGCCAAACCATCCGTGGTTTGTCGCCTGCCAGTTCCACCCGGAATTTACTTCAACGCCACGTGACGGGCATCCGCTGTTTGCAGGCTTCGTGAAAGCCGCCAGCGACTACCAGAAGCGTCAGGCGAAGTAAAAAAAGTTAGAACGGCAACGCGTACCTTTGGTACGCGTTGTTTGTCTGGAGTTTTAGTTTAACTTGTACTGAGGAAAATCTAATGTCCAAAATCGTTAAAGTCATCGGTCGTGAAATCATCGACTCCCGTGGTAACCCGACCGTTGAAGCCGAAGTTCATCTGGAAGGTGGTTTCGTCGGTATGGCAGCTGCTCCATCAGGTGCTTCTACCGGTTCCCGCGAAGCGCTGGAACTGCGTGATGGCGACAAATCCCGTTTCATGGGCAAAGGCGTACTGAAAGCGGTTGGCGCTGTTAACGGTCCTATTGCTCAGGCTATCGTTGGCAAAGATGCCAAAGATCAGGCTGGCATCGACAAGATCATGATCGATCTGGACGGTACTGAAAACAAATCTAACTTCGGTGCGAACGCAATCCTGGCCGTTTCCCTGGCGAACGCCAAAGCGGCTGCGGCGGCTAAAGGTATGCCACTGTTCGAGCACATCGCTGAACTGAACGGCACCCCAGGCAAATACTCCATGCCTGTACCAATGATGAACATCATCAACGGTGGTGAGCACGCAGACAACAACGTTGATATTCAGGAATTCATGATTCAGCCAGTTGGCGCGAAATCCCTGAAAGAAGCAGTACGTATGGGTTCTGAAGTGTTCCACAACCTGGCTAAAGTTCTGAAAGCTAAAGGTATGAACACGGCTGTGGGTGACGAAGGTGGCTATGCGCCAAACCTGGGTTCTAACGCAGAAGCACTGGCTGTTATCGCTGAAGCGGTAAAAGCAGCGGGCTACGAGCTGGGCAAAGACATCACCCTGGCGATGGACTGTGCAGCATCTGAATTCTACAAAGACGGTAAATACGTTCTGGCTGGCGAAGGCAACAAAGCGTTCACCTCCGAAGAGTTCACTCACTTCCTGGAAGACCTGACCAAACAGTACCCAATCGTGTCTATCGAAGACGGTCTGGACGAGTCTGACTGGGCTGGCTTCGCATACCAGACTAAAGTACTGGGCGACAAAATCCAGCTGGTGGGTGACGACCTGTTCGTAACCAACACCAAGATCCTGAAAGAAGGTATCGAGAAAGGCATCGTTAACTCCATCCTGATCAAATTCAACCAGATCGGTTCCCTGACCGAAACGCTGGCTGCGATCAAAATGGCGAAAGACGCTGGCTACACCGCGGTTATCTCTCACCGTTCTGGCGAAACTGAAGACGCGACCATTGCTGACCTGGCTGTGGGTACCGCTGCTGGCCAGATCAAAACGGGTTCTATGAGCCGTTCTGACCGTGTTGCTAAATACAACCAGCTGATTCGTATCGAAGAAGCGCTGGGCGAAAAAGCACCATACAACGGTCGTAAAGAGATCAAAGGCCAGGCATAATCGCCTAAGCCTTAACATGAAAATGCCAGTCGAATGACTGGCATTTTTTTGGGCTATTTAAAATCGACCGCCATTTGCTCCGGAATGGTCAGCCCCCGGGTGGTTTGCACGCAGCGGGCAATGTAATCCGTAAACCGGGGTGGCTTCGGCATCCCCATGCTCAGCAGCTTATCGTTGCTGAAGCGCACGTTAAGCGTGGCAAACGCACCGTATAACCGCATGGCTCTCAGCATCAGACGTTCGTTGCACGGGCCAAAAATCGTTTTCAGTTCACGGCGCATTCTGACCAGCGTTTCGTAGCTGACCTGCGCGTACTTATCGCCGACGGGGGCTTTCTCCAGCGCCTGCGCCATCGCATTATCAATATCCGCAAAGCGAACGCTGTTCTCTTCTCCGGCCGAAATGTGTACCACTTCCCCCGGACGCGCGTTGCTGTTGAGCAGCATTAACAGCGCGTCGGCACAATAATCCACCGGGACAACGTCGATCCGGTCCTCCATCGAGCACATAAACTTCTGCAGCATCAGGCCCATGCTGAAGACCCAGAAAATACTGCTCGAGGGCGTGCAGCCGTGGCGGGTATGGCCGACAACGATGGACGGACGCGCGATGAGCAGCGGCAGGTTCGGACATTCCTGGCGCATCAGCTGTTCGATGGTTGACTTCGAAAACGTGTATTCCACCAGGTGTTCAGCATTCTCTCTGAATTCGGCGCTTTCGGCGACCAGGGAATCCTGCTCCGGCGTACATGACATTGCCGTGCCCACGTGGAGGAAGCGTTGTAGCGTTGAAACCTGCTCCATGCGGCGCGCCAGTGCCAGCGTTCCTTCCACGTTGACCTTCCAGATGAGCGGGTTGTTACCAAATGAGGCAACAGCTGCACAGTTCACGACATGCGTGACCTGGTCCAGACGCGGATCGTTCAGGAAGGCTTCAGGCTGGCTGAGATCGCCAATGAGGATATTGTCCACGCTCAGAGTGGCCAGTTTGTCCTCAGGAACGTTGAACTTGCGCATGTTCTCCAGCACGCGCTCCAGCCCGCTCTGCGGATCGCTGGCACGCGCGAGCAAAAGCAGTTTTACGGATTGATCGCTGGTCAGAATTTTTTCCAGTACTGCACCGCCCAGAAACCCCGTCACGCCTGTAATCATTAACATCTTCATTAATACCGTCTCATTATGATTGATGAGGCGGATTGTAGGCGTGCAAAAGTAAACGGCATTTAAATAATAAAACGCCGAAATCGACAGCATCTTAAGCTTATTTTAAGGAAAGGAATTCAGGTGGAGATATTGGACATTACAGGCAGGGTGAAAATTCAATTTATTAAAATGAATATTTCAATATTATGATTTTAAAGTCCTTTTTGTGGCGCTCATCGGATGGTGAACTTAATTCGAAATGTAATAAATATAATACTTTGTTACACCAAACATTTACCGGATAAATGATTTAAACACCACTTAACTTAAATCAGGCGACATTAAGCGCAGGCTATTTTATTTAGCCTGCGAAGGGTTTTTAGAGTAACAGAGGAAGCGTGGCGCTCGCCGTTTGCTGGCTAACGTCGCCGTAACGGCCATCCAGCGCAATCATGGACGTGGTCAGCAGTTCGACCAGCAGCATGACCCCAACTTTGGCATTGAGCGCGCCCGCGCTAAGCGGCCCCTCTGGCTTGGCGGCCACCAGCTGCATGTCGCTCAGGGACGCCAGCGGGCTGCGAGGCGTATTGCTGAGTGCCAGAACCTTAACGCCGCGTTTGCGGGCAAGCTTCACTACATGGAGTAGATCCCGCGTTGAGCCGGAACTGGAGATTGCCACCACCAGGGTTTCTGACGAAAGCGTTGTCGCATTCATTGCCGCGCGGTGCATATCGCTAAACAGCTGTGCGGGTTTGCCCAGCCGCAACAGCTTGTAGTGCAGATACTCCCCGAGGATCGCGCTGGCTGCAACGCCATAAATCTGCACCGACTGCGCCTGATGCAGCGCCAGCGCGGCCTTTTCAAGCAGCGTGCGGTCAAGGAGCCTGGCGGTGTCCTGCAAAGCCTGCACCGACTCATCCACGACGTTATCAATCTCATCCCCCGCCTGACGCGCGGGCTGGCCCTGCTGAATATCCAGCGCAAGCGCCATTTTAAATTCGTTATAGCCCTTGCAGCCCAGCGTGCGGCAAAGACGCGTCACGCTGGCCTCGCTGGTGTGGCTCTCGCGCGCCAGTTCGGTGATCGTCAGGTAGAGCACCCGGGCAGGATCGCTGAGAACAAACTCACCGAGTTTTTGTTGTGTTGGGCTGTACCCGGAAGCCTCCTGGCGTAGCTTCAGCAGCAGGTTTTCATGGTCTGACATGCTCGATCCTTAATGCGTTTCTCTGCGACTAGTGTGGCGGAAAGCGGGGGAAGGATGCCAGTCATTTCGAAAAAGTATGATCGTCGTCCTGGTTTTTGATGATAATTTTCACTGCTTAAAATTAATATGGTAAAAATTTTCATCTATTAATGGGGGGATGAAAAAATGATGCAAATATTCAGTGGGGCTTCTTCAGGGGGATGGTTTGAAAAAGCGCAGCGCTTTGGCAAATCCTTTATGTTGCCGATTGCCGTGCTGCCTGCGGCAGGTCTGCTGCTGGGGATAGGCGGCGCGCTATCCAATCCCAACACGCTGGCGGCCTATCCGTTTTTAGACGTGAGCTGGCTGCAGGCCATTTTCACCATCATGAGCAGCGCAGGATCAATCGTGTTTGCGAACCTCTCGGTGCTGTTTGCGGTTGGGGTCGCCGTCGGGCTGGCAAAAAGCGATAAGGGCACGGCGGGGCTGGCGGCGCTTCTCGCGTTTCTGGTGATGAATGCCACCATCAACGCGCTGCTGATCCTCACCGGCAAACTGGCGCATGAGAACCCGGGTGCGGTGGGGCAGGGCATGACGCTGGGTATTCAGACGCTGGAAACCGGCGTCTTTGGCGGCGTGGTGATTGGGCTGGTAACCTGCGCGCTCCATCATCGGTTTAACAAGATTGCACTTCCGCAGTTCCTGGGCTTTTTTGGCGGCTCGCGCTTTGTTCCTATCATCAGCTCGCTGGCGGCGATACTCGTCGGTGCGCTCATGACCGTGGTCTGGCCGCATTTCCAGAAGCTGATTTTTGGTCTCGGCGGGCTGGTGGATGCGACCGGCTATCTGGGTACTTTGCTGTACGGCTTCATTTTACGCATGCTGGGCCCGTTCGGTCTGCACCACATCTTCTATCTGCCTTTCTGGACCACCGCGCTTGGCGGGAGTGAAATCGTCAACGGACACCTCGTGGAAGGCACACAGCGGATCTTCTTCGCTCAGCTGGCTGACCCGAACACGCAACATTTCTATGAGGGCACGTCACGCTTCATGTCCGGGCGCTTTATTACGATGATGTTTGGCCTGCTCGGGGCGTGCCTGGCGATGTACCACACGGCAAAACCCGAGAACAAAAAACGCGTTGCCGGGCTGCTGCTTTCTGCGGCGTTAACCTCGTTCCTGACCGGAATTACCGAGCCTATCGAATTCTCGTTCCTGTTTATTGCGCCGGTGCTCTACGTCATCCATGCGCTGTTTGACGGGCTGGCATTCATGCTCGCGCACATGCTGCATATCACCATCGGGCAAACCTTCTCCGGCGGTTTCATCGACTTCGTACTGTTCGGCATTTTGCAGGGAGAAGCCAAAACCAACTGGATGTTCGTTCCGCTGGTCGGCGTACCGTGGTTCTTCCTTTACTACTTTACCTTCCGCTATCTGATTAACCGCTTTGATTTCGCGACGCCAGGTCGGGAAAAGGAGGCAATGGCTGATGAGGTCAGTCTGCCGCAAAACGAACGCGCAGCCGCGGTGATCGCCGGATTAGGCGGAAAAGAGAATCTGGACGAGGTGGACTGCTGCGCCACGCGTCTTCGCGTCACGGTTAAAGACGGCAGCAAAGTGAATGAGTCGGCACTGAAAGCCACCGGGGCGCGCGGCGTTATCGTGCGCGGCAACGGCGTTCAGGTCATTTATGGCCCGCACGTCACGATTATCAAAAACGAAGTGGAAGAGATCTTATCGTAATGAAAACTGTACTGGATACCCTGAAGGGAAAACTGGTCGTCTCCTGTCAGGCGCTGGAAAATGAACCGCTGCACAGCCCGTTTATTATGTCGCGCATGGCGCTGGCTGCGGCACAGGGCGGGGCTGCCGCCATTCGCGCGAACAGCGTGGTGGATATCGAGGCCATCAGGCAGCAGGTGTCTTTGCCGGTCATCGGCATCATCAAACGGGATTATCCCGAAAGCGAGGTGTTTATCACCGCGACAATGAAAGAAGTGGATGAGCTCATGAGCGTCTCGCCGGACATCATTGCGCTTGATGCGACGGCGCGGTCACGTCCCGGCGGAGAATCTCTGGAAACGCTGGTCTCGCGCATCCGCGCACGTTATCCCGCGGTGCTGCTGATGGCGGATATCTCCTCCGTGGAGGAAGCCGTGACGGCGCAGGCGCTGGGCTTCGACTGCGTCGGCACCACGCTTTACGGCTACACGGCGGAAACGGCGGGCCATTCACTTCCGGAAAACGACTGCGCGTTCCTGAAGGCGGTGCTGGCGGCCGTGACGGTTCCCGTGGTTGCCGAAGGCAACGTGGATACGCCTGAACGCGCGGCCAGGTGTCTGGCGCTGGGCGCGCATACGGTGGTGGTCGGCGGCGCGATCACCCGTCCGCAGCAAATCACGGAACGGTTTATGGCGGCGATTGACGCGCAAAGCACCGATGGAGCATGACCATCCGGCGGGGATCTGCGATACTTATCGTTTATCCCCTTTACTGAGATGACTATGCAGTACCCGATTAACGAGATGTTCCAGACCCTGCAAGGCGAGGGTTACTTTACCGGCGTTCCCGCTATTTTCATTCGTTTACAGGGATGCCCGGTTGGCTGTGCCTGGTGTGATACCAAACATACGTGGGATAAGCTCGCAGATCGGGAAGTGTCGCTGTTTAGCATTCTGGCGAAAACCAAAGAGAGCGATAAGTGGGGCGCGGGCAGTGCCGAAGATCTGCTCGCCATCATTGGTCGTCAGGGCTGGACGGCGCGTCACGTGGTGATCACCGGCGGTGAACCCTGCATCCACGATCTGACGCCGCTGACCGGGCTGCTCGAAAAGAACGGCTACAGCTGCCAGATCGAAACCAGCGGCACCCATGAAGTGCGTTGCTCGCACACCACCTGGGTGACGGTATCGCCAAAAGTGAATATGCGCGGTGGGTATGACGTGCTGTCTCAGGCGCTGGAGCGCGCGGATGAGATTAAGCACCCGGTAGGACGCGTGCGTGATATCGAAGCGCTGGATGAACTGCTGGCCACGCTGACGGACGAAAAGCAGCGGGTCATTGCCCTGCAGCCTATCAGCCAGAAAGACGATGCAACGCGCCTGTGCATTGAAACCTGTATTGCGCGCAACTGGCGCCTGTCGATGCAGACGCACAAGTATCTGAATATTGCCTGAAAAAAAGCCCGGTGGCGCGAGCGCTTACCGGGCCTGGGTTTCGAGGCTTTTGTAGGCCGGGTAAGGCGAAGCCGCCACCCGGCAAGCATCACTCGCCGCGATACACGCAGCCTGCCGTACAGGTCTCTTTGATCATCACCGCGCTCAGCAGCGGTACCTGCGGTTTCATCTGATCCCAAATCCATTTTGCCAGCACTTCGCTGGTCGGGTTTTCAAGGCCCGGGATCTCATTCAGGTAGTAGTGATCCAGACGATCGTAGGTCGGCTTAAACGCCGCCTTCAGCTCGGCAAAATCCATGATCCAACCGGTATGCGGATCAACTTCACCGGTGATCTCAAGACGCACCATGAACGAATGCCCGTGCAGACGGCCACATTTATGCCCTTCAGGGACATGCGGAAGGTGGTGGGCGGCTTCGAAGGTGAAATCTTTAAACAGTGTGGTGGACATGATCGCTCTCAGTAATGCGGAAAAAACCGCCGCATAGTACCGGAAAGCACAATTTTTAGCATTAACTAAAACGGCTCTGAGCGGCAACCGCCTCGTATACGGGGTGTTTATCGATATTTCTTCTTATATTTCAAATAATTATTTAATCGGTTTTATCGCTAAGCATGACAACCAAAACAGGTTAGTCCATTTGGTTATTTATTATTTCCATCCCTTCTTTAATTGTTATTATCCTCGCCGTTAACCTTATCTTCAGTTTGGATTTATTCGCTTAAAGTCCGCTTGGCTACTGGAACATAACGACGCATGACAACACAGGCCCCACCTTCAAACTTGCTTCCCCTGAACCCGGAGCAGCTGGCGCGCCTTCAGGCTGCCACCTCTGATTTTTCTCCCACTCAGCTTGCCTGGGTCTCCGGTTATTTCTGGGGAATGCTCAATCAGCAGCCTGGCGCTGTGGCGGGTGCACCGGCCACGGCCGTAGAAATTCCGGCCATTACCCTGATTTCCGCCTCGCAGACGGGTAACGCCCGCCGCGTGGCCGAAGCGCTGCGTGACGACCTGCTGGCCGCCAGGCTGAATGTGAACCTGGTCAACGCCGGGGATTATAAATTTAAGCAAATCGCGTCAGAAAAACTGCTGGTGGTGGTGGCTTCTACGCAGGGTGAAGGTGAACCCGCAGAAGAAGCGGTGGCGCTGCATAAGTTCCTGTTCTCGAAAAAGGCGCCGAAGCTGGATGGCACGGCGTTTGCCGTCTTTGGCCTGGGCGATACCTCCTATGAATTCTTCTGCCAGTCCGGCAAAGACTTCGACAGCAGGCTGGCGGAGCTGGGCGCAGAGCGCCTGCTGGACCGCGTTGACGCAGATGTCGAATACCAGACCGCCGCCGCTGAATGGCGTGCCCGCATCGTCGACGTGCTAAAAGCGCGCGTGCCGAAAGAGACGTCAGCCCAGGCCGCGTTCACCGCGACGGGTGCTGTTAACGACATCCACACCAGCCCGTACACCAAAGAGGCGCCGCTGGCGGCGAGCCTGTCGGTGAACCAGAAAATTACCGGCCGCGATTCCGAAAAAGACGTTCGCCATATCGAAATCGATCTCGGCGACTCGGGCCTGCGCTATCAGCCTGGCGATGCGCTGGGCGTCTGGTATCAGAACGATCCGGCGCTGGTGAAAGAGCTGGTTGAGCTGCTGTGGCTGAAAGGCGACGAGCCCGTCACCGTTGACGGCAAAACGCAGCCGCTTTCTGAAGCGTTGCAGTGGCATTTTGAGCTGACGGTGAATACCCCGAATATCGTCGAAAATTATGCCACCTTAACGCGCAGCGATTCCCTGCTGCCGCTGGTGGGCGACAAGGCGAAGCTGCAGCATTACGCCGCGACGACGCCAATTGTCGATATGGTGCGCTTCTCTCCGGCTCAGCTGGATGCCGATGCGCTGATCGGCCTGCTGCGTCCGCTGACCCCACGCCTGTACTCCATTGCCTCGTCTCAGGCCGAGGTGGAGAGCGAAGTGCATATCACCGTCGGCGTGGTGCGCTACGACATCGAAGGTCGCGCCCGTACGGGTGGGGCATCGGGCTTCCTGGCAGACCGCGTGGAAGAAGAGGGCGAAGTGCGCGTCTTTATCGAGCACAACGACAACTTCCGCCTGCCTGCAAACCCGGAAACGCCGGTCATCATGATTGGCCCGGGCACCGGCATTGCGCCGTTCCGCGCCTTCATGCAGCAGCGTGCGGCGGATGGCGCACCGGGTAAAAACTGGCTGTTCTTCGGCAACCCGCACTTTACGGAAGATTTCCTCTACCAGGTGGAGTGGCAGCGCTATGTGAAAGAAGGCGTACTGACCCGCATCGATCTGGCCTGGTCCCGCGACCAGAAAGAAAAAGTATACGTACAAGACAAACTGCGCGAACAGGGCGCAGAGCTGTGGCGCTGGATCAATGACGGTGCCCACATTTATGTCTGCGGCGACGCCAATCGCATGGCGAAAGACGTTGAGCAGACTTTGCTGGAAGTGATTGCCGAATTCGGCGGTATGGATGCCGAAGCGGCGGATGAATTTTTAAGTGAGCTGCGCGTTGAGCGCCGTTATCAGCGAGATGTCTACTAATGAGCGAAAAACATCCAGGGCCACTGGTGGTCGAAGGTAAACTGACAGACGCCGAGCGCATGAAGCTGGAAAGCAACTATCTGCGTGGCACCATTGCTGAAGATCTGAATGACGGTCTCACCGGCGGTTTCAAAGGCGATAACTTCCTGCTGATCCGTTTCCACGGCATGTATCAGCAGGACGACCGCGACATCCGCGCCGAGCGTGCAGAGCAGAAGCTGGAGCCGCGTCATGCGATGCTGCTGCGCTGCCGTCTGCCGGGTGGGGTGATTACCACCAAACAGTGGCAGGCGATCGACAAGTTTGCCGGTGAAAACACGATCTACGGCAGCATCCGTCTGACTAACCGTCAGACCTTCCAGTTCCACGGCATTCTGAAGAAGAACGTCAAGCCGGTGCATCAGATGCTGCACTCCGTTGGGCTGGACGCGCTGGCGACCGCCAACGACATGAACCGTAACGTGCTCTGCACCTCGAACCCGTATGAGTCCGAGCTGCATGCCGAAGCGTACGAGTGGGCGAAGAAGATCTCCGAGCACCTGCTGCCGCGCACGCGCGCCTATGCAGAGATCTGGCTCGATCAGGAAAAAGTCGCGACCACCGATGAAGAGCCGATCCTCGGCCAGACCTACCTGCCGCGTAAGTTTAAAACCACGGTAGTGATCCCGCCGCAGAACGATATCGACCTGCACGCCAACGACATGAACTTCGTGGCGATTGCCGAAAACGGCAAGCTGGTCGGCTTTAACCTGCTGGTGGGCGGCGGCCTGTCCATCGAACACGGTAACAAGAAAACCTACGCCCGTACCGCGAGCGAGTTCGGCTTCCTGCCGCTGGAGCACACGCTGGCCGTGGCGGAAGCGGTGGTGACGACCCAGCGCGACTGGGGTAACCGTACCGACCGTAAAAACGCGAAAACCAAATATACCCTGGAGCGCGTGGGCGTGGAGACGTTCAAAGCGGAAGTGGAGCGTCGCGCGGGCATCAAGTTTGAGCCGATCCGCCCTTACGAATTCACCGGTCGCGGCGATCGCATTGGCTGGGTGAAGGGTATCGACAATAAATGGCACCTGACGCTGTTTATCGAAAACGGCCGTATTCTGGATTATCCGGGGCGTCCGCTGAAAACCGGTCTGCTGGAAATTGCGAAGATCCATAAGGGCGAGTTCCGCATCACCGCTAACCAGAACCTGATCATTGCCGGCGTGCCGGAAAGCCAGAAGGCGAAGATCGAGAAGCTGGCGCGCGAACATGGGTTGATGGATGCGGTGAAGCCGCAGCGTGAAAACTCAATGGCCTGCGTGTCGTTCCCGACCTGTCCGCTGGCGATGGCGGAAGCGGAACGTTTCCTGCCGTCATTCACTGACAAGGTAGAAGCGATTCTGGAAAAACACGGCATTCCGGACGAGCATATTGTTATGCGCGTGACGGGCTGCCCGAACGGCTGCGGTCGCGCGATGCTGGCCGAACTGGGGCTGGTGGGGAAAGCGCCGGGTCGCTACAACCTGCACCTGGGCGGTAACCGTATCGGCACGCGCATTCCGCGTATGTTCCGCGAGAACATCACCGAGCCGGAAATTCTTGATTCCATCGACGAGCTTGTCGGGCGCTGGGCGAAAGAGCGCGAAGCGGGTGAAGGCTTCGGCGACTTTACGGTGCGTGCGGGCATCATTCGCCCGGTGCTCGATCCCGCCAGGGATTTCTGGGAGTAAACACGAGAGGTAATTATGTCCGTACTCGATCTAAACGCCCTTAATGACCTGCCAAAAGTCGAACGCATTCTGGCGCTGGCAGAAACCAATGCCCACCTTGAAAAGCTGGACGCCGAAGGGCGCGTGGTGTGGGCGCTGGAAAACCTGCCGGGAGAGTATGTGCTCTCGTCGAGCTTTGGTATTCAGGCGGCGGTCAGTCTGCATCTGGTGAATCAGATCCGTCCGGACATTCCGGTGATCCTCACCGACACCGGCTACCTGTTCCCGGAAACCTACCAGTTCATTGACGATCTGACGGACAAGCTCAGGCTGAACCTCAAAGTTTACCGCGCGACGGAGAGCGCGGCCTGGCAGGAGGCGCGCTACGGCAAGCTGTGGGAGCAGGGCGTTGAGGGCATTGAGAAATACAATGAGATCAACAAAGTTGAGCCGATGAACCGGGCGCTGAAAGAGCTTAATGCGCAGACGTGGTTTGCGGGTCTGCGCCGCGAGCAGTCCGGTAGCCGGGCAACCTTACCGGTGCTGGCGGTGCAGCGCGGGGTGTTTAAAGTGCTGCCGATTATCGACTGGGACAACCGGACGGTGTACCAGTACCTGCAAAAGCACGGGCTGAAATACCATCCGCTGTGGGACCAGGGCTATCTGTCGGTGGGCGATACCCACACCACGCGTAAGTGGGAACCGGGAATGGCGGAAGAAGAGACGCGATTCTTCGGGCTGAAGCGCGAGTGCGGGTTGCACGAAGGGTGATAACCTTTTTGCCCGGTGGCGCTGCGCTTACCGGGCCTACTAAGGCTCGTTCCATATGTAGGCCCGGTAAGGCGTAGCCGCCACCGGGCTTAACGGCCTCAGGCTTTCCCCGCTTTCGCCAGCTCCTTCACCAGCGGCAGCATCACCTTCACCACATCACGACTGCGGTGTTCAATCCGCTGCGGCAGCGCGCGATCGATGTGCTGCTGATTGTCCAGCATCACGTTGTGCCAGCTCGTCCCGTCCGGGAAGGCCTTCGATTTAGCCCGCTGCTGGTAGCCATCTTTTTTGCCCAGCGCCCAGTTCGTCGCTTCCACGTACAGCACCGGAATGCCCGCCTTATCGAACACTTCCCCGTCGTTGCAGCAGCCTGTGCCTCGCGGATAATCCGGGTTACCGCCGGGATTGCTGGTGGCATAAACCCCATGGCTGCGGGCTATCGCCAGCGCCCGGTCGCGCGTCAGTTTCCGCACGGTACCCGGCGTACTCTGCCCACTGTTGAAATAGAGCTTATCGCCGACGATCAGGTTGTCGAGGTTGATCACCAGCAGCGTATTTTTCTTCTCCTCAGCGCTCATGCGCTTAAGGAGATTCTCAGCGCCGAGTTTGCCCTCTTCCTCACCGCTGGTGGCAACAAAACGAATGCCATATTGGGTGGGAATATCTTTCATCCGCTCGGCCAGTTCGAGCATCACACCCAGGCCTGCGGCATTGTCGTCCATGCCCTGCAGCGTCAGCCCGCCAAGATTGTTATCCGTATCGGCGTCACTCATCGGGGCGTAGGTATCAAGGTGCGCCATAATGATAATTTGCTCTTTTGCGCTGCCTTCGTGGGCCGCAATCACCGTACTGCCGGTCACGTTATGCCAGTTTTTCGTTTTATTTCGCGAGGTATAGACGTAGCGGCTATGAAACGATCGGATATCGCTCTGGTAACCCATGTCGGCAAACTGCTGGCGAAGATAGTCCGCGGAGAGCATTTCCGCAGGCGAGCCGGTCATGCGGCCAGGGAAAACGGTGGCAATATGCCGCGCCTGCATAGTGGCGATTTCACCATAAGGTTGGTTTTTTGCCTGGGCAGGAAGAATAAAGCAAACGCCGAGCGCCAGGGCAGCAATACGGTGGCGCGTTGCGGAAAACATAGTGAGTCCTTAAAAACAGAGCAAAATAATAACCCGCCTAGTATGAAACTGTGATCGTCCATACACAATTTGAATCGTTCTTAAATGCCCGAAATTTCGCGCGTTAAGCACTTTTTGGTATTAGCTTTTTCGCAGCGTTATTCCATTGAGTAACTACTCATTCCAATTCGTAATTTCATTCGGTCTAAGCCGCCCCCTATAGTCCCTCTATTCCTCGTTGTTAGTGAGTTGTTGCCTGTGGACTATCTGCCCTTATTTGCTGCGATTAAAGAGAAACCGGTGCTGGTGGTTGGCACGGGTGAAATCGCCGATCGCAAAATCGCGTTTCTGCAGCGCGCAGGGGCCCAGGTAAAAGTCGTTGAAGAGGCGGATTTCGACGAGTCACAAATCGACAGCGTCGTGCTGGTAATTGCGGCGACCGACGATCGTGAACTGAACCAGCGGATCTCCGACGCCGCTCAGGCCCGTTACCGCCTGGTGAACGTGGTGGACGACCAGCCTTTATGCTCGTTTATTTTCCCGTCGATCGTTGACCGTTCGCCGCTGCTGGTGGCGATCTCCTCCGGCGGTACCGCACCGGTGCTGGCGCGCGTGCTGCGGGAAAAAATCGAAGCGCTGCTGCCGACCAGCCTCGGGCGCATGGCGGAGAAAGCCAGCTACTGGCGCAACCATCTGAAAACCCGCCTGACCAGCGTGACGGAACGCCGTCGCTTCTGGGAACGCGTGTTTCGCGGCCGCTTTGCCAGCCTGATGCATGCCGGTAATGAGACAGCGGCGCAGAAAATCCTCGAGGACGAACTGGATAACCCCGGCAGTACGGGCGGGGAGATCATTCTGGTGGGCGCGGGGCCGGGCGATGCCGGGCTCCTGACGCTGCGCGGCCTGCAGGTGCTGCAGGATGCGGACGTGGTGTTCTACGACCACCTGGTCACCGACGGCGTGCGCGAGCTGATCCGTCGCGACGCGGAGCAAATCTGCGTCGGCAAACGGGCGGGCGAACACTCGGTGCCGCAGCACGACACCAACCAGATGCTAATTGACGCCGCGAAAGCGGGCAAAACCGTGGTGCGCCTGAAGGGGGGCGATCCGTTCATTTTCGGTCGCGGCGGCGAAGAGCTGCAGGCGGCAGCCGAAGCGGGCGTTCCGTTCCAGGTGGTGCCCGGCATCACGGCGGCTTCTGCGGTAACGGCCTACGCCGGTATCCCGTTGACCCACCGCGATTACGCCCAGAGCGTCACCTTTGTGACCGGCCACTACAAGGCGGACAGCACGCCGTTCGACTGGTCGCATCTCGCCCAGAGCCGCCGGACGCTGGCGATATACATGGGCACGATGAAAGCGGCGGACATCAGCGAACAGCTTATTCAGCACGGTCGCGAGGCGACGACCCCCGTTGCCGTCATTTCTCGCGGCACGCGCGTCGATCAGCATGTTGCTGTCGGCACACTTCAAGAACTTGCAACCCTGGCGAAAGACGCCCCGATGCCTGCCCTGATCGTGGTGGGGGAAGTGGTGCAGCTGCACAGCACGCTCGCCTGGTTTCAGCACACAACCGATACAGAAGGCTTTGGTTCTTCTGTTGTAAATTTGGCTTAAGGAACGGTTATGGACCAAAAACGTCTTACACACCTGCGGCAGCTCGAAGCGGAAAGTATCCATATTATCCGCGAAGTGGCCGCCGAGTTTTCTAACCCGGTGATGATGTACTCCATCGGTAAAGATTCCAGCGTCATGCTGCATCTGGCGCGTAAAGCGTTTTATCCGGGCACGCTGCCGTTCCCGCTGCTGCACGTGGACACCGGCTGGAAATTCCGCGAGATGTACGAATTCCGCGACCGTACCGCGAAAGCCTACGGCTGCGAGCTGCTGGTGCATAAAAACCCGGAAGGGGTGGCGATGGGGATTAACCCGTTCGTGCACGGCAGCGCCAAACACACCGATATCATGAAAACCGAAGGGCTGAAGCAGGCGCTGAACAAATACGGTTTTGATGCGGCCTTCGGCGGCGCGCGCCGTGACGAAGAGAAATCCCGCGCTAAAGAGCGTATCTACTCCTTCCGCGACCGCTTCCACCGCTGGGACCCCAAAAACCAGCGTCCGGAGCTGTGGCACAACTACAACGGCCAGATTAACAAGGGCGAAAGCATCCGCGTCTTCCCGCTCTCCAACTGGACCGAGCTGGATATCTGGCAGTACATCTATCTGGAAAACATCGAGATCGTTCCGCTGTATCTGGCCGCCGAGCGCCCGGTGCTGGAGCGTGACGGCATGCTGATGATGATCGACGACGATCGCATCGACCTGCAGCCGGGTGAAGTGATCAAAAAACAGATGGTCCGTTTCCGCACCCTCGGCTGCTGGCCGCTGACCGGCGCGGTGGAATCCAACGCCCAGACGCTGCCGGAGATCATCGAAGAGATGCTGGTGTCGACCACCAGCGAGCGACAGGGGCGCGTGATTGACCGCGACCAGGCAGGCTCCATGGAGCTGAAGAAACGTCAGGGTTATTTCTAAGGAGCCGCCATGAATACCACTATTGCTCAACAAATTGCCAACGAAGGCGGTGTGGAAGCGTATCTGCACGCGCAACAACACAAAAGCCTGCTGCGTTTTCTGACCTGCGGCAGCGTGGATGACGGGAAAAGTACCCTGATTGGCCGCCTGCTGCACGATACGCGCCAGATTTATGAAGATCAGCTCTCCTCCCTGCATAACGACAGTAAGCGTCACGGTACCCAGGGCGAAAAGCTGGATCTGGCGCTGCTGGTTGACGGCCTGCAGGCGGAGCGCGAGCAGGGCATCACCATCGATGTGGCCTACCGCTATTTCTCTACCGAGAAGCGCAAATTTATTATCGCCGACACCCCGGGGCACGAACAGTACACCCGCAATATGGCGACCGGCGCGTCGACCTGTGACCTGGCGATCCTGCTGATCGACGCCCGTAAAGGCGTGCTGGATCAGACCCGTCGCCACAGCTTTATCTCCACGCTGCTGGGGATCAAACACCTGGTGGTGGCGGTCAACAAGATGGATCTGGTGAACTTCAGCGAAGAGAAGTTCGAGGAGATCCGCCAGAGCTACCTGACCTTTGCCGAACAGCTGCCGGGCAACCTGGATATCCGCTTTGTGCCGCTCTCGGCGCTGGAAGGGGATAACGTCGCCTCCCAGAGCGCGAACATGCCGTGGTACAGCGGCCCGACGCTGCTGGAGGTGCTGGAGACGGTTGAAATTCAGCGCGTGGTCGACACTCAGCCGATGCGCTTCCCGGTGCAGTACGTGAACCGTCCTAACCTCGACTTCCGCGGTTTCTCCGGTACTCTCGCGTCAGGCTCCGTGAAGGTGGGTCAGCGCGTCAAGGTGCTGCCATCCGGTGTGGAATCGACCATCGCACGCATCGTCACCTTCGACGGCGATCTCCAGGACGCAGGCGCCGGTGAAGCGGTAACCCTGGTGCTGAAAGACGAGATTGATATCAGCCGGGGCGACCTGCTGGTGGACGCGCAGGAAACGCTGGCGGCGGTGCAGGGCGCGTCCGTGGACGTGGTGTGGATGGCGGAACAGCCGCTGACCGCAGGCCAGAGCTACGACATCAAAATCGCCGGCAAGAAGACCCGCGCCCGCGTGGACGGTATTCAGTTCCAGGTGGACATCAACAACCTGACCCAGCGCGAGGTCACCGAGCTGCCGCTGAACGGTATTGGTCTGGTCGATCTGACCTTTGACGAACCGCTGGTGCTGGATCCGTATCAGCAAAATCCGGTGACGGGCGGGCTTATCTTTATTGACCGCCTGACGAACGTCACCGTCGGCGCGGGGATGGTCCGTGAGCCAAACGAACAGGCGTCCGCAGCTTCAGAATTCAGCGCCTTTGAGCTGGAGCTGAACGCGCTGGTGCGTAAGCACTTCCCGCACTGGGGCGCGCGCGATCTGCTGGGAGGCAAGTAATGGCTGCCCATGATGAGAACGTCGTCTGGCATCCTCATCCGGTCACCGTCGCCCAGCGCGAACAGCTCCACGGTCACCGTGGAGTTGTGCTGTGGTTTACCGGGCTGTCCGGCTCGGGTAAATCGACGGTGGCGGGCGCGCTGGAAGAGGCATTGCATCAGCAGGGCGTAAGCACGTACCTGCTGGATGGCGACAACGTGCGCCATGGCCTGTGCAGCGATTTAGGGTTCAGCGACGACGACCGCAAAGAGAACATCCGTCGGGTCGGGGAGGTCGCCAGCCTGATGGCCGACGCCGGGCTGGTGGTGCTGACCGCATTTATCTCTCCACACCGCGCCGAGCGCCAGATGGTGCGCGAACGGGTCGGTCAGGATCGCTTTATTGAAGTGTTTGTGGATACGCCGCTGGAGGTTTGCGAAGCGCGCGACCCGAAAGGGCTGTACAAAAAAGCGCGTGCCGGGGAGCTGCGCAACTTCACCGGAATTGACGCGGTCTACGAAGCGCCTGAATCGCCTGAAATTCACCTGGAGGGTCAACAATTGGTAACAAATTTAGTAAGCCAATTATTAGACCTGCTCAGACGGGACGATATTATCAGATCCTGAGACGGTATCGTTCGGGAGCTGTCTTCCCGAACGATGAGTCACGGTCACAGGACTAGCTATGCGCAACAGTGAACATTACATCACCACCACCGGGTCGGAGCCGCTTGCGACCGACGACGAAACGACCTGGTCATTTCCTGGGGCCATCATTGGCTTCGTCTCATGGTTGCTGGCGCTGGGTATCCCGTTTCTTATCTACGGCGGCAACACGCTGTTCTTCTTTCTCTACACCTGGCCTTTCTTTCTGGCGCTGATGCCCGTGGCGGTTGTCGTGGGCATTGCGCTTCACTCGCTGCTCAACGGCAAGCTCCTGTACAGTACCGTGGTCACGATTGTGACGGTGGTGCTGATGTTTGGTCTGTTATTTTTGTGGCTCATGGGCTAACTTCAGCCATAATTCAAACCGTAACCAACTGTGTAACGATATTGAGCAGGACGATTCTGCGGAAAAAATGTGGTACATTTGCCCGCGATGTTGCGGCATCTCTGTTACCCCGGCGTAGTGCTCTGGGGAAGTCTTGGGATGATGATGCCGTTTTTCAGGGGGCAGGATGGGTAAACTAACGCTGCTGTTGCTGGCTTTGCTAATCTGGCTGCAATATTCGCTGTGGTTCGGTAAGAACGGACTGCACGACTATAGCCGGGTGAGCGATGACGTCGCGGCTCAGCAGGCAACAAACGCCAAACTTAAGGCGCGAAACGATCAACTCTTCGCTGAAATTGATGACCTCAATGGCGGGCAAGAGGCGATTGAGGAACGCGCACGCAATGAACTCAGTATGACTAAGCCGGGCGAAACCTTTTATCGTCTGGTTCCGGATGCGTCTAAACGCAATCAGGGCTCAGCACAAAACAATCGATAATCAGGCCCAGGATTACGACATGGCAGTAACTTTTTCGGACGTATGCGCCGTGGTGCCGGCCGCAGGTTTTGGCCGGCGCATGCAGACAGAATGTCCCAAGCAATACCTCTCTATTGGCGATAAAACGATCCTCGAGCACGCCGTGGCGGCGCTGCTGGCGCACCCGCGGGTGACGCGGGCGATCATCGCTATCAGCCCCGGCGATGAGCGCTTCGCGCAGCTCCCGCTGGCAAATCATCCACAGATTACCGTTGTCGATGGCGGTGCCGAGCGCGCCGATTCCGTGCTGGCAGGCATTCAGGCGGCCGGTAACGCGCCGTGGGTGCTGGTCCATGACGCGGCACGTCCGTGCTTGCATCAGGACGATCTCGCTCGTCTGCTGGCATTGAGCGAAACCAGTAAAGTGGGCGGCATTCTGGCCGCCCCCGTGCGCGACACCATGAAGCGTGCCGAGCCGGGCAAACGGGCTATCGCCCACACCGTCGATCGCGTCGATCTATGGCACGCGCTGACGCCGCAATTTTTCCCCCGCGAACTGCTCCACGACTGCTTAACGCGCGCGCTTAACGAAGGTGCGACCATCACGGACGAAGCTTCTGCGCTGGAGTACTGCGGTTTCCACCCTGAGCTTGTTGAAGGACGTGCTGATAATATTAAAGTGACGCGTCCGGAAGATTTACAGCTCGCGGAATTTTATCTTACCCGTTCGACCCATCAGGAGAAGGCATAATGCGAATTGGACACGGTTTTGATGTACACGCCTTTGGCGGCGAAGGCCCAATTATCATTGGCGGCGTGCGCATTCCTTATGAAAAAGGGCTGCTGGCGCATTCTGATGGCGACGTGGCGCTGCATGCGCTGACCGACGCGCTGCTGGGCGCGGCCGCACTGGGTGATATCGGCAAGCTGTTCCCGGACACCGATCCGGCGTTTAAAGGGGCGGACAGCCGTGAACTGCTGCGCGAAGCGTGGCGCCGCATCCAGGCGAAAGGCTACACCCTTGGCAACGTCGACGTGACGATTATCGCTCAGGCCCCAAAAATGCTGCCGCACATTCCGCAGATGCGCGTATTTATTGCAGAAGATCTGGGCTGCCATATGGACGACGTGAACGTCAAAGCGACGACGACCGAGAAGCTGGGCTTTACCGGTCGCGGCGAAGGGATAGCCTGTGAAGCCGTGGCGCTGCTGGTGAAGGCGAGCAAATGACAGACTTTGACAACCTGACATACCTGCACGGTAAGCCGCAGGGGAGCGGGGTGCTGAAAGCCAGCCCTGAAGATTTCCTCGTGGTCGAGGATCTGGGCTTTGAGCCGGATGGCGAAGGCGAACATATCCTGGTGCGTATTCTGAAAAATGGCTGCAATACCCGCTTTGTGGCCGACGCGCTGGCAAAATTCCTCAAAATTCATGCCCGCGAGGTGAGCTTTGCCGGGCAGAAAGATAAACACGCCGTCACGGAACAGTGGCTCTGCGCGCGCGTTCCCGGCAATGCGATGCCTGATTTAAGCAAATTTGAGCTTGAGGGCTGTAAGGTACTGGAATATGCCCGCCACAAGCGCAAACTGCGTCTGGGCGCGTTAAAAGGCAACGCGTTTACGCTGATGCTGCGCGAAGTGACTGACCGTGAAGACGTTGAAAAACGCCTGAATGCCATCAGCGACCGCGGCGTACCGAACTACTTTGGCGCCCAGCGCTTTGGCATCGGCGGCAGCAACCTGCAGGGCGCACTGCGCTGGGCGCAAAGCGACGCGCCGGTGCGGGACAGGAATAAACGCAGTTTTTGGTTGTCGGCGGCCCGCAGTGCGTTGTTTAATCAGATTGTGAGTGAAAGGCTGAAAAAACCAGACGCGAATCAAGTTGTTGTTGGCGATGCGCTACAATTAGCGGGACGCGGAAGCTGGTTTGTGGCAACGGCCGAAGAGATGGCGGATGTCCAGTCGCGCGTGGACGCAAAAGGGCTGCTGATCACCGCCGCGTTGCCCGGTACGGGCGACTGGGGAACCCAGGGGGAGGCCCTGGCCGCCGAGCAGTCAGCCGTGGCGGATGCGCCAGAATTGCAGTCCTTGCTGGTGCGGGAAAAAGTCGACGCGGCACGCCGCGCGATGCTGCTCTATCCGCAGCAGTTAAGCTGGAACTGGTGGGATGACGTGACCGTCGAGTTACGCTTCTGGCTGCCGGCAGGCAGCTTTGCCACCAGTGTTGTCAGGGAACTTATCAACACCTCGGGTGATTATGCGAATATTGCTGAGTAACGATGACGGGATCCACGCGCCAGGCATTCAGACCCTGGCGAAACACCTCCGTGAGTTTGCGGATGTGCAGGTTGTGGCGCCCGATCGTAACCGCAGTGGAGCGTCTAACTCGCTGACGCTGGAGTCGTCGCTTCGCACCTTTACCTTTGAAAATGGCGATATTGCCGTACAGATGGGCACGCCGACCGACTGTGTTTTTCTGGGCGTGAACGCGCTGATGCGGCCGCGTCCGGATATCGTCGTCTCCGGCATTAACGCCGGGCCTAACCTCGGCGATGACGTGATTTACTCCGGCACCGTGGCGGCCGCAATGGAAGGCCGCCATCTGGGATTCCCGGCGCTGGCGGTCTCGTTGAACGGCTACACGCACTACGACACCGCTGCCGCGGTGACCTGTTCGATCCTGCGGGCGCTCGGCCGCGAGCCGTTGCGTACCGGACGCATCCTCAACATCAACGTGCCGGATCTTCCTCTCGATGAAATTAAAGGCATCCGCGTCACCCGTTGCGGGAGTCGACATCCTGCCGATCAGGTGATCCCGCAGCAGGATCCGCGCGGCAACACGCTTTACTGGATCGGCCCTCCTGGCGATAAGTGCGATGCGGGTCCGGATACTGACTTTGCCGCCGTGGAGGAAGGCTATGTTTCGGTTACCCCGCTGCACGTAGATTTAACCGCGTATAGCGCGCATGATGTGGTGTCGGGCTGGCTGGAACGCGCAGGAGTGAACGCGCAATGGTAAACAAACGTGTACAAACTCTTCTGGAACAACTACGCGCGCAGGGGATCCGCGACGAGCACGTGCTCGAAGCGCTCGCCTTGGTTCCGCGTGAGAAATTTGTAGACGAGGCGTTTGAACACAAAGCGTGGGAAAACGTGGCGCTGCCCATCGGGCAGGGCCAGACGATTTCGCAGCCTTACATGGTGGCTCGCATGACGGAGCTGCTGGAGCTGACGCCCGATTCCCGCGTGCTGGAGATTGGCACCGGGTCGGGGTATCAGACCGCGATCCTGGCGCATCTCGTTCATCACGTATGCTCCGTTGAGCGGATCAAAGGTTTACAGTGGCAGGCGCGTCGTCGCCTGAAACAACTTGATTTACATAATGTTTCGACACGACACGGTGATGGATGGCAGGGTTGGAAGGCTCGTGCCCCGTTTGACGCGATCATCGTGACGGCGGCCCCGCCAGAAATTCCAGCTGCCCTGTTGTCGCAGCTGGATGAGGGGGGCATTCTGGTTCTGCCTGTCGGGGACGAGCAGCAGCTGTTGAAGCGCGTTCGTCGGCGCGGCGGCGAGTTTATTATCGACACCGTGGAAGCCGTGCGCTTTGTGCCTCTGGTGAAGGGGGAGTTGGCCTGAGACTCGGAATTATCCAGGGTTATTAAGGCAAATTCAGCGTATGGTGTGGCGCGAAAGATTCGTGCCATCACGGTAAATTTTAAGTCACTGGTAGTTAACACATTCCTGGGGGATAAATGAGCGCGGGAAGCCCTAAATTCACCATCAGCCGTGTTGCGGCATTATCACTGGTTTCGCTCTGGCTGGCAGGCTGTACAAGTTCTAACAACGCGCCTGCCCCCGTCAGTTCCGTCGGCGGAAACAGCGGCTCCGGTAACACGTCCAGCGGAATGTTAATCACGCCGCCACCTAAAATGGGAACGGCTGCGCCGCAGCAAACGCCACAAATTCAGCCTGTGCAACATCCTGTTACACAGCCAATGCAGGTTCAGCCAGTTGAACAGCCTGTTCAGACCCAAAACGGCCGCATAGTCTATAACCGTCAGTATGGGAACATTCCGAAAGGCAGCTACACCGGTGGCAGCACCTATACCGTGAAACGCGGCGATACGCTGTTCTACATTGCGTGGATCACCGGGAACGATTTCCGTGACCTCGCGCAGCGCAACAACGTCCAGGCCCCATATGGTCTGGAAGTCGGGCAAACGCTCCAGGTGGGCAACGCGACGGGTACGCCGCTTACGCCTGGCAACACGGTTTCAGCGGCCGATGTGACGGCTCAAAATAACAGCGTTAAGCCTGCACAAAAATCCACCACGGTGGTTGCTTCACAACCTGTAATTACGTATTCTGAGGATTCAGGTGATCAGACTGCTAACAAAATGTTGCCGAATAATAAAGGGACTGCGACTGCTGTCACAGCACCGGTTACGGCACCTGTGGTTAGCTCTACTGAACCGACTGCCAGCAGTATGACCTCCAGTTCGCCGATTTCTGCATGGCGCTGGCCGACTGACGGCAAGGTTATCGAGAACTTCTCTTCTTCCGAAGGGGGAAATAAAGGGATCGATATCGCAGGGAGTAAAGGACAGGCTATCATCGCGACCGCAGATGGACGCGTTGTGTATGCCGGTAACGCTCTGCGCGGTTACGGTAATCTTATCATCATCAAACACAACGATGATTACCTGAGTGCCTACGCCCATAACGACACAATGCTGGTCCGGGAACAACAAGAAGTTAAGGCGGGGCAAAAAATCGCTACCATGGGTAGCACCGGAACCAGTTCTACACGCTTGCATTTTGAAATTCGTTACAAGGGGAAATCCGTAAACCCGCTGCAGTACTTGCCGCAGCGATAATTTGACGGGGCATGCCAGCCAGGGTGTCTCGTTCAGGGATCACGGGTAGGAGCCACCTTATGAGTCAGAATACGCTGAAAGTTCATGATTTAAATGAAGACGCGGAATTTGATGAGAACGGAGTAGAGGCTTTTGACGAAAAAGCCTTAGTAGAAGAGGAACCCAGTGATAACGATTTGGCTGAAGAAGAGCTGTTATCGCAGGGCGCCACACAGCGTGTACTGGACGCGACTCAGCTTTACCTTGGGGAGATTGGTTACTCCCCACTGCTAACGGCCGAAGAAGAAGTCTATTTCGCACGTCGTGCTTTGCGTGGTGATGTGGCCTCGCGTCGTCGCATGATTGAAAGTAACCTGCGACTGGTCGTGAAAATTGCCCGCCGTTACGGCAATCGTGGTCTGGCTCTGCTGGATCTGATTGAAGAGGGCAACTTAGGTCTCATCCGCGCAGTTGAGAAGTTTGACCCGGAACGCGGGTTCCGTTTCTCAACCTACGCGACCTGGTGGATTCGTCAGACCATCGAACGGGCTATTATGAACCAGACCCGTACGATTCGCCTGCCGATTCACATCGTCAAAGAGTTGAACGTGTATCTGCGTACCGCGCGCGAGTTGTCCCATAAGCTGGACCACGAGCCAAGCGCAGAAGAAATTGCCGAACAACTCGATAAACCGGTTGATGACGTAAGCCGTATGCTGCGTCTCAACGAGCGCATTACCTCCGTTGACACCCCGCTGGGTGGCGACTCCGAAAAAGCGCTGCTGGACATCCTGGCCGATGAAAAAGATAACGGTCCGGAAGACACCACGCAGGACGATGACATGAAACAGAGCATCGTCAAATGGCTGTTCGAATTGAACGCCAAACAGCGTGAAGTGCTGGCGCGTCGCTTCGGTTTACTGGGGTATGAAGCTGCGACACTGGAAGACGTCGGCCGCGAAATTGGCCTGACCCGTGAACGTGTTCGTCAGATTCAGGTTGAAGGTCTGCGCCGCCTGCGTGAAATCCTGCAGGGGCAAGGTCTGAATATCGAAGCGCTGTTCCGCGAATAAGCAACCTTTCGTCAAAAAAGGCCCGTCGTGAGACGGGCCTTTTTCTTTTGTGTTACGGCTGCGTCGCCGTCTCGTGCAGCAGACGCCAGGTTATTTTGTCACCTTCCTGATTAAGCACCGCGGTTGACCAGCGCACGTTAACGGGCAGGTCTGGCCGGGTTTGCGTCTCCCGGTAGTGAAGCACTGCACCCCGTTCGCCGCTCTGGATCGTGGTTAATTCGTCAATGACGATTTTCAGCCCGGGACGGCTTCCGCGCTGTTTTTCCAGAAAACTGGCCAGGCCGTTATAGTCGACCTGCACACCGCCCGGCGGGATCATCAGAAAATCGCGACGGAAACGGGCGAGCAGGGCGTCGGCCTCGCCTTCACCTTTGCCTAACCATGCTTCAAGCGCAATGTGGAGGTCGATAATGTCGTGTTCGAAAGGCGTCATGAATTCTCCTGTCGCAGCGGGTTTAGCACCTGCGTATTGTTAAGACGAAAAACGTACGGTACAGGCAGCAAGGTCATGCCTGCGGCAAAAATAAACATCCCGTGCCAGGCGGCGTGTGGCGTCAGCCACGCCTGCGCCAGGTTCAGCACCTGCGCCAGCAGCAGGGCACCGGCAAAAAAGCTCAATTGACGATTGAGATTCCACAGCGCGCTGGCATCCGGCATCTCGTCCCGGCGCGTTGTCAGAAACGCGCTGCTCTGAGCCGTGCTGCTGCACAGGCTTCCCCCGGCGCCCATCAGGGCAAACGCGACGGCAGGCAACAGCGTAGCCGAACTGACGTTAATCAAAAGCAGAATGCCCGTCGCCTGCAACAGGCAGCCGATGACGATCAGGGGTCGGGGGCCGATACGGTTAAAATAACGTCCCGTTGCCGTGATGGCGATAAACGATGCCACAGACCACGGCAGCATGAGCATGCCCGTAGCGGCGGGACTCATGTTCGCCACGTTCTGAAGATAAAACATGCCCGTGACGTTCACCCCAATAAATACGCCAGGAACGCAGATATAGACAAGCATGGAAAAACGCAAAAGCGGGTCCGCGAGCAAGGTCAGGTTTAGCAGTCTGGCCGCGTTCATCGCAGGCATTTCGTGTTTAAGCCACAGGCAGGCCAGAACGAAGGTCACGATAGCCACCGGAAGCGTGGCGAAAAAGATCCATCGCCAGCCTAGCGTCTGCACCAGCACGCCGCCGATAGCCGGGGAGCAGGCCGGGGCAAGCAACGCAACCAGCATCACCGCCGAAGAGAGCTTCGCACGCTCCTGAGGCCTGAACTGTTGCCAGGTCAGCGCCTGTCCGACGGGGATCAGTAAGCCTCCTCCCACGCCCTGAAGCACTCGCCAGGCAATCAGACTTTCCAGCGTTGCAGACAGGCCCGCCGCAGCGGAGGCGGCACTGAACAGAAAAAGCGAGAGCAGGATGACGCGCTTTGGCCCGATGCGGCGCGAGAGCAGGCCGCTGAACGGGATCGCCAGCGTCAGGCCGGCAATGTAGCCGTTACTGACCCAGGCAAGGGCAGAAGGCGTGGTGTTAAAGGCGTGAGCCATCGCCGGAAAGGCGACGCTGGCAATAAACATGTTGATCAAATCAAGAAAAAAGCCCAGCAGATAGACAACGGCAACTTGGCTGCGATACGTCATGGTGGATCCTCCGGTGAGGTGGCGTATCGTATCGGCTCGGGAATCACGGATAAACCTGACAAAGCGCGATATACTGTCAAAAATATTTTGACAGTAAAGGGCGTGATGATGATTAACCTGCAGCGGACGCAGATGTTTATCGCGGTGGCCGACACCGGCAGTTTTACGGCGGCCGCCGAGGCGATGGGGCTGACAAAAGCGGTCGTCAGCTTCAATATCCGCCAGCTTGAAGATGAGCTGGGCGTTACGCTGCTGCTGCGCTCCACCCGCCGCCTGACGCTAACCGAGGCGGGCGTGCTTTTTCATCAGCGCAGCGTGGCGCTTCTGAAGGAGGCCGAACGGCTGCAGGATGATGTCCGTGCGAACCATGCGGGGCTCACCGGCGAGCTGCGGATCACGACCACGCCTGAATATGGCGCCCGGGTCGTGGTGCCGCTGCTGGCCAGGTTTAGCCAGCAGCACACGGATCTTCGCGTCCGACATGTTTCGTCGTCACTGCACGCAGACCTTATCTCGGAGCGCTTTGACGTGGCCATCCGGCTGGGGACGCTTGTTGATTCGCGCAACCACGCCGCACTGATTTCTCACTTTTCTATTCTCCCCGTCGCGACGCCCGAGTGGCTTGCGAGAAACCCGATCGAATCGCTTGCGCAGCTGGCGCAGGCCGACTGGATTATCCACGAGCGCTTAGCCTCGCCGCTGCGCTGGCAGGTGAAAGATGCCCGCGGTGCGCCTGACGTGCTGGAGATAAAAAAGGCGCCGCGTTTGTTTGCCGACAGCGCTCAGGCCCTTATGGCTTTTGCGCTCGCAGGCGGTGGGGTGGCGTTACTGCCGGAATGGCTGGTGCGCGATTCGCTTGATGCGGGAACGCTGGTGACGATTTTACCGGAGTATACCTTTGCGCGGCAGGGGATCTATGCGGTCTATCCTGATGCCCGGCATGTGCCCGCAAAAGTGCGCACCTTTATCGATTTTATGCGCACCAGCGTGAGTTAATCGTGCATCATCTTTTTGATGAGCGCAGAGAACTGCTCCCGCTCGGCCTTGTTAAGGCGTCCTAAAAAGGCCTCATCAACCTCATTGCCTACCGGCTTACAGTCTGCAAGCAGGGCTTCACCTTCTGGCGTCAGGAAGACAAAGCGACGGCGTTTATCCGCAGGGTCGTGCTCGCGTTTGACCAGCCCGCGCGCCTCCATGCGGCTCAGCATTTCCGCCAGGGTCGCTTTCGTGCTGACCGCGACTTCAGTCAATGCCACCTGTTCAATGCCCGGATGCTCGGCAATCGAGCGCATCACCGCATACTGCGGCTTGGTCAGTTCCGGCAGGGCATGTTGCCACTTCGCGGTATGCTGTTGAAAAAGCTGACGTAACAGGTGGAACGCCTCTTGTCTTAGTTCCATGAACACTCCGACAGAAAAAATCACCCCCTATGATAGCCGCTAAAGTCCAGGATGATAATGCGGCATTTTTTAGCATTTTGTGTGATCGTGTACGAACGATCTTGTCAGTAAAACAATCCGGGAGTAGTTTACCTACAATGTTCGCATACGAACAAATTGATTGAGGTGATGAATGAGATTGATCGTGGGAATGACGGGGGCGACGGGTGCTCCGCTGGGCGTGGCGCTGCTGCAGGCGCTGCGGGAAATGCCGGAAGTAGAGACGCATCTGGTGATGTCGAAGTGGGCAAAAACCACCATTGAGCTGGAAACGCCTTACACCGCCCAGGATGTTGCTGCCCTGGCTGACGTCGTCCACAGCCCGGCTGACCAGGCCGCCACCATCTCCTCCGGCTCGTTTCGTACCGACGGCATGATCGTCATTCCCTGCAGCATGAAAACGCTGGCCGGGATCCGCGCGGGCTATGCCGAAGGGCTGGTGGGCCGTGCGGCGGATGTGGTGCTGAAAGAGGGGCGTAAGCTGGTGCTGGTGCCCCGTGAAACGCCGCTCAGCACCATTCATCTGGAGAACATGCTGGCGCTCTCCCGCATGGGCGTGGCGATGGTGCCGCCCATGCCTGCGTACTACAACCACCCGCAAACCGCCGATGACATTACCCAGCATATTGTGACCCGCGTGCTCGACCAGTTTGGCCTGGAGTATAAAAAGGCGCGCCGCTGGAACGGGTTGCGGGAGGGGAAACATTTTTCACAGGAGAATAAAGATGGCATTTGATGATCTGAGAAGCTTCCTGCAGGCGCTCGATGAGCAAGGGCAACTGCTGAAAATTGAGGAAGAGGTAAACGCCGAGCCGGATCTGGCGGCGGCAGCCAACGCGACAGGCCGCATCGGTGACGGCGCACCCGCGCTGTGGTTCGACAACATTCGCGGCTTTACCGATGCCCGCGTGGTGATGAACACCATCGGCTCCTGGCAAAATCACGCTATTTCGATGGGGCTGCCTGCGAACACGCCGGTGAAAAAGCAGATCGACGAGTTTATTCGCCGCTGGGATAAATTCCCGATTGCGCCAGAGCGCCGCGCCAACCCGGCCTGGGCGCAGAATACGGTGGACGGTGAAGACATTAACCTGTTCGACATCCTGCCGCTGTTCCGCCTGAACGACGGGGACGGTGGTTTTTATCTCGACAAAGCGTGCGTTGTCTCGCGCGATCCGCTCGACCCGGATAACTTCGGCAAGCAGAACGTTGGCATCTACCGCATGGAAGTGAAGGGCAAGCGCAAGCTCGGCCTGCAGCCGGTGCCGATGCACGATATCGCCCTGCATCTGCACAAAGCGGAAGAGCGCGGCGAAGACCTGCCGATTGCGATTACGCTGGGCAACGACCCGATCATCACCCTGATGGGCGCGACGCCGCTGAAATACGATCAGTCGGAATATGAAATGGCCGGTGCGCTCCGTGAAAGCCCGTACCCGATTGCCACCGCGCCGCTGACCGGCTTCGACGTGCCATGGGGTTCTGAAGTGATCCTGGAAGGGGTGATTGAAGGCCGTAAGCGCGAAATTGAAGGGCCGTTCGGCGAGTTTACCGGGCACTACTCCGGTGGCCGTAACATGACGGTTGTCCGTATCGACAAAGTTTCTTACCGCACCAAACCGATTTTCGAATCCCTTTACCTCGGCATGCCGTGGACCGAGATTGATTATCTGATGGGGCCAGCCACCTGCGTGCCGCTCTACCAGCAGCTGAAAGCGGAGTTCCCGGAAGTGCAGGCGGTAAACGCGATGTACACCCATGGTCTGCTGGCGATCATCTCCACCAAAAAGCGTTACGGCGGCTTCGCCCGCGCGGTTGGCTTGCGCGCCATGACCACGCCGCACGGCCTGGGATACGTGAAGATGGTGATCATGGTGGATGAGGATGTCGACCCGTTCAACCTTCCGCAGGTGATGTGGGCGCTGTCATCGAAGGTCAACCCAGCAGGCGATCTGGTGCAGCTGCCGAACATGTCGGTGCTTGAACTCGATCCGGGATCCAGTCCGGCGGGTATTACCGACAAACTGATTATTGATGCGACCACGCCTGTCGCACCGGACACCCGGGGCCACTATAGCCAGCCGGTTCAGGATCTTCCCGAAACCAAAGCCTGGGCTGAAAAATTGACCGCGATGCTGGCTGCACGCCAATAAGGAGGAAAAGATGATTTGTCCACGTTGTGCCGATGAGCATATTGAAGTGATGGCGACGTCACCGGTGAAAGGGGTCTGGACCGTTTACCAGTGCCAGCATTGTCTGTATACCTGGCGCGATACCGAACCGCTGCGTCGTACCAGCCGCGAGCACTACCCGGAAGCGTTCCGCATGACGCAGAAGGATATTGACGAGGCGCCACAGGTGCCGACAATCCCGCCGCTGCTCTAAAAAAAAGCCCGGTGGCGCTGCGCTTACCGGGCGATAATATTGTGCGGTCTGTTTTGCCGGGTGGCGGCTTCGCCTTACCCGGCCTACAAAATTCGTAGGCCCGGTAAGCGCAGCGCCACCGGGCAAAGACCGCAGAGAACTAAACCAGACTCTTCAACCGATAAATCCACTCCAGCGCCTGACGCGGCGTCAGGGAATCAGGATCGAGATTCTCCAGCGCTTCCACAGCAGGCGATGTCTCTTCCGCTGGCACCAGCAGCGACATCTGCGTACCATCGATCTGCGTCGCCGCCGCATTCGGTGACAGGCTTTCCAGCTCACGCAGTTTCTGACGCGCGCGCTTGATCACCTCTTTCGGTACACCGGCCAGCGCCGCAACGGCCAGACCATAGCTCTTGCTTGCCGCGCCATCCTGCACCGTGTGCATAAAGGCGATGGTGTCGCCGTGCTCCAGCGCATCAAGGTGGACGTTAGCCACGCCTTCCATTTTCTCCGGCAACTGCGTCAGCTCGAAGTAGTGGGTGGCGAACAGCGTCATGGCCTTGATTTTATTCGCGAGGCTTTCCGCACAGGCCCAGGCCAGCGACAGGCCATCGTAGGTTGACGTTCCGCGTCCGACTTCGTCCATCAACACCAGGCTGTGCTCCGTCGCGTTATGCAGAATGTTTGCCGTTTCGGTCATTTCGACCATGAAGGTTGAGCGGCCGCTCGCCAGATCGTCCGCAGCCCCGACGCGGGTAAAGATACGGTCGATGGGTCCAATCTCCACGTTTTGCGCCGGAACGTAGCTGCCGATATAGGCAAGCAGGGCAATCAGCGCCGTCTGACGCATATAGGTACTCTTACCGCCCATGTTCGGACCGGTAATGATCAGCATTCTTCGCTGCGGCGACAGGCTCAGCGGGTTGGCGATGAATGGTTCGTTCAGCACCCGCTCGACCACCGGGTGACGGCCTTCGGTAATGCGAATGCCGGGCTTGTCGGTAAAGGTCGGGCAGGTGTAGTTCAGCGTTTCCGCGCGTTCGGCCAGGTTCACCAGCACGTCCAGTTCCGCCAGCGCGCTGGCGCTCAGCTGCAGGTCGGCCAGGTGTGGCATCAGCATGTCAAACAGCTCTTCATAGAGCTGTTTTTCCAGCGCCAACGCTTTGCCTTTCGAGGTGAGAACTTTGTCCTCGTACTCTTTCAGCTCGGGAATGATGTAGCGTTCAGCGTTTTTCAACGTCTGGCGGCGCACGTAGTGAATCGGCGCCAGGTGGCTCTGCCCGCGGCTGATTTGAATGTAGTAACCGTGAACCGCGTTATACCCCACCTTCAGGGTGTCGAGACCAAGACGCTCGCGCTCGCGGATCTCCAGCTTATCAAGGTAGTCCGTCGCGCCGTCGGCCAGCGCGCGCCATTCGTCCAGTTCCTCGTTGTAGCCCGGGGCAATCACGCCGCCATCGCGCACGAGAACCGGAGGCGCATCAATAATGGCGCGTTCAAGCAGCTCGCGGAGTTCGGTAAATTCGCCCATGGTTTCGCGGAGTTTCTGTACCGGCGCGCTGTCAACGTCGCTCAGCTGCGCACGCAGTTCCGGCAGCTGCTGGAAAGCATGACGCATCCGCGCCAGATCGCGCGGTCGCGCCGTGCGCAGCGCCATACGGGCCAGAATACGTTCCAGATCGCCCACCTGACGCAGGACCGGCTGCAGCTCGGTATAGCGATCCTGCAGGGCGGCAATCGTCTGCTGACGGCAAACCAGCGTAGCGGTATCGCGAATCGGCATATGCAGCCAGCGTTTCAGCATACGGCTGCCCATTGGCGTGACCGTATTGTCGAGGACCGACGCGAGCGTATTTTCTACGCCGCCCGCCAGGTTCTGGGTGATCTCCAGGTTACGGCGCGTGGCGGCATCCATGATGATGCTGTCCTGCTGGCGCTCCATGGTGATAGAGCGGATATGCGGCAGGGCGGTGCGCTGGGTATCTTTTACGTACTGCAGGAGGCAACCTGCCGCGCACAGCCCGCGCGGGGCATTTTCAACGCCAAAGCCAATCAGATCGCGGGTGCCAAACTGCAGATTCAGCTGCTGGCGCGCGGTATCAATTTCGAATTCCCACAGCGGACGGCGGCGCAACCCGCGACGGCCTTCAATCAGCGACATTTCGGCGAAATCTTCGGCGTAGAGCAGTTCTGCCGGGTTGGTGCGCTGCAGTTCGGCTGCCATTGTTTCTCGGTCAGCCGGTTCACTCAGACGAAAACGCCCGGAGCTGATGTCCAGCGTCGCGTAGCCAAAGCCTTTGCCGTCCTGCCATAGCGCTGCCAGCAGGTTATCCTGGCGCTCCTGAAGCAGGGCTTCATCACTGATGGTGCCCGGCGTGACGATGCGCACGACCTTGCGCTCAACCGGACCTTTTGAGGTCGCGGGATCGCCAATCTGTTCGCAGATGGCGACAGACTCACCCTGATTCACCAGTTTCGCCAGGTAGTTTTCTACCGCGTGGTGCGGAATACCGGCCATTGGGATGGGTTCACCAGCCGATGCGCCCCGTTTGGTCAGCGAGATGTCGAGCAGCTGCGATGCGCGTTTGGCATCGTCATAAAACAGCTCGTAAAAATCGCCCATACGGTAAAACAGCAGGATTTCCGGATGCTGTGCCTTCAGCTTCAGATACTGCTGCATCATCGGCGTATGTGCGTCGAAATTGTCGAGTGTGCTCATGGAGTTATGATGTCCATTTCTTTGAATATAAACCGTTTTGAGCGGCTCAGTGGCCGTTTGTTCCTTCTATTGTCGCATGAAAAAAAGGTACGGCGCAGAAAAATGTCGCCGCTTTACGAGGCGTCTTCCGACATGAGCTCAATGACGATTTTTCCATGCTCCACACCCACTCGCACCCGGGAGTGGGTGGTAAACCCTGCCTTTTCAAGCCAGTCACCTTTTAAGCTCAGCGCCGCATGCACGCTGTAGCGCTTCGGTATCTTGGTATTGCGGTCTTCATGGCGCTTTCTGAAATATCCCACTGTTAAATGGCGATAGGGTTTGTTGATAGCGAGTTCTTGCATAGGGTCTCCCGACAACACGGATAAAAGTCATTACTGATGCCTGTATAAAATACCAGTAATGGTTGGGCCTGGCAGGGCTAAAACTGGAATCAGGCTTCAGAAAACAACATGCAATAACTGAAATCCCGCATTGAAAGGTGTATTATTTTTGCACTTTATTGTTCGGTAAGTCGCTATGTCCGGTAAACGAATTTCACGCGAAAAAGAGACCATCGCGAAAATGATCGCGCTGTATCAGAAGCAGTGTCCTCAGGCCTCTGTGGAAGAGGGGCACTATCAGGCGCTAAATGCCTATGCCGATAAGCGTCTGGATAAATGCGTTTTCGGGGAGGAAAAGCCCGCCTGTAAACAGTGTCCGGTCCACTGCTACCAGCCTGCAAAACGCGAAGAGATGAAGCAGATTATGCGCTGGGCAGGCCCGCGAATGCTCTGGCGTCACCCCATTCTGACCGTCCGCCATCTGATGGATGACCGTCGTCCCGTACCGGAACTGCCGGAAAAGTATCGTCCGAAAAAGTGACCGGTTCAGCTTCTGAGCGGGCGGCAAATCACGTTAAGGGCCAGCGCGCTGCAGAGCGGGAAGAGGGCGAGCAGCAGCCAGGGGAGCATCGCCTGCGTTGAGGGCACCAGCGCGCGATCCAGCAGGCTGCCAAACAGCAAATTTCCGGCCAGTACCGCAATGCCTCCGGCGGTGGCGAGTGCGCCGTAGTGCGCCCCCAGCGTGGACTCCTCGGCAAACCGGGGGACCAGGTCCTTAGCCGAGGGTACCAGCAGCATCTGTCCCAGCGTCAACAGCGTCACGAAACAGACCGACGGCAGCAGGCGCAGCCAGCCCTCAGGCGGTGCCGTCGGCGCAAACATTGCCACGCTTGCAAAGGCGGCGGAGAGGAATAAAAAGCCCACCGGCAGGATCCTCACCGCGCCCACGCGCCGGGCGAATCGCGCCAGCGGCAGCTGTAAAGCAACAATCAGTACAGAGGCCAGCATAAAAAGCGGGCCGAGATCTTTCTCGTTACCGCCGGCGCGCTGGATCTCTACCGGCAGCGCCAGATAGAGCTGGTTATAGCTCAAAAGCCACGAGCTATAGGCAATGATAAAGGCGACAAAGCGGGGCTGGCGGAACGTCGTCCACCAGGGAACGAGCTTCAGCGTCCGCGCGGCGTGGCGTGACGCGGGCAGGCAAAAGTAGAGAACCACCAGCGCAACGAGAAAGACGCCAGCGCCCGCCAGCGCCACCTGGCGAAAGCCCAGGCCGGTGAGCAGTGCGCCGGCAACCGGGCCCAGTACCGCACCGAGTTCCCCGCAGACCGCAAAGAGCGCGAACCACTCCGCCCGGCTTCGTTTACCTTTCGCCTCGCTGTGCGTGCCCGCTTTCGCCAGCAATGCCTCAATAGAGGGAGAAAACAGCGCGCCGCCCACCCCCGTCAGGCACGCGCCCAGAATAATCGGCCACAGCGATTCTCCAAGCGCCAGCAGCAGATACCCCGCGACGCGAATAATGCACCCGCTCAGGATAACGATTTTCGCGCCAAACCGGTCCGAGAGCGCGCCGCCGACGATAAACATCCCCTGCTGAGAGAACGTGCGCAGGCCGAGGATCAGCCCAATCAGCCCGCCGGAGAGCAGCATATCGTCGCGCAGGAATATCGCCAGGAAGGGGACAACGGCGTAAAAGCCGATGTTAAAAACAAACTGGCTACCCAGTAAAACGGGGGGCCAGAGCGTGGTGGCAGGGCGAAGGGGCATCGTTGGTCACTCGCCCCTAAACGATATAGTGAATGTGTTTTTTGCCATGGAACGGCGAGATCTCGATTTTGGTTTTGACCCGGAAGACGTCCCAGAGCAACGACTCGGACAGGATGTCCTGCGGTGTCCCCGTCGCCACAATTTGCCCTTTCTGCATCACAATCAGCGAGTCGCAGAACATCGAGGCGTGGTTGAGATCGTGGATAGCGACAATGCTGGTGACCGGTAATTCGCTGATCAACTGCATCAGCTGCATCTGATGATGAATGTCCAGGTGGTTTGTTGGTTCATCCAGCAGGATTTCCGTCGGGGTCTGGGCCAGCGCGCGGGCAATATGGACGCGCTGGCGCTCACCGCCGGAGAGGCTCAGCCACCCCTGGTCGCTTTTATCCAGCATATCCACGCGCTGCAGAGCGGCGGTGACGGTTTCGTCATCGTGCGTGCTCCAGTTGGAAAAGGCGGAGTGGTGCGGAATCCGCCCTAGTTTGACCACGTCGCGTACGCGCATGTTGGCGTCAGTCATGCCGTGCTGCTCCACGAAGGCGACCCGGCGGGCCAGCTGCTTTTTGGCAATACGAGAGATGTCCTGGCCGTCCAGCGTCACACAGCCCGCATCCGGGCGACGCAGCCCCGCGAGGATACGTAAAAGAGACGATTTACCGCAGCCGTTAGGGCCAAGCAGTCCTACCGTTTCGCCCCGGGAAACCTTCAGCGAGACGTCATTAACGATGATTTTTTTGCCGACCTTCCAGGTAATATTTTCAGCGCAGATGCTCATCACTTATTCCTTGAGCGGTAGATAATCACGGCAAAGAACGGAACGCCAACCAGCGCGGTGACCACGCCGACGGGCAGGCTTTGCGGCGCAATCAGCATGCGCGAGGCAATGTCTGCCAGCACCATCAGGATCGCGCCTGCCAGCGCGCTGGCAATCAGCAGCGTGCGGTGCAGCGGCCAGAACATGAAACGCATGACGTGCGGCACCACCAGCCCGACAAAGCCGATTGACCCCGCCATGCTGACGATGGTCGCGGTGATCAGCGCGGTGGTGGTAAAGAGCGCCAGGCGCACCCAGGGGACAGCAATGCCCAGCGACGCCGCGGCGTCATCGCCGAACGTAAAGGCATCCAGCGCCCGGGAATAGTAGAGGCACACGGCTAACCCAATCAGCACCACGACCAGCGCCAGCTGGAATTCAGGCCAGCGTACGCCGCTGAAGCTGCCCAGCAGCCAGAACATCACGTCGCGCGCCTGCTGGGCACTGGCGGAGGTGCTAATGGTGTAGGCGGTAATGGCGTTAAAAAGCTGTGAGGCGGCGACGCCTGCCAGAATCGTACGTTCATTCCCGCCGCGCGCCCCGTTCGTCAGAAACGCGACAAACGCAAACGCGGCGAACGCCCCGGCAAAGGCTCCGGCAGAGAGCGACACCGCACCGGTGCCGATCCCCAATACGACGACAGAAACCGCCCCGGTCGACGCGCCCGCGGACACGCCGAGCACGTAGGGTTCCGCCAGCGCGTTCTTCAGCAGGCTCTGCAATACGGCCCCGCAGATGGCCAGACCTGCGCCGCAGCAGGCCGCCACCAGCGCGCGGCTCAGGCGGAAGTCCCAGATCACGCTCTCATAGATGCGAGTGAGCGGAACATCGGTGAGCCCCATTTTATTGCTGATGGCGTAAAACACGTTATCCAGCGGGATGGACAGCTCGCCGACGCTGACGCTCAGCGCGATAACCAGAAATAGCAGGACAAAGGCGAGCAAACACGAGGTCGTCAGAACCAGGCTCTGCCTGGCCTGAAGGACAGCGGTGGTCATCAGTTCAGCCCCAGTTTTCTGAGCTGTTCGCCAACCTGCTCAGCCCCGTAAATCGTGCGAATTGTCGGGTTCATGGCCTGACCGTCCATCACCACGATATGGCCTTTTTTCACCGCGTCCAGCTGGCTGACGGCCGGATCGCTTTTCAGGAATTTGATTTTCTCTTCCGCGTTATCCAGCGCCCAGCGGTTGCGGTCCAGGCTGGAGACCACAATCACATCCGGATTGGCGGCAATAATGCTTTCCCAGCCCACGGTTGGCCATTCGGTCTCGGAGGTGATGGCGTTATGCCCGCCCATCAGGCTGGCGATAAACCCGGAGGGGCTATTTTTACCGCCTACGTAGGCGTCCGCAGAGGGGGATGAGCTGGAGAACCAGAAAACAAAGGAGAGATCTTTTTTGTTCTTGCCGAATTCCTTACGCAAGTCGGCCTCACGTTTTTTGAAATCGGCAATCACGGCCTGACCGCGGTCTTCAACGTTAAAGATTTTGGCGAAATCCTCAATCTCCTGATAGAGATACGTCATATCCCACAGTTTCTGGCGGCTGCCGTACATATCGCCGGTGGCTTTTTTGGTCGCACACATTCCCGGGGACACGTAGCTGTTCACGCCCAGGGTCATCAGATCGTCGCGTTTTGCGACCTTGCTTTCTGGCCCCAGCAGCAGCGGTGACTGCGCGGGGACAAAGTCGGGATTTTGCGCAAGCACGGATTCAAGGGTAGGGATTTCGACCGTCAGGGTTTTGATTTTTGCGTTCTGGTCCGCCAGCTGCGGCAGCACTTTCGTCGGCCAGAAGGCGCTGGCCTTCACCTTATCTTCCAGCCCCAGCAGGAGCAGAATTTCGACGGTATTCTGACCCAGAGCCACGACGCGTTCCGGCGCTTTAGTGAATGTCTCTTTATAGCCACAGTTTTCAATCGTCAGAGGATATGTGGTTGCCAGAGCAGAACTGACCGACGCAACCGCCAGGCCTAACGCGCAGATGACCTTCTTCATGAAACGCTACCCTTGATTAATATTATTATTGATGCAAATGAAACTCATTATTAAGGCGGAATTTTATACAGAGGAAACGATTTTGTGTCAATGAGGGACAATTGCGCAGGGTAACGAAAGGCGGTGCCAGAAAAACACCGCCGGATTGGGGGCTTAAAGCAGGCTCTCTTTATCGATCCCGAGACGCTTCATGCGCGACAGCAGGGTAGTGCGTTTTAACCCTAAACGCTGGGCGGCACCTTTTGGCCCGGCAACCACGCCGTTGGTCTCTTTGAGTACGCGCATAATGAGCTGATATTCATCTTCTCCCTCTTTCGCCGTCTCGGCGGCGGGCACGGTCACGTCAGGCAGCGTCACTTCAGGCAGGGAGAGCTGCAGCACATTGCCGCGCGTCAGCAGCACCGCACGCTCGATGACGTTTTCCAGCTCGCGCACGTTGCCGGGCCACTCCATCGATGAAAGGGTACGTAACGTCTCGGCAGGAATGCTGTCGATGTTTCGCCCCATCCGACGCGCGATCTTGGCGGTAAACGCTTTGACCAGCAGGGGAATATCTTCCGGGCGCTCGCGCAGCGGCGGCAGGAAGATCGGGAAGACGTTCAGGCGATAGTAGAGATCGCTGCGAAACTCGCGGTCGGCGACCATTTTTTTCAGGTCGCGGTTGGTGGCGGCAATCAGCCGCACGTCAGTCTGGATAAGCTTGTTGCTGCCAAGACGTTCAAACTCCTGCTCCTGCAGGACGCGCAGCAGTTTCGGCTGTAGCTCCAGCGGCATATCGCCCACTTCGTCGAGAAACAGCGAGCTCTTGTCCGCCAGCTCAAAACGGCCCAGCCGCTGGCTGCTGGCCCCGGTGAATGCACCGCGCTCGTGGCCGAACAGGTCGCTTTCCAGCAGGCCTGCGGGCATCGCCGCGCAGTTCATCTTCACCATCCGACGGCTGTTGCGGTTGCTCAGGTTGTGGATGGCCCGGGCAATCAGCTCTTTACCCGTACCGGTTTCGCCAAGGATCAGCACCGTGCTGTCGCTTTGCGCCACCATCTCAACCTGCTTGAGCACGCTGTACATGGCGTCGCTGCGCCCGATGATTTCACCAAACTCGCTGTCCACGTTGTTGAGCTGTTCGGTCAGGGCCAGGTTCTCATCCACCAGCCGCTCTTTCAGGCGGTGGATCTCCTGATAGGCGAGGGCGTTATCCAGCGCGATGGAGATACGCTCGGCGATCTGGCGCAGCAGCTTCAGGTTGGCGGTGGTAAACACGGCTTCATCACACTGCGCCAGCTTCAGCACCCCCAGCATGGTGTTGCCGGACATCAGGGGAAGCAGGCACAGGGTCTGAATCTTGTTGCCCCAGGTGTTAAACAGCATCCGCTCGTACGGTGCCACCGGGTCCTGCTCGCTCAGGTTGAGCAGCAGGATCTCTTTGCTTTTAAATACCCGTTCAGACAGGGTGCCCGCTTCGTCCACTTCGCTCTGCTCGTGCGCCGGGTTGGCTTCATCCAGATAATGCGTGGAGTAGATGTTCAGCTTGCCCTTGCGATGGCCGCGCAGCGCGATGCTGATGGCATCGATTTTGAAATAGTGGTGGATCTCCTTCGAGACTTCGCTGACCAGCTCGTCCATATCAAGGCGCGACAGCACGGCGTTGGTGATGGCAACCAGAATGCGGAAGTTGTCGCGCTCGCGGCTCAGCAGGTCGTAATCCACGTTATTGGTCACGCGGGTTTGGATCTGCTCCGCGACGACGGCCACAATCTGGGTAAAGGTGTGCAGACGCTCGTATTCCGCCTCGCTCCAGGGCTGGTCGGTCGTGCGAATAAACTCGCAGCCACCAAAAATATGTCCCTCTGCCGCGAGCGGCAGCATGCTGTAGTGGCCGAACGGCTGGTAGAGGTTGCTCTCCGCGAGCCGCGGCCACGCCGTGCGGAACTCCTCAAAGTTGCAGTGCAGCGCTTCCGGACGGGAGAGAATACGGCGCACCGGGCCATGCGCGAGATACGTTTCGTCTTCGTACTCAAACGTTTTGCCATTATCGCGCGTTGAGTAGTAGCTCGCGCGGTGCGTTCCGCTATGCCACAGTACAATCGCCGCGCTGTCGGCCAGCGCTGATTGCCTGACCAGCCGCGTCAGGGCATCGCTTAGCGCGCCGAGATCGGGCTGCTGTAAAAGTGTGCGCGTGATATCAAACAGGCCCTGCTGTCCAAGATCGCTCATCGGTGTATACGGCATTATTGCTTTCCAATAGAAACTGGCAAAAAAGAGACATTCAGTGCTGACCGCTTATGGCGCGGCTCTAGCAAATTCGGGGTAACGGTTCCGCGTGCGGCAGGTCCAGCGTGCGCTTCACGCCGTAAAGTCCGGTCAGGCGCACCCCCTTGCGCTCGACCACTTCGCCTATGATGGCGGCCTCTTTCCCTAATGGATGCGCGCGCAGCTCAGCAAGAACGGCTTCTGCCGCCGCGCGTTCCACGCCGATCACCAGCTTGCCTTCGTTAGCAAAGTTCAGTGGGTCAAGTCCCAATAGTTCGCACAGCCCCCGCACGGCAGCTTTTACAGGCAGGCCACGCTCGGTCAGTTCAATCCCGCACCCGCTGCTTGCGGCGAATTCGTGAACCACGGCATTCACCCCGCCACGGGTGGCATCACGCAAGGCCTTCACGCCGGGAATAGCACACAGCGTCTGAATCAGCGGGGTGAGCACCGCGCAGTCGCTGCGCAGTTCACCGTCCAGCCCTAAGCCTTCGCGCAGGTTAAGGATAGTCGCTCCGTGGCAGCCCAGCGTGCCGGTTACCAGCAGCACGTCGCCCGCGCTAAGCCGCTGTGCGCCCCAGTGAATGTTGGCGGGGATAGCCCCCATTCCGGCGGTGTTGATAAACAGCTTATCGGCCGCACCGCGCTGGACCACTTTGGTGTCCCCGGTGACGATAGCGATACCCGCCTCGCGCGCGGTGTGTGCCATGCTGTTCACCACCGCCGAGAGCGTCTCCATCGGCAGACCCTCTTCAAGGATGAATCCGCATGAGAGGTAGCGGGGAATGGCGCCGCTGACGGCCACGTCGTTGGCCGTGCCGCAGACGGCGAGCTTGCCGATATCGCCGCCGGGAAAGAACAGCGGATCGATGACGTAGCTGTCGGTGGAGAAGGCCAGCCGGTCGCCCTGGGCGGTGAGGGTGGCGAGGTCAATGCGCGCGTGGTCTTCCTGCTCGGCGAGCCAGGGGTTGTTAAAGGCCTCCATGAACAGCCGGTTAATCAGCTGCTGCATCGCCTGTCCACCGCTTCCGTGCGCCATTTCCACCGTGTTCATGCTTCACACTCCTGGTTGCGATATTGATACCACGCGGCGCATGCCCCTTCGGAGGAGACCATCAGCGCGCCAAACGCCGTTTGCGGGTTACAGGTTTTGCCAAATAACGGGCACTGATGCGGTTTGCATTTGCCGGTGAGCACCTCGCCACAGCGGGCCCGGGGATCGTCGCAAACCTGCTGCGGCTGCGGGCGGAAATGCGCTTCGGCATCGAACGCGCGATAGGCTGGCGTCAGGCGCACGCCGGATTCGGCAATCAGCCCCAGTCCTCGCCACTCGCTGTCGCCTTCGACGCTGAACACCTCCGCAATGGCACGCTGAGCCCGTTCATTGCCGGCATCCGGCACCACGCGGCGGTACTGGTTTTCGATCGCGCTCAGGGCCGCTATTTTCTGCTCAACCAGCATGGTGACACCTTGCAGTAGATCAAGTGGTTCGAAACCAGCGACCACTAACGGACGATTGTACTGTTCAGCGATAAAACCGTAGGCGTCTGTGCCAATCACCATGCTGACGTGGCCCGGTGCCAGAAAGGCGTCAATGCCATTGCCTGGCGCTTCCAGCAGGCTGCGCAGGGTGGGGATAAGCGTAATGTGCTGGCAGAAGAAGAAAAAGTTATCGACGCCGCGCGCTTTCGCCTGCTGCAGCGTGATGGCCGTCGCGGGCATGGTGGTTTCAAACCCCAGGCCAAAAAATACCACCTTGCGCGCGGGGTTATCCGCTGCCAGCGTCAGGGCATCCATCGGCGAATAGACGATCCGGATGTCCGCCCCGCGCGCTTTCGCCTGCAGCAGCGAGCCGTTTTTCCCCGGCACGCGCATCGCGTCGCCAAAGGTGCAGAATATGACGTCGGGCCGGCTGGCAATCTCGATACAGCTGTCGATGCGTCCCATTGGCAGCACGCAGACCGGGCAGCCGGGGCCGTGGATAAACTCAATGTTCTCCGGCAGCAGCTGGTCGAGGCCAAATTTAAAGATCGCGTGCGTGTGCCCGCCGCACACCTCCATGATCCGCAGCGGCCTTTCTTTGGTGTAGTCCAGCAGCGCCGCGCGCGTTTTGAGGTGTCCGATAAGCTGCAGCACCTGCTCCGGCGCGCGGTATTCATCAACGTAACGCATGATTACCGCTCCTCGCCGTACAGCAGCGCGCCGACGTCCGGCTCCACGTCGAACATGTTTTGCAACGCATCCAGCGTGTCGCGGGCTTCCGCTTCGTTAATCACGCTCATGGCAAACCCCACGTGGACCAGCACCCACTGGCCGAGACGCGACGCGCCCGTTTCATCGGTGCTGCCCACCAGCGTCAGGTCTACATCACGCAGGATGCCGCAAACCTCGACTTTGGCCTGATTACCGTTGAGGGAATGGATTTGTCCCGGTACGCCTATGCACATCGTTCGTTCTCCAGCCAGCGTAACCAGCCGTCCATGCCGTCGCCGCGCGTGGCGGAGACCAGCAGGATCTCAATCTCCGGGTTCACTTCGCGGGCATACGCCAGGCACTTATCCACGTCGAAATTCAGGTACGGCAGCAGGTCGACTTTGTTCAGCAGCATCAGGGATGCCGCGGCGAACATGTGGGGGTATTTCAGCGGCTTGTCTTCGCCCTCGGTCACCGAAAGCACTGCCACCTTGTGTCGTTCACCCAGATCGAAGCTCGCCGGGCAGACCAGGTTGCCGACGTTTTCAATAAACAGGATGCCGTTATCCGCCAGCGGCAGGCGCGGGGCGGCGTCGGCAATCATCTGCGCATCCAGGTGGCAGCCTTTGCCGGTGTTAACCTGAATTGCCGGGGTGCCGGTTTCGCGGATGCGCGCCGCGTCGTTTACCGTTTGCTGGTCGCCCTCGATCACCGCGCAGGAGACGCGCCCGTTGAGGCGTTTGAGCGTTTCGGTCAGCAGCGTGGTTTTGCCGGAACCGGGGCTGGAGACCAGGTTCAGCGCCAGCTGTTTGCGGACGGCGAAGCGGGCGCGGTTGCGGGCGGCGATCTGGTTATTTTTGTCCAGCACGTTGATTTCCACGTCCAGCATCTGGCGCTGGCTCATGCCCGGCGCGTGGGTACCCGCTTCGCCGTGGCCGTAATGTAGGTCGCCCGCGTCGGAACGCTGCGGCGCAAAGGTAATGCCGGTCAGGGCTGCCGCAGGGCGCGGGGCAGGGGAAAAGGGCGCGGAGCGAAACGCGGAGTGGGGACGGTGCTCATCCCCTTCTATATACAGGTTGCCTTCGGCGCAACCGCAGGTACTACACATACTTTACTCCTTCTCGATTTCGAGGCGTTGGATCTGCATGCCGTCATCCGCCACGATGCGCAGCCCGGTGCTCTGACACTGCGGACAGCGCTGTACCTTTGATGAGAGCAGGGTGACGTACTGCTGACACTGTTCGCACCAGCACTCCGCCTGCTGCTCCTCAATATGCAGTTCGCAGCCTTCCGCCAGCGTGCCGCGGCACACCAGCTCAAAACAGAAGGTCAGGGCGCTGGTCTCGACGCAGGAAAACGCCCCGACCTTCAGCCAGACGCCGGTGACGCGTTTCGCGTGGTTTCGCACAGCCTGCTGTTCGATAAGTTCCAGAGCCCGCTGGCAGAGGGTGATTTCGTGCATGACGCCTCCTCAATGAATTGCCCCGGTAATGCAATAACAGTGCCAGCTTGATTTTTGTTAAGGCGTGTCGATGTCACCGCTGTCGAAATGACACGTCGACACCGCGATATTGACAGCGAATTTTTAACTAAATCCATTGAAAATCATAAGCATAAAAACTGGCATGGAATCTGCTTAACAGCCGCTATCTCCATTAAACGGATAACTTTTATGACTATTTGGGAAATCAGCGAAAAAGCGGAATACATCGCGCAGCGTCATCAGCAGTTACAGGACCAGTGGCACCTTTACTGCAACTCTCTGGTTCAGGGCATTACCTTGTCGAAAGCGCGTCTTCACCACGCGATGAGCTGTGCGGCGCAGGGCGATATGCGCTTTGTCCTCTTCGGCCATTTCATCATCAATGTCACCCTGGCGGATAACTTCAACAGCCACACCATCGAGTACCACCTCGAGACAAAAGACGGTGAAAAACAGTGTATTGCAAAGGCGCAGCTGATGGCTGACGGCATGGTGGACGGCCACGTCAGCAACCGCGATCGCCAGCAGGTACTGGAGCACTATCTGGAAAAAATCGCCCCGGTTTATAACGGCCTGTACACCGCCGTTGAACACGATCTCCCGGTCAACCTGAAGCAGCTGATGGACGGAAATACCTCAGCGAACGTGGCCTGACCCCCCGTGTGTCGAGAAGTGTCGACAAGACAGTTTTTCGTCAAAAATGACTATCACCAGAGGATAACCCGGTGAACCGTTTTGTAATTGCTGACTCGACGGTCTGTATTGGCTGTCGAACCTGTGAGGCGGCGTGTTCGGAAACGCATCGCCTGCATGGGCTACAGTCCATGCCGCGCCTGCACGTCATGCGTAATGAAAAAGAGTCTGCCCCGCAGCTCTGCCATCACTGTGAAGATGCCCCCTGCGCGGGTGTCTGTCCCGTGAACGCCATCACCCGCGTGGATGGCGCAGTCCAGCTGAACGAAAGCCTGTGCGTAAGCTGCAAGCTGTGCGGCATTGCCTGCCCGTTCGGTGCGATTGAATTCTCCGGCAGCCGCCCGCTGCATATTCCGGCCAATGCCAACTCGCCTAAAGCCCCGCCCGCGCCTCCGGCGCCTGCACGCGTTAGCACGCTGCTGGACTGGGTGCCCGGCATCCGCGCCGTGGCGGTGAAGTGCGACCTGTGCAGCTTCGATGAACAGGGCCCGGCCTGCGTGCGCACCTGTCCAACCAAAGCGCTGATTCTGGTGAACATTCGCGACATCGCCCGCACCAGCAAGCGCAAGCGCGAGCTGACCATTAATACCGACGTCGGCGATCTTTCGCTTCTGCAGGCGCTCAACGAGGGGGTGAAATGAACGCGATTACGATGATTACCAGCGCCGTGGCGTACTTTGCCGCCGCCGCCGTGCTGGCGTGGCTTCTGTCATTCCATAAAACCCTGAGCGGCTGGATCGCCGGGATCGGCGGGGCGGTCGGCAGCCTGATGACGCTGGCGGCGGGTGGGGTTGTCCTGCTCGGCGGGCAGTCCGCAGAGGCCGTGATGCCGCTGATTCGCCACACCGTTGCGATTACGCCGCTGAACGCCATCTGGCTGGTGACCTTTGGCCTGTGCGGGCTGTTTATCAGCCTGTTCAATATCGACTGGCACCGCCATCCGCACGCCAAAGCCAACGGCCTGCTGGTGAACCTGCTGATGGCGACGGCGGTGTGCACCGTGATCGCCAGCAACCTCGGCGCGCTGGTGGTGATGGCGGAGATTATGGCGCTGTGCGGCGTGTTCCTGACCGGCTGCAGTGCCTCCGGGAAAGTGTGGTTTGCGCTGGGACGCCTCGGGACGCTGCTGCTGGCGCTGGCCTGCTGGCGGGTGTGGCAGCGTTTCGGCACGCTGGAGTTCGCTGCGCTTAACGGGCATCCGCTGGGCAATGACGTCTGGCTGCTGGGCGTGATCGGCTTTGGCCTGCTGGCCGGGATTATCCCGCTGCACGGCTGGGTGCCGCAGGCGCATGCGAATGCCTCCGCGCCCGCTGCCGCGCTGTTTTCTGTGGTGGTGATGAAGGTCGGTCTGTTCGGGATTCTGGCGATGACGCTGACCGGCGGCCAGCCGCCGCTGTGGTGGGGCGTGGTGCTGCTGATTGCGGGCATGATCACCGCCTTCATCGGCGGCCTGTACGCGCTGATGGAGCACAATATCCAGCGTCTTCTGGCGTACCACACGCTGGAGAATATCGGCATCATCCTGCTCGGCATGGGCGCGGGGGTGACCGGGCTGGCGCTTAATCAACCGGCGCTGATTGCCGCCGGCTTTATCGGCGGTTTGTATCACCTGATCAACCACAGCCTGTTTAAAAGCACCCTGTTCCTCGGGGCGGGCAGCGTCTGGTTCCGCACCGGCCATCGGGATATCGAAAAGCTCGGTGGGATTGGCAAAAAAATGCCGGTGATTTCGCTGGCGATGCTGGTCGGGCTGATGGCGATGGCCGCGCTGCCGCCGCTGAACGGCTTTGCCGGGGAGTGGGTGATCTATCAGTCCTTCTTCGCCCTCGGTCAGAGCGAGGCGTTTATCGCCCGCCTGCTGGGGCCGCTGCTGGCGGTCGGGCTGGCGATTACCGGGGCGCTGGCCGTGATGTGCATGGCGAAAGTCTATGGCGTGACCTTCCTCGGCGCGCCGCGCACCCGCGAAGCGAAAAACGCCTGCTGCGCACCGTTGTTGATGGGGGTGAGCGTGGTCGCGCTGGCGCTGTGCTGCATTGCGGGCGGGGTTGCCGCGCCGTGGCTGCTGCCGCTGCTGGGCCACGCCATTCCGCTGCCGCTTGAGACGGCGCACACCGTCGTTTCCCAGCCGATGATTGCGCTGCTGCTGATTGCCGCGCCGCTGCTGCCGTTCGTGCTGATGCTGTTCTTCAAACGCGACCGGCTCACCTCCCGCTCGCGCGGTGCCGCGTGGGCCTGCGGCTACGAACACGAACAGTCGATGGTCATCACCGCCCACGGTTTCGCTATGCCGGTGAAAGAGAACTTTGCCGCCGTGCTGAAGCTGCGCCACTGGCTGAACCCGGTGGGCTGGGTACCCGGCTGGCAGAACGCTGCCGCGCCCGCGCTGTTCCGCCGTCTGGCGTTGATCGAGCTGGCGGTGCTGGTAGTGATTGTGATTTCACGAGGAGCCTGACATGAGTCTGTTACTGGCAATTCTTCAGGCGCTGGTGCTGTTCGCCGCCGCGCCGCTGCTGTCGGGCATCACGCGCGTGGCGCGTGCCCGGATGCACAACCGTCGCGGGCCTGGCGTACTGCAGGAGTACCGCGATCTCTTCAAGCTGCTTTCTCGCCAGAGCGTGGCCCCGGATGCCGCAGGCTGGGTCTTCCGCCTGACGCCGTTTGTGATGGTGGGCGTGATGCTCACCGTCGCCACCGCGCTGCCGGTGGTGACGGTGGCTTCGCCCCTGCCCGTGCTTGGCGATCTGATTACCCTTATCTACCTCTTCGCCATCGCCCGCTTCTTCTTTGCGATTGCGGGCCTGGACACCGGTAGCCCGTTTACCGGCATCGGTGCCAGCCGCGAGGCAATGCTCGGCGTGCTGGTTGAGCCGATCCTGCTGCTGGGGCTGTGGGTCGCCGCGCAGGTTGCGGGTTCCACGCACATCAGCTTTATCACCGACACCGTTTACCACTGGCCAGTTGCCCGCTCCCTTCCGCTGGTGCTGGCGCTGTGCGCCTGCGCGTTCGCCACGTTTATCGAGATGGGCAAGCTGCCGTTCGATCTGGCTGAAGCCGAGCAGGAGCTGCAGGAAGGGCCGCTCACCGAATACAGCGGCTACGGCTTTGCGGTGCTGAAGTGGGGCATCAGCCTCAAACAGCTGGTGGTGCTGCAGATGTTTGTTGGCGTCTTCTTCCCGTGGGGGCAGATGACGCACTTCTCCGCGGGTGGACTGCTGCTGGCCGTCGTGGTTGCCGCCCTCAAGCTGCTGGTCGGCGTGCTGGTGATTGCCCTGTTCGAAAACAGCATGGCGCGCCTGCGTTTTGTGGAAACGTCCCGCATCACCTGGGCCGGGTTTGGTTTTGCATTTTTAGCGTTCGTCTCCTTGCTGGTGGCGTGATTAAAGAGAGTATTTATGTCTGAAGAAAAGAAAGGTCAGCAGTATCTCGCCGCGTTGCATCAGGCTTTCCCGGGCGTGGTGCTGGAGGAGTCCTGGCAAACCAAAGACCAGATCACCGTCACCATTAAGGTGAACTATCTGCCGGAAGTGGTGGAGTTTCTCTACTACCAGCAGGGCGGCTGGCTGTCGGTGCTGTTCGGTAACGACGAGCGCCAGCTGTGCGGCAGTTACGCGGTGTACTACGTGATGTCGATGGAGCAGGGCGAGAAGTGCTGGATCACCGTGCGCGTCGAGGTCGACCCGAATAAACCGGAATACCCGTCCGTCACGCCGCGCGTGCCCGCCGCCGTCTGGGGCGAGCGTGAAGTGCGCGATATGTATGGCCTGGTGCCGGTTGGCCTGCCGGACGAGCGCCGTCTGGTGCTGCCGGACGACTGGCCGGACGAACTCTATCCGCTGCGCAAAGACAGCATGGACTACCGCCAGCGCCCGGCGCCGACTACCGACAGCGAAACCTACGAGTTCATCAACGAGCTGGGCAGCAAGAAGAATAACGTGGTGCCGATCGGCCCGCTGCACGTCACCTCTGACGAACCGGGCCACTTCCGCCTGTTCGTTGACGGTGAAAACATTATCGACGCCGACTACCGCCTGTTCTACGTCCACCGCGGCATGGAGAAGCTGGCGGAGACCCGCATGGGCTACAACGAAGTGACGTTTCTTTCTGACCGCGTGTGCGGCATCTGCGGCTTCGCCCACAGCACCGCCTACACCACCTCGGTAGAGAACGGCATGGGGATCGTGGTGCCGGAACGCGCGCAGATGATCCGCGCCATCCTGCTGGAGGTGGAGCGCCTGCACTCGCACCTGCTGAACCTCGGCCTGGCCTGCCACTTCGTCGGCTTTGACTCCGGGTTTATGCAGTTCTTCCGCGTGCGTGAGGCGTCGATGAAGATGGCGGAGATCCTCACCGGGGCGCGCAAAACTTACGGTCTGAACCTGATCGGCGGGATCCGCCGCGACCTGCTGAAAAACGACATGATCCAGACCCGCCTGCTGGCGCAGCAGATGCGTCGCGACGTGCAGGAGCTGGTGGATATGCTGCTCAGCACCCCCAACATCGAGCAGCGCACCGTGGGCATCGGCCGTCTTGACCCGGAAATCGCCCGCGACTTCAGCAACGTCGGCCCGATGGTGCGCGCCAGCGGCCACGCCCGCGACACCCGCGCCGATCACCCGTTCGTCGGCTATGGCCTGCTGCCGATGACCGTGCACAGCGAGCAGGGCTGCGACGTCATTTCCCGTCTGAAGGTGCGCATCAACGAGGTGTTCACCGCGCTGAACATGATCGACTTCGGTCTGGACAACCTGCCGGGCGGCCCGCTGATGGTGGAGGGCTTCACCTACATTCCAAACCGCTTTGCCCTCGGCTTTGCCGAAGCGCCGCGCGGGGACGACATCCACTGGAGCATGACCGGCGACAACCAGAAGCTCTACCGCTGGCGCTGCCGTGCGGCGACCTACGCCAACTGGCCAACCCTGCGCTATATGCTGCGCGGCAACACGGTCTCCGACGCGCCGCTGATCATCGGCAGTCTCGACCCGTGCTACTCCTGCACCGACCGCATGACCGTCGTGGACGTGCGCAAGAAGAAAAGCCAGGTGGTGCCGTACAAAGAGCTTGAGCGCTACAGCATCGAGCGTAAGAACTCGCCGCTGAAATAAGGATTCGTCATGTTTACCTTTATCAAAAAAGTGATCAAAACCGGCACGCAGACCAGCCGCTATCCGCTGGAGCCGATGCCGGTCGACAAAAACTTTCGCGGCAAGCCGGAGCACAACCCGCAGCAGTGCATCGGCTGCGCGGCCTGCGTCAACGCCTGTCCGTCGAATGCCCTGACGGTGGAAACGGATCTCAAAACCGGCGAGCTGGCCTGGCAGTTTAACCTTGGACGCTGCATCTTCTGCGGCCGCTGCGAGGAGGTCTGCCCGACGGTTGCCATCCGCCTGTCGCAGGAGTACGAGCTGGCGGTGTGGAAGAAAGAGGATTTCCTGCAGCAGTCGCGCTTTGACCTGTGCCGCTGCCGCGTCTGCGAGCGCCCGTTCGCCGTGCAAAAAGAGATCGACTACGCCATCGCGCTGCTGCAGCACAACGGCGACGCGCGCGCGGAACATCACCGTGAAAGCTTTGAAACCTGTCCGGCGTGCAAGCGACAGAAGTGCCTGCTGCCGTCCGACCGCATTGATATCACCCGCCACATGAGAGAGGCCAGCTGATGGAAAACCTACTGGGCCCGCGCGACGCAAACGGCATTCCGGTGCCGATGACGGTGGATGAATCCATCGCCAGCATGAAGGCGTCGCTGCTGAAAAAAATCAAACGCTCGGCCTACGTCTACCGCGTGGACTGCGGCGGCTGCAACGGCTGCGAGATTGAGATCTTCGCTACGCTGTCGCCGCTGTTTGACGCGGAGCGCTTCGGCATCAAGGTGGTGCCGTCCCCGCGTCATGCGGACATCCTGCTGTTCACCGGGGCCGTCACCCGCGCCATGCGCTCGCCCGCGCTGCGCGCCTGGCAGTCCGCGCCGGATCCGAAAATCTGCATCTCGTACGGCGCCTGCGGCAACAGCGGCGGCATCTTCCATGACCTCTACTGCGTCTGGGGCGGCACCGACAAAATCGTGCCGGTGGACGTCTACATTCCGGGCTGCCCGCCGACGCCCGCTGCGACGCTGTACGGCTTCGCGATGGCGCTCGGCCTGCTGGAGCAGAAAATCCACGCTCGCGAGCCGGGCGAACTCGACAACCAGCCGGCCGCCATTCTGCACCCGGACATGGTGCAGCCGCTGCGGGTGAAGGTTGACCGCACGGCGCGCAGGCTGGCGGGGTACCGCTACGGGCGCCAGATTGCCGATGACTATCTGCGCCTGCTGAGCCAGGGTGACCACCAGGTCGCACGCTGGCTGGAGGCGGAAAACGATCCGCGCCTCAATGAGATTGTGGCGAACCTGAACAGCATCGTCGACGAGGCGCGTATCCGATGAGTGAAACGGTGGTGTTCAGCCAGCTGAGCCGTAAGTTTATTGATGAGAACGATGCCACGCCGGATGCGGCGCAGCAGGTGGTCTATTACAGCCTGGCGATTGGGCATCACCTCGGGGTGATTGACTGCCTGGAGGCCGCGCTGAGCTGTCCGTGGCCGGAATACCTGGCGTGGATTGCCACGCTGGAGGAGGGCAGTACGGCGCGGCGCAAAATGGAAGGCGTGCCGAAGTACGGTGAGATCGTGATCGATGTGAACCACATTGCCATGCTCGCCAACGCCTTTGACGCGGCGCTCGGCAGACAAACCCCGGAGCAGCAGGCGTGGAGCAAAACGCTGCTCGGCATGCTGCATGATATTCATCAGGAGAGCGCCATCTACCTGATGGTGAGGAGATTACGTGACTGACGTTTTACTGTGTGTCGGCAACAGCATGATGGGCGATGACGGCGCGGGTCCGCTGCTCGCAGAGATGTGTGCCGCCAACCCGCAGGGCGACTGGGTGGTGATTGACGGCGGCAGCGCGCCGGAAAACGACGTGGTGGCCATCCGCGAGCTGCGCCCGGACAGGCTGTTAATCGTCGATGCCACCGATATGGGGTTCAACCCCGGCGAGATCCGCCTGATTGACCCGGACGACATCGCCGAGATGTTTATGATGACCACCCACAATATGCCGCTGAACTACCTCGTGGATCAGATCAAAGGTGACGTGGGCGAGGTGCTGTTTTTGGGCATTCAGCCGGATATTGTCGGGTTTTATTACCCGATGACGCCGCCGGTGAAAGAGGCGGTGGACGTGGTGTATTCACGGCTAGCGGGATGGGTTGGGAACGGAGGGTTTTCTCAGCTCTGAGCAGCGCCCGGTGGCGCTACGGTATGAACCGGAAACATGGGTAACACTTTAGACCGGATACATGGGTAACAGTTATAACTGGCATAGAAGAGGAGACTCGCTATGCCCTGGACT
>NZ_JBMKHB010000015.1:0-109987 GCF_049238285.1 Enterobacter cloacae complex sp. IR53041 | reverse complement strand
CTGAACAGGAGGGACAGCTGATAGAAACAGAAGCCACTGGCGCACCTCAAAAACACCATCATACACTAAATCAGTAAGTTGGCACCATTACCCAGAACCCGGCTGCGTTTTTGGTGATGTACTGCGCGTGGGTGCGGATGTCGACACAGAACGTTATGTGCTTCTCACTTCCGTATTTTGAGGAGAATGAAAATCACAATTAAAGTAAATATTAGAAGTGGTATGCCATATGCACCTGATGGCGAAAGCAGCATATCCAAATGTGAAGTATTACTGACTACCGTTTGTGGTGGTGGGTTTGTGCCTTTTGGGGGTGGGACATCAAACCCCTCTGGTTTTGGTAACGCATTACCGGAAGGTACATAACCGTTGCTGTATTCATCTGGTGTTGAGAAAACTGGCATGGATTATCCTTACTGCTTAATTAGTTTTGTCAACCTTCTCATGCAATTTCACCAACTCAGATCTTAAAAGCACAAGAGGTGTCATTGCATCCACGATCGCGATAGTAAGTTTATCAAATTCTTTTTGCCACTCTTCACTCTTGCCATCTTCAGGGAGTGATTTCGCTAACGCCCGGTAACGCTCAACCAGTTCTTTATGACTGCCAATGGCTACGGCCGGGGCTCCAGAAAGCGCATCCTCAATCATTTGCACGATCTCAGAATTCATGGAGCGGCCGTTGCTTTTGGCGCGTTCAGCAACAGCATCACGCATTCCATCAGGGAATCTGAGGTTGAACTTATCCTGCATCTGGCTTGGGTATTTGCTCATAAGTCACCTGGAAAAATTATTCAAAATTATTATGGGGCCAAGTTGACATATCACGCAATGGTGTTAAATTAATACCAGGTGTCAAGTTGGCCCCAAGGAGGCTGAAATGCAAAAATCACTTTGTACCGAACGTAAGAGCATCAAATTAAACCTAAGACTTCCAGAGAGGCTGGACCAAGAAATACGTCGCATGGCTGAAATGGACTGCATTTCAATAAACTCTGCGATTGTGAGATTGCTAGCTAAGGGGGTGAGAGAGGAAAGGATAAATGTGCAGTAAAAATAGTGAAGCCCAACGGTGGCCAGACCGTCAGGCTTCTAATTTGTCAGCAACTTACAGGTAAACCGACATGAATAGTTTAGCACTGAAGCAAAATCATTGCACCATCAGCGTACCATTCCACGGCACTGATCTGTTTGTGGTCAACCACAACGGAGAGCCATACACCCCAATGAGACCTATTGTTGAAGGTATGGGATTGGCTTGGCAAACACAGCACAGAAAGCTGACTGAGCGATTCAAAACCTGCATCACCGAAATGGTGATGCAGCTTCCTGGTGATACTCAGCGTCGTAGCGTGGTTTGCATGGCATTACGTAAACTCGCCGGCTGGCTCCATACCATCAGCCCAAATAAAGTTCGCCCAGAAATCCGTGACCGCGTGATCCAGTATCAGGAAGAGTGTGACGATGTGCTCTACGAATACTGGACGAAAGGCCAAGTGGTTAACCCGCGCAAATCTGTGAAGACTCAACTGGGTAAAATCACCGCTGATCAGCAGTATGCCATTAAAGAAATGGTTATGTCTCGCGGCCAGGCCCTCCCTAAGGACAAGCAGGCTAAGGCCATTATCACAATGTGGTCTGCGTTAAAATCTCACTTTGGTGTTTCCTATAAAGATATCGAAGCTGGGCAGTTCAACGAAGCGGTTTCTCTGGTTGCAAGAATTCCTCTTGAAGGAGAGTTGATATCCGCAAGAGATGTACTTCTGGCTGAAGAAAAATTGAGCGCTGAGGTAGTGGCAGCGATCCGTGGAGTCGTAAAAAACAATACGAAGCGATACGAGGCTTCTTTGAAGCCTGGCTACCGCGAGCATATCCATTCACCTGAAGGTGTCCTTGGCCTGACGGAGCATTCCCTGCTGATGAATCTGCTTCGCCAAATGGAAGATGATGGGCATGATGTCTCCGGTGCGGCGGCAGAGTTGACGACGATTTTCTGCTATGTGGCCGGGGTAAGGCGCTGCATAAGCGACATTACTACCAACGCGCAGTATATTCTTAAGCAGGTGAATGATTTTTAGCAACGGAAGGGCCGAGCAGTCGGCCCATTCTTGAGGATCAGAACGTGAATAACAATATTAAAGACCTTTGCTTCAAAGATAACGAATCAGCATTTGAATACGCGTGTAAGTATTGCACAACTGATATTGCAGAAAGACAAGGGCTTCTGGCACTTGTTATTACGGATCAGGAACCAGATGGTGATGGTAACGCCATATATGCAGTGAAGGTTTCATCCGATGACGGTGGGTTTATCGTTCCGGCTATTTTTATGGCAGCACAAGCAGATTCAGGCGCCTTAGAAAAAGGAGACCTTGTTATCTGGGTTCCATCACAGTATTCGGACGAAATGGCAAAAACGTTAGGCGATCCGAGAAAGGGATGGATGGGGTATTTAGCAGCGAAAGCTGAACCAAAACTAACTCAGTCAGATGGATGGGGAATTCAGGTCCGCTACATCTAGTATACTAGGCCGCTTTTGCGGCCTTTTCTTTATGTCGTTTCCTGCTTCAGTTTTTCCACGCAGTAATCGAGATGCATCTGCAGATCCTTCATGGACATCTGCGAGCTGGTGACGTAATTCACCAGGGCGGTCAGTTCTGCCATCGGGCCATCAACATTAAAGCCGTCCTCATTCAGTTGTCTCAGCAACGTCATCAGGTGTGATTCTTCAACAAGGGAGCGAACGCCTCCCGGCGTGTGTATGCGTTCTGCAAATCCTTTTTCCAGCGGGTGATGATACTGACGTTGCATCTGATAATCTCCATGCATTCACTGTATATATGTACAGTAGCAAAAGTTCGAAATACTATCCAGCACGAATTGCTATTTACCCAAAAGGTAATAACTTTCCTGATTGTTATTCATTCAATTCATATAAGGTTTGACAGGTAATAAACTGTCCAGATGATGCATGCGCGCCGGGCGCTGCTTTACTGGAGACAGGCCATGACGGTATCAACCGTAGTTGACCATAACGATTACACCGGGAACGGCGTTACGACATCCTTCCCGTACACCTTCCGCATATTCAAGAAAACAGATCTGACAGTGTCGGTTATAGACCTGAGTGAAAACATCAGTACGCTTATACTTGATACAGACTACACGGTGACTAACGCTGGTGGTTATAGCGGTGGTAATGTTGTGCTTACCGCGCCGCTGGCTACCGGATGGAAGATCTCCGTTGCGCGAGAGCTGGAGCCTACCCAGGAGACTGATTTACGTAATCAGGGTAAATTCTTTGCAGAAGTGCATGAGGACGCCTTTGATAAGTTGACGATGCTGATCCAGCAGGTTGGCACTATGTTTAGCCTCGCGCTTCGCAAGCCATCCACCATCGCTAACTGGTACGACGCGCTGGGAAATTACATTCGCAACCTGCATGATCCACGTGACCCGCAGGATGCGGCCACTAAAAACTATGTTGACAGTAACCTTAACAAAACACTGCGCGTTCCTGAATCGATACCTCAGTTGCCAGACGCCACAACGCGAGCAAATAAAATGCCCGCATTCGACAGCGCAGGTAATCCCATCGTTGTGATTCCTCCGTCAGGTTCTGCCTCTGACGTGATGATAGAGTTGGCGAAGCCAACAGGCAGTACGTTAATTGGTTACAAATTTCCTGCAACAGGAAGCGTTTCAAGAACTGTGCAAGATAAGCTTGATGATTTCGTAAACGTACTTGATTTTGGTGCTAAGGGTGATGGCGTCTCAGATGATTCATTAGCCTTTAAAAAAGCCTCAGCTACCGGTAAGAAAGTGTTTATCCCTGATGTGTCAGGTAATGGTTCTGGCTGTGTTTACAAAGTAAAAAATGTATATATCAAAAAGCCATTGCTCTTTGGAGAAAATATCGGTGTAGAAATACAGCCTGTTTCTGCCGGAGATGAAATGTTCTATTTTGGCGATCCTGACCAGCCATCTACTTACATCATTAATGGTGCGAGAATAGAAAACCTCACCTTTTCATGCCCATCAGCTTTAGATGGAGATTACCCTATAGCCATACGCTGCCATCAACAGCAGCAAATGGAGGTGTTCGGATGTACATTCTACAGATTAACATTTGAGCTTATAGACTACAGATATGTCACCTTTAGGAAAATTCGTGGAATAGGTTCAATGTTTTATTCAAACAGGACGCAACCAAATGGTGTTGACTGGGCAGATTCATTAGTTATCTCAGACAGTTTTATCGCCTATACTTCCCGTATCGAGGTCCGCAACTCAGTGGGATTTCAAATGCGAAATACCTATTGCGCAAATCCGACATCTACTCCATGCCTGCTACTGGGATATGACGATTGGGCAAAACCGAGCCATGGTACATGCGAACTGACTGACGTAACAATTGAAGGCGTTACAGAACTCAACAATTGTAACCTTTTTGTTTTTATTGTAAATGGCCATATGGGTGCTTTTCAAGGTCATGGATTAACACTTAGAGATTGTTTTTCTGTAAACTGTGTAAACACCGAGTTTCATTACAGCAAAGACTTCGGCGTATACATGAATGCGTGTAAAAAATCATCATTCACTAATACTAGATTCACTAATAATGGCGAAGGTGGAATTAGGATAGGTGGCGATACACAATATGTTGCATTTGCTGGCTGCCTGTTTGGTGAGGGGGGGGTTGCGAATGATGGGCCAACTCAAAAACGCGGAATTAATATTGAGGATACGAGTGGAGGCGTGACGGTGTTGTCTTCTGTATTCGATGGAAACAGCGAAGTTAATATTGGTGGAGACCAAAGTAAGTATAGAGCGCTGGCATGTCAAGGGGTTCCTGATACAGTAATTGTTAGTCAGGGAGCAACCTCACAAAGACCAGCATCGCCTAAGGCGGGTCAGCAATATTACGATACTAACTTAGGCCTGCCAATATGGTGGAACGCCACCACAGGAACATGGAAGAGGGCTGACGGAACAAATACATAAAAAAAGGCGTCGAAAGACGCCTCACATTTATCCAGAAATCTTTTTGGCAATCCTTGCCCCAGCATTGATGAAAGGTTTTTCTATTGCGTTGAATATAACATAAGACAAGCAAACAGATATTATTAAAGATGATATGTATAGAGGTAATGATCTAATATTAGTGTTTAAACCTATTGTCTGACCATAAAGCTCTATGTATTTTATTACTGGAACGTGAATCAAATAAAGTGAGTAAGATATTGTCCCCAATGATATTAGTACTTTGTTAAAAACAAAAACTGAATTTCTTTCAAGAATTATAACGCAAGATACTATCGTAAAGGCGATATATGCAGATTTGGTTAATCCATGTCCTTCTGAAATTCCATTCAGCCAAAATACAAAAGAAAATCCTAGCAAAGCTATGGCAATGCTATTAACTATACCATTGTTTATTTTAACTTTATTAATGTATGGGAGTGCTTGTGCAATTATCATTCCAAGAATGAAATCAAAAACAATTGGGTTTCCTATGAACCCAAAGTGAGATAATAAATAACCACCATTGAAATAGTATCTTTGTGCGTCGATGGTAATGTTACCATTGAATATGACAGGCAATAAAACACTTACGCTCACCAGTACAATAGATGCAATCAAAGCCCTATATTTGATGCTAATTGACATTGAAAGTGCAAATACAATATAAAAATACATTTCATAAGCTAAAGACCATGAAACAATTATGGTTCCCCAGCCATAGTATGGAGGTAAGGAATTCCAGTCTAGCGGTATAAGGAAGAAAGACTTAGTAATATTTACTGTTGATAAGGAACCACCCTCGGCGACGCCAGTGTAAATGTTTCTGTAAAACAGAGCTACATAGATAGCAAGTATTACAAAGTATACCGGATATATTCTGAATATTCTTTTGACAAGAAATGACGCTGTATTACGAATTGATGGTGAGTTTATGTTTCTTGTGGAGTATGAAATAATAAACCCGCTTATTATGAAGAATATTTCAACCCCGAATATTGCATTTGCTGTCAGTCTGTCCATGATTGATCCAAGTTCTACTTGACCAAACATACCACGATTATGACCAATGGCAACAACAAGGGCTGCAATACCTCTAAGCGCCTCAATTCCGTAAAGCTTTTCATTTTTAATATTATTCATAATATAAGTTCTATTTTTTAATTAAAGATATTATTTTTTTTGTAATCCATTTGTAGCCACATAGCTATCATGACAATCTCTATTAAAATCATAAGGTTATTGTCTTTACTATGCCCTTTTATTAATCCTATGGCGCTCAGTAAGGCTACAAATCTTACAAGATTATTTAAAATCGATGTCATAATTTTATATTACCTTTAATTAGTTCTGTGATAACTGCTACACACGCTTGTTTGGTTAGCGTTGGTGTCCATTTTACATGGGGATCAATATATCACCCATAGGGTAATTTTGCTAAGAGCAATCCGATTAAATTTAATCCACATATGGTTTGTTGTGTATGATGAACTCACCTACTAAGGGGGTTCTTTATGCACATTAAACGGTGGTCACTATGTCACACACGTTAACCACGGAAACGCTGAATCAGGGGCTTAGCCTGAGCGCGCTTATGTCTGTGGTCGCGGGTGTGCCGCCTGAGGTGGCTTTAGGGGCGCTTGCTGGTGCGGTAATTTTTGTTACCTCAGCGGTGGAATATCCCATAAAGCGGCGGTTACTTCTGGCGTTCCTCAGCTTCTTCTGCGGCCTTCTCTTCTACAAAGCGACAGCTTCCATTCTGATAGGCTTTGCCAGCCTGATACCGACGATTACGCAGGACTCTTTCGAGAAAGGCATTGTGTATTCCGCCGGGGCATTCGTGTCGGCAATCGTCGCTGTTCGCATTGGCATCTGGCTGTATCACCGTTCTGAAAATCCGCGCGACCTGATCCCGGGGAGAAAAGACGATGACCAGTCCTGAGCTGCTTCTCATGCTTAACGCCGCTATCTGCGGCGGCATTGCAATCCGAGTCCTGCTGTTCCGCCGTGACGGGTCACGCCATCGCAGGTGGGGAGGTTGGCTCGCCTATCTGCTGATCGTCGTCGCCGCCAGCGTACCTATCCGGACATTCTACGGGTACTACGTCAGCGCCGACTGGTCAGAAATAATCATCAAAGCCGTGTTCCTGGCTGCGCTCATCAAGACAAAAGGGAACGTTGTGCAAATCTTCAAAATAACGAGGTCCCAGCATGGACATTAATCAGTTCCAGCGTGCAGCTGGCATCAGTGAGGTGCTGGCCGCGCGCTGGTACCTGCATATCACCGCAGCCATGAAAGAGTTTGGCATTGAGCAACCTCTGCACCAGGCGATGTTTATCGCGCAGGTGGGCCATGAGTCCGGCGGCTTCACCCGGCTGCAGGAGAACTTCAACTACAGCGTTACCGGGCTGGCAGGATTCGTCCGCACCGGACGACTCACTCAGGGCCAGGCCAATGCGCTTGGCCGCCGTGCTGGTGAGCCATCGTTGCCGCTGGAGCGCCAGCGCGCGATCGCCAACCTGGTGTACAGCAAACGCATGGGAAACAACGGGCCGACCGACGGATGGTTTTACCGCGGGCGCGGGCTTATCCAGATAACTGGGCTGACAAACTACCGCGATTGCGGAAACGGCCTGAAGGTTGATCTGGTGCAGAAGCCAGAGCTGCTGGCACAGGATGAGTATGCGGCCCGCAGCGCGGCGTGGTTCTTCGCAACAAAAGGCTGCATGAAGTACACCGGCGACCTGGTGCGCGTCACGCAGATCATCAATGGCGGGCAGAACGGCATCGACGACCGTCGCGCTCGATACATCACCGCCAGCAAGGTGCTCTCATGAAAAGACTTCTTTCTCTAGTTATCACAAGGTGGGAGACAGATACTGTTGCCCTGCAGGAGACTGAACGAGGAATGGAGATCGTTTGCAGTTATTCAGACATAGAACCTGGCGAGTGGTTTGATGGAATGTGTGAACTGAAAACTTTCACCTGGTTGAATTGGTCATGGCCTTATGGAGAACCTATTAACGTTCGTCGTTTTAAGCCAAAGGCAAGTCTATGATCTTGGCACTCTTCAAAGCGTACTGGAAACAGTTGCTTATCGTATTGATGCTTGCTGCTTTGGCCATCGGCGGAGTGGTTGCCTGGAATGTACACGGTAGCCGCCAGTACGATGCCGGGTATGCGCAGGCGCAGGCAGACCAGAAACAGGCCGACGCAAAATTGCGTTCGCTGAAAGAACAGGAGAAAGCGACCAATGAACGTGAAGCGCAGCAGAGGATCGACCAGGCGCGCAATGATGCTCTTGATGCTGCCGCTCGCGCTGGCCGGTTGCAGCAACAGCTCGTTGCCATCCGTGAGCAGCTCAGGCAGTATAACGCCACTGTCGGCGCTGGGGCGTCAGCCGCAGACACCGGAGTTTTGCTTGCCGACGTGCTCAGCAAATCTCTCGAGCGAAACCGACAGCTGGCAGAGTACGCTGACCGGGCCGCCGAAGCCGGACGAGTCTGTGAGAAGCAGTACGATTCACTGACCCGATGACATGGCATTTTCCATGGTACTGATTTCCGGTGACGGTATATAAAACGGTACGGGTAAAATCAGGCTTAAGAAAGTTGTTACCAGTCAATTGGCTATGTGTGTCGTAAATAATTGAGTGGGGAATAAACGCGGTTAAAATTTTTTAACGTTCTAAAAAACCCTCTGTTTCTTAGAGGGTTTTTTGTGTCTAAAGAATAGTTTCATTATTCCTTTACTGTGGGAAGAAATCTTCCAATATAAACATAAGGTTCAAGCTCAAATACGCGTTTCAGGTCGCGGGCAGTATATTCAATTAAGTTCGGCGATTCAGAAAGGGCAGAAGTCACCATTGCCAGACGCCATTTTGAATTAGATTGCATTCCCTTCAAATGTTCCTTCCGTGTAAGGAAAAATTGCGGGGTTGAGCTTGATGTGCCTTTAACTTCAATATGTCTCTCCTCTTCACCTTTCGTGAATGAGAAATCATAGCCGCAGGGCAGATGCGTCATACGTTTGCAGGTAAAACCTTTTTTCTCGTAATGTGTAATGACGATATCTTCGGCGCGCTTTTCGACACGTTTCCTATGTTCTGGAGTACCGAATCCCGTTAAGGGATCGATTGTATTAAGTTCAGGGTCGGGAGAGTTAATATCGTTTGGATTAAGGATGGCAAAGGGAGAGATTTTTTCCATCCGTTGATTCAGCAAGTTAAGTACGCGTATCTTATTGTCGTTGATTTCCACCCCAGGTCCTTCGAGAAAGGAATATTTCCCTTGTTTTATGGAGGGATCGGAGAACGGAGCGTTTCGTTTGTCGGGAGGAATAAAATAGGCTTTCTGGGCTGAAATACAGTATGACCTGTCACTATAAGATACGTTAATATCCCCCGCTTTTTTTATCTCATTGTCAGGCGGAACAAGCCATTTTCCGTGCAACGTTGCATCTTCATACCATCCAACAATGTGGATCCCGGCGCGTCGAGGATTTTTCGCAAGACAAATAACTGTCCATCCGTGCGGGTCTTCGTTTAAAGGGGCATAATGTTTTGCTTGTGGCGGAACATAACAATAATAAGTGCCATCAGGTGCAGGTTCAAAGTTGAACGCCTCGTGACCCCGTCGCTCGTCTTTTTTATTTTCATTTAGCCAACCAAAATTACCATTAACCGGTCCACCCCGATAATATTCTGACCAGCCGAATTTCACCCATAAAATTTTTTTCACATTTTATCCCTGATAGATCCAACCGTTTATGATTAAGGAAAGCATTAAGACCGATTCCTTATTTCCCTTCTCCCAACCGATACGCCAGCGCCACCACCAGCGACTGCACCAGGCACAGCGTCGCCGACTGAGACCGAAACGCATCCACCTGCGCCTCTTTCACCACAAAGCAGAGATCGCTGAACGTCGCCAGCGGGCTGATCTGGCTGTCCGTAATCACAATCTGCCGCGCGCCGACGCTGGCGGCGGTTTCGCTGACCATCACCGTCTCTTCCGCGTACGGGGAAAAGCTTATCGACACCACGATGTCGCGCGCCTTAATGCGGCTGATTTGCTCGCGCAGCATCCCGCCCATGCCGTCGAGCAGGATAGGACGGCACTCCAGATGGCTCAGAGCATAGGTGAGGTACGCGGCGACGCTAAAGGATCGGCGCAGTCCGGCGATGTAGATGGTGTCAGCGTCGGCCAGCAGCTGTACCGCGCGCTCCAGCATCTCCGGCTCGGCGCGGGCGGCCAGCTGCTGCAGCGCCTGCGCGTTCGAGCGGGCAAACTCCTGCAGGATATCGAGCGGCGTTTCCGGCACGGCCTCGCTCTCCATCTCGCGGAACAGCCGGGCGCGGTCGCTGTAGCTGGCGGTCTCCTCCACCAGGTTCATGCGAAACAGCTGTTTCATTTCGTTGAAGCCGGTGAAGTCAAAGGCGTTGGCAAAGCGGATCAGCGTCGAGGGCGGCACGTCGGCGCGCTCGGCAATAACGGCAACCGTATCAAACGCCACGCTGTTGGTATTGTCCAGCACGTAGCGGGAGACCTGCTGCAGCCTCTTGCTCAGGCTATCGTAGCGATCGCGGATTTGCTGCTGCAGTTCGTTCAGGCTGGTTGCTGTCGTCATCTTTTCCCCCAAATACAGTCATATGATTCTAAACGCAAAACCGCGTCTTTTAAATGTCGGCCATCCATCTGGCAGCAAAAATGAAACAGAAGCTTCAGTCATTTCCTCGCCCGAAATCCCTTAATAGCGCACGCGGCGTCAGTGGTGCTGGCTGTTAACATAAAAATCCATCCTTGATCACAATAATCATCATTTATTTTATTTCAACTTAAAATGGAATATTTGTTTCATATATAGTGGTCAGTACACAGTGTTCAGGTCACAGTCACGTATCAACAGCGAGAGGTTAAGGATGGAGACGGTAGCGAATTTTATTCACGGCGAATGTGTCACCGGTTCAGGCCAGCGCGTTCAGGCGATCTTCAACCCGGCCACCGGCGAGCAGATCCGCCAGGTGGTGATGAGTACGGCACAGGAAACGGAGCAGGCGATTGCCGCCGCGCAGCATGCGTTTCCGGCGTGGGCGCGTCATGCTCCGCTTAAGCGCGCGCGCGTGATGTTCCGCTTCAAGGCGCTACTGGAAGAGAACATGGATCGCCTGGCCCGACTCATCAGCGAAGAGCACGGCAAGGTCTTCTCCGACGCGGTGGGCGAACTGACCCGCGGCCTGGAAGTGGTGGAGTTTGCCTGCGGCATCCCGCATCTGCAAAAGGGCGAACACTCGGCGAACGTCGGGACCGGCGTCGACAGCCACTCGCTGATGCAGCCGCTCGGCGTCTGCGCCGGGATCACGCCGTTTAACTTCCCGGCGATGGTGCCGATGTGGATGTTCCCGATTGCGCTGGCGACCGGGAATACCTTCGTGCTGAAGCCGTCGGAAAAAGACCCTTCGCTGGCGCTCGCGCTGGCGCAGCTGCTGAAAGAGGCCGGCCTGCCGGACGGCGTCTTCAACGTGGTGCAGGGCGATAAAGAGTCCGTTGACGTGCTCCTGACCGACCCGCGCGTGCAGGCGGTGAGCTTTGTCGGCTCCACGCCGATTGCCGAATACATTTACCAGACCGCCTCCGCCCACGGGAAACGCTGTCAGGCGCTGGGCGGCGCGAAAAACCACTGCATTTTAATGCCGGATGCCGACATGGAGATGGCGACCAACGCCATCATGGGCGCGGCCTACGGCGCGGCGGGGGAACGCTGCATGGCGCTCTCGGTGGTACTGGCGGTGGGCGATAACACCGCCGATGACCTCTGCGCCCGGCTGGAAAAACAGATTGCCGCGCTGCGCGTCGGGCCGGGGCTGGACCAGACGCCGGAAAACGAAATGGGGCCGCTCATCTCCTCCGCGCACCGCAGCAAGGTGCTGGGCTACATCGACAGCGGAGAAGCACAGGGGGCGACGCTTCGCGTGGACGGTCGCGGCTTCAGCGTGAAGGGCCACGAGCAGGGCTACTTCGTCGGGCCGACGCTGTTCGATAACGTCACCCCGGAGATGACCATCTATAAAGAAGAGATTTTTGGTCCGGTGCTTTCTGTGGTGCGCGTAGCAGATTACGCCAGCGCGGTGGACCTGATTAACCGCCATGAATATGGTAATGGCTCGGCGATCTTCACCCGTGACGGCGGCTGCGCGCGTCGCTTCTGCGAAGAGGTGCAGGCGGGCATGGTGGGGGTCAACGTGCCGATCCCGGTGCCGATGGCGTTCCACAGCTTCGGCGGCTGGAAGCGTTCCATCTTCGGCGCGCTCAACGTCCACGGCAACGACGGCGTGCGCTTCTACACCCGAATGAAAACCATCACCGCGCGCTGGCCGGAAATGCAGCAGGAGACAGGCGCTGCGTTCTCCATGCCGACGCTGGGCTGACAGGAGATTTTATGCAAACCGAACGTATGACCATGGCCCAGGCGCTGGTCCGGTTCCTGAATCAACAGTACGTCAGCGTGGATGGCTACGAAACCCCCTTCGTGGAGGGCGTCGCCACCATCTTTGGGCACGGCAACGTGCTGGGTATCGGCCAGGCGCTGGAACAAGATCCGGGCCATCTGCAGGTGATGCAGGGCTGCAACGAGCAGGGCATCGCCCATATGGCGACGGGATTTGCCAAACAGCACCGCCGTCAGCGCATCTTTGCCGTCACCTCCTCCGTCGGGCCGGGCGCCGCCAATATGGTCACGGCCGCGGCAACCGCTACGGCGAACCGCATCCCGCTGCTGCTGCTTCCGGGCGATATCTACGCCAGCCGCCAGCCGGACCCGGTGCTGCAGCAGATCGAGCAGTATCACGATCTCAGCATTAGCACCAACGACTGCTTCCGTCCGGTCTCCCGCTACTGGGACCGCATTAACCGCCCGGAGCAACTCATGAGCGCGATGCTCAGCGCGATGCGAACGCTTACTGACCCGGCAGATACCGGTGCGGTGACGATTTGCCTCCCGCAGGACGTGCAGGGGGAAGCGTGGGATTACCCGCTGAGCTTCTTCGCGCGTCGCGTGCACCACATCGAGCGTCGTCCGCCCGATCCGCAGCGTCTGGCGCAGGCGCGGGCGCTGATCGCCCGCAAGCATCGCCCGCTGGTGGTGTGCGGCGGCGGCGTACGCTATTCCGGCGCGCATGAGGCGTTTCGCGACTTTGTCGAGACGCTGCAGCTGCCGTTTGCCGAAACCCAGGCCGGAAAGGGGGCGCTGGTAAGTGACCACCCACTTAACCTCGGTGGCGTAGGGGTGACGGGCGGGATGGCGGCCAACCAGCTCGCCCCGCAGGCCGACCTGGTGATCGGCATCGGCACGCGCCTGACCGACTTTACCACCGGCTCCAAGGCGCTCTTTTCCCATCCGGATGTCGAATTTCTGCTGCTGAACGTGGCCGAGTTTGACGCCCTGAAGCTGGACGCCACGGCGCTGATTGCCGACGCTCAAACCGGGCTCGAGGCATTGACCCACGCGCTTGGTGATTACCGCAGCGGCTGGGGAGAGGCGATCGCTGAGGCGAAATCCGCCTGGTGCGACGAGTGCCGTCGCCTGTGGGATCGCCAGTGGCGTCCTGACGACGCGCCCGAAGTGGCGGGGCACCTGGACGCGCAGCTGGCGGAATACGGCGAGGCGCTCAATACCCGCCTGACCCAGACGCGGGTGCTGGGGCTCATCAACCAGCATGTGGAAGATAACGCCATCGTGGTGGGGGCGGCCGGTTCGCTGCCGGGGGATTTACAGCGCCTCTGGCAGGTCAAAACGCCGGACAGCTATCACCTGGAGTACGGCTACTCCTGCATGGGCTACGAGATTGCGGCGGCCATCGGCGCGAAGCTCGCCCGCCCCGAGCAGCCGGTTTACGCCATGGTGGGGGATGGCTCCTACATGATGCTGCACTCCGAGCTGCAAACCGCCGTTCAGGAGGGCATTAAGGTCACCGTTCTGCTGTTTGATAACGCCAGCTTCGGCTGCATTAACAACCTGCAGATGGGGCACGGCATGGGCAGCTTTGGCACGGAAAACCGCCATCGCAACCCGGAAAGCGGGCGGCTTGACGGGCCGCTGGTGAAGGTCGATTTTGCGCAAAATGCGGAAAGCTACGGCTGCCGCGCGTGGCGGGTAAACGATGAGCAAAGCCTGCTGGCGGCGCTGGAGGCGGCCCGCGCCCATCCTGGCCCGACGCTGCTGGACATCAAGGTGCTGCCGAAGACCATGACCCACGACTACGCCTCCTGGTGGCGAACCGGTGATGCGCAGGTGGCAGAGTCGTCTGCCGTGCGTGAGGCCGCGGAGCAAACGCAGTCGCAGGTGAAAAAAGCCCGTCAGTATTGAGTTTTCCCGAAGTAACGAAATTTTCATTTCATTTTTGTTTTCCCTCATCCTAACCCTCTCCCTCAGGGAGAGGGGACGGCTCGGTGTGGTTTTTTACTCCCTCTCCCTGAGGGAGAGGGCCGGGGTGAGGGGAGTTGCCGCACGTTCACCTATGTTGTGAGATTGATAACAAAATTTATCTCATTCATCTCAAAAGTGTTAACCCGCACTCAAAAACATAATTTTCACTATTTATAAAAATGAAATAAATGTTTTATTTATAGAGTCGTTAGTTCACAGCATTCACCAACACCGGGAGCCGTTATGTTTAACATTGCTTTACTGGGCGCTGGCCGAATTGGCCAGGTACATGCAGCTAACATCGCCAGCCACGGCGCGACCACGCTCTGGTCCGTGGTTGACCCGAATCAGGAATTTGCCACCCGCCTCGCCACGCAGTATCAGGCCCGCCAGCAGAGCCTGGATGAAGCGATGACCGACCCTAACGTTCACGCCGTGCTGATCGCCTCTGCCACCGATACCCACGCGGATCTGATTGAAATGGCCGCCCGCCACGGCAAGGCCATCTTCTGCGAAAAGCCGGTCCACCTCGACCTCGCCCGCGTGCGCGACTGCCTGAAGGTGGTCAAAGAGTACGACGTGCCGCTGTTTATCGGCTTTAACCGCCGCTTTGACCCGCAGTTCCGCCGCGTGAAAACCGACGTGCAGGCCGGGCGCATCGGCAAGCCGGAATCGCTGCTCATCATCTCCCGCGATCCGTCTCCGCCGCCCGCGGAGTACGTGCGCGTCTCCGGCGGCATGTTCCGCGATATGACCATTCATGACTTTGACATGGCGCGCTTCATCATGGGCGAAGAGCCGGTGTCGGTGTATGCCCAGGGCAGCAATCTGGTGGATCCGGCGATTGGCGAGGCAGGCGACATCGATACCGCGTTTATCGTTCTGAAATATGCCTCCGGCGCGATGGCGACCATCGTTAACAGCCGCCGTTCATCTTACGGCTACGACCAACGCCTGGAGCTGCACGGCTCCGAAGGGCTGCTGTGCGCGGGCAACATTCTGGAAAACCAGGTGCAGCACTACGGCAAACAGGGCTGCACCAGCGCGCTGCCGGAACACTTCTTCCTGCAGCGCTACAAATCCGCTTACGCCGCGGAATGGGAACACTTTGTCGCGGTCCTGCGCGGCGAAGCGGTGCCTGACTGCAGCGGCGATGATGGTGAACGTGCGCTGTACCTTGCGGATAAAGCGCTGGAGTCACTGCGCAGCCAGCGCGAGATCGTCCTCTAAACACCACAACCCTACACAGAGAGACATAATAATGAAAAAACTGATCGTAGCCGCCCTCATCGCCATGACGTCCGGGGCCGCCCTCGCCGAAAACGAGCAAATTGTTTTCAGTACGCCAAACCTGGCCATGCCGTTTGAAGTTCACATGCAGCGCACGGCGGTAAAAGCCGCAAAAGAGATGGGCGTGAAGCTTCAGGTACTGGACGGGCAGGGCAGTTCACCGAAGCAGGTGGCTGACCTGGAAAACGCCATCACCCGCGGGGCGCAGGGCTTTATCGTCTCCCCGAACGACGTGAACGCGGTCTCCAGCGCGGTGGATGAAATTCAGGATGCGAAGCTGCCGGTGGTCACCCTTGACCGCTCCGTCGACAGCCAGAAAAAAGTGCCGCACTTTGGCGCCAACAACTACAAGGGCGGTCAGGCGATTGGCGATTTTGTGAAAACCAAATTCCCCGACGGGGCGGAAATCATTCTGCTGACCGGCCAGCCGGGCTCCTCCTCCAACATCGAACGCACCAAAGGGATCCGCGACAGCCTGAAGGCAGGCGGGGATAAGTACAAGATCGTCGCCGATCAGACCGGCAACTGGATGCGTTCTGAAGGGATGCGCATCGTGGAAAGCGTGCTGCCCTCGCTGCCGAAGCGTCCTCAGGTGATCCTCTCCGCCAACGATGACATGGCGCTGGGGGCGATTGAAGCCCTGCAGAGCCAGGGCGTGAAGCCGGGTGAAATCCTCGTGACCGGCTTTGATGCGGTGCCGGAAGCGCTGGCCCGCGTGCGCGACGGCTGGCTGGCGGTAACCGCCGATCAGCGTCCGGGCTTTGCGGTGCAGACGGCGATGAGCCAGCTGGTGGCCAACGTGCGCGAGAAGAAGGCCATCACCGGGGCCGACTACCCGCCGACGCTGATCACCAAAGAGAACCTGCAGCAGGCTGAGCGTATCGGTGAGGCCGGTAACTGATTTATCCGCAGCCGTCGCTGGCGCGGCGGCTCACTCTAAAGGAGGAGCAGACCGATGTCGCAACCCTTACTGAAAGTGACCGACCTGGCAAAAAGCTTTTCCGGCGTCTGGGCGCTAAGCTGCGCCCAGCTGACCGTCGGCGCGGGCGAGATCCACGCCCTGCTGGGGGAAAACGGGGCGGGTAAATCCACGCTGCTGAAGGCGCTCGCGGGGGCGCAGCCGCAAACCCGCGGGGAGATCTGGTTCAACGGCGAAACGCTGCCGGTGGACGACTCCCCGGTGGAGCGGCAGAACAAGGGCATTATCACCATCTATCAGGAATTCAACCTGCTGCCCAACATGACCGTCGCGGAAAACATGTTTCTCGGGCGCGAACCGCGTAAACGTAACCTGATCGTCGACGAAAAGGCGGTAAACCAGGAGGCGCAGGTCATTCTCGACTATCTGCAGCTGAACGTTGCGCCGACCACCCCGGTCGCCCGCCTGAGCGTTGCCCAGCAGCAGATGGTGGAGATCGCCCGGGCGCTGACCCTCAACGCCCGGCTCATCATTATGGACGAACCCTCCGCCGCGCTGAGCGACAGCGAGGTGGAAAGCCTGCACCGCGTGGTGCGCGAGCTTAAAAACCGTGGCGTGAGCATTATCTATGTCACCCACCGCCTGCACGAGGTTTTCCAGCTCTGCGACCGCTTCACCGTTTTCCAGGACGGCCGTTTCACCGGCACCGGCGCGGTGGCGGAGACCAACGTTGAACAGCTGATCCGCCTGATGGTCGGGCGCGACGTGGCCTTTAACCGCCGTCCCGCCAGCGAAACGCACCATGAGGATAAACCCGTCCGCCTGGCGGTGAAGGGGCTGAGCCGCGAAAAGCCGCCGCTGGATCCGCACGGCATCGCCCTGCACGACATCAGCTTCCACGTCCACGCCGGGGAGGTCTTAGGCATTGCCGGACTGGTGGGCGCCGGGCGCACCGAGGTGGCCCGCTGCCTCTTTGGCGCAGACGCGTTTACCTCGGGCAGCTTTGAGCTGGACGGCGTGCCCTACCAGCCGCGCGACCCGCTGTATGCCCTTGACCAGGGCGTGGCGCTGGTGCCGGAAGACCGCAAAAAAGAGGGGGCGGTGCTGGGGCTGTCCATTCGCGACAACCTGTCGCTCTCCTGCCTCTCCTCGCTGCTGCAGTGGCGCTGGTTCGTGAATACCCGCAAAGAGGACGACCTGATCGAGTCCTACCGCAAGGCGCTGCAGATCAAGATGGTCAACAGCGCGCAGGAGGTGCGCAAGCTCTCCGGCGGTAACCAGCAAAAAGTGATCCTCGCGCGCTGCATGGCGCTCAACCCGCGGGTGCTGATCGTCGATGAGCCGACGCGCGGCATCGACGTGGGGACCAAATCGGAAGTGCACCAGGTGCTGTTTGACATGGCAAAAAAGGGCGTGGCGGTGATCGTGATCTCCTCCGATCTGCCTGAAGTGATGGCGGTGTCAGACCGGATCATCACCCTGAGCGAAGGGCGAGTGACCGGCGAGATCCACGGTGACGACGCTAACGAAGAACGGCTCATGACGATGATGGCCATCAACCACAACGCCCTGAACGCGGCATAACGGAGTTTCTCATGACGCAGATGATTTCTAAAACGCAGGCCCCGGTCAAACGCGCCGGACGCATCGATCCCATCGCCTTCTTCGAGCGCTTCGGGGTGCTGATTTTCATGATCCTGCTGCTGATCTTCTTCCAGTCGCAGAACAGCAACTTTTTCTCTGAACGCAATATTTTCAACATCCTGACCGAAGTCTCCATCTACGGGATCATGGCCGTGGGGATGACCTTCGTCATCCTGACCGCCGGGATTGACCTCTCCGTGGGCTCCATTCTGGCGGTGTGCGCCATGACCGCGGCGTACGTGATTAAGGGCGACAACTTCACCACCGTCGACCCGAACGCCTGGGGCGGCATGAGCTGGCTGATTGGGCTGGGGATTTGTCTGGCGATGGGCACGGCGATTGGCTTCCTGCACGGTCTGGGCGTGACCCGCCTGCGCCTGCCGCCGTTCATCGTCACCCTCGGCGGGATGACCATCTGGCGCGGCCTGACGCTGGTGATCAACGACGGCGCGCCGATCGCCGGTTTCGATCAGGGCTACCGCTGGTGGGGGCGCGGGGAGCTGCTCGGCATCTCCATTCCGATCTGGATCTTCGCCATCGTCGCCCTCGGCGGCTATCTGGCACTGCACAAAACCCGCTGGGGCCGCTTCGTCTACGCCATCGGCGGTAACCCGGAGGCGGCGCGCCTGGCGGGGGTCAACGTCAAGCGCGTGCTGGTCAGCGTCTACGTGCTGATTGGCTGTCTGGCGGGGCTGGCGGGCTTTATTCTCAGCGCGCGTCTGGGGAGCGCCGAGGCGGTGGCCGGGATCTCCTTTGAGCTGCGCGTCATCGCCTCGGTGGTGATTGGCGGCACCTCGCTGATGGGCGGCTACGGGCGCATCGGCGGAACCATTATTGGCTCCATCATCATGGGGATTCTGATTAACGGCCTGGTGCTGATGAACGTCTCGGCCTACTACCAGCAGATTATCACCGGGTTAATTATCGTTCTGGCGGTGGCGTTTGATACCTACGCCAAGAGCCGTCGCGGCGCACTGTGAGGATCACGATGAAAGAGGTTCGTATTGGATTGATTGGCACCGGGTATATCGGCAAGGCGCACGCTATCGCCTATGCCCAGGCTCCGACGGTGTTCAACCTGCGGGGCAGGCTGGTGCGCGAGATGGTGGCGGAAGTCACGCCGGAGCTGGCGGCAGCGCGCGCGCAGGCGTTTGGCTTCAACCGCTCCACGGGCGACTGGCGGGCGCTGGTGGCCGACCCGGCGATTGACGTGGTGGATATTTGCTCACCCAACCACCTGCATAAAGAGATGGCGCTGGAGGCGATCCGCCACGGCAAGCATGTCTACTCGGAGAAGCCGCTGGCGCTGAACGCCCATGACGCGCGCGAGATGGTCGACGCCGCGAAGCGGGCCGGGGTGAAAACGCTGGTGGGGTTCAACTACATGAAGAACCCGACGGCGCAGCTGGCGAAGGAGATTATTGCCCGCGGCGAGATTGGCGAAGTGATCCACTTCTACGGCACCCACAACGAAGACTATATGGCCGACCCGCTCTCGCCCATTCACTGGCACTGCTTCAAAGAGACCGCCGGGCTGGGGGCGCTGGGTGACCTCGCGGCGCATATCGTCAACATGGCCCAGTACCTGGTCGGGGAGATTGAGCAGGTCTGCGGCGACCTGAAGATTGTGGTCCCGGCACGTCCGGCAAAGGCCGGATCGTCAGACATGATTGCCGTCGAAAACGAGGACCAGGCCCACGCGATGGTGCGCTTCGCGGGCGGGGCGCAGGGCGTGATTGAAACCTCCCGCGTCGCCTGCGGCCGCAAGATGGGGCTGTCGTACGTCATCACCGGGACGAAAGGCGCCATCAGCTTTACCCAGGAGCGCATGGCGGAGCTGAAGCTCTATCTGCATGACGATCCGGTAAACCGTCAGGGGTTTCGCACCCTGCTCGTCGGCCCGGCACACCCGGACTACGCCGCGTTCTGCATGGGCGCAGGCCATGGGATTGGCTTTAACGATCAAAAAACGGTGGAGGTGCGCGACCTGGTGGACGGGATTGCCGCCGACGCGCCGATGTGGCCGGACTTCGAAGAGGGCTGGAAGGTGTCGCGCGTGCTGGACGCGATCGCGCTCTCGCACCGGGAAGGCCGCTGGCTGAACGTGAATGACATTGTCTGATGAGGTATCAACGTGGAAAAGCAGTTTGATGTGATATGCATGGGCCGCGTGGCGGTAGACCTCTACAGTCAGCAGATTGGTGCCCGTCTGGAGGATGTGTCGAGCTTCGCCAAATACCTCGGCGGCTCGTCCGGCAACGTGGCGTACGGCACCGCGCGCCAGGGGCTGCGCTCGTCGATGCTGGCGCGCGTCGGCGACGAGCATATGGGCCGCTTCCTGCGCGAAGAGCTCAGCCAGGTGGGCTGCGATACCAGCCATCTGATTACCGATAAAGACCGCCTCACGGCGCTGGTGCTACTCGGCATTAAAGACCGGGACACCTTTCCTCTGATTTTTTATCGCGATAACTGCGCGGATATGGCCATTACAGCCAGCGATGTGGACGAAAGCTACATTGCCTCCGCACGGTGTCTTGCCATCACCGGGACTCACCTTTCTCATCCTCAGACCCGCGAGGCGGTGCTGACGGCGCTGGGCTATGCCCGCCGTCACGGCGTGCGCACGGTGCTGGACATCGACTACCGTCCGGTGCTGTGGGGGCTGACCTCCTTAGGCGACGGTGAAACGCGTTTTATCGCCGCGGATAAGGTCACCCGCGAGCTGCAGGAGGTGCTGCACCTCTTCGACGTCATTGTCGGCACCGAGGAGGAGTTTCACATTGCGGGCGGCAGCACGGAGACCCTGCAGGCGCTGGGGCAGGTGCGTGCGGTGAGTCAGGCCACGCTGGTCTGCAAGCGCGGTGCGCTCGGCTGCTCGGTTTATACCGACGCCATTCCGCCCCGGCTGGACGACGGCCTGACGGTGACCGGCGTGCGCGTGGAGGTGCTGAACGTCCTCGGCGCGGGGGATGCGTTTATGTCCGGCCTGCTGCGCGGCTACCTGAACGACGAGGGCTGGGAGCAGGCGTGTCGCTATGCCAACGCCTGCGGCGCGCTGGTGGTCTCGCGCCACGGCTGCGCCCCGGCGATGCCGAGCAAAATCGAGCTGGATGACTATCTCTCTCGCGCTGCGGATGTGCCGCGCCCGGATCTCGACCCGCGTCTGAACCATCTGCACCGGGTCACTACCCGTCGCCGCGAATGGTCGGAGCTGTGCGTGATGGCCTTCGATCATCGCAGCCAGCTTGAGGATATGGCGCTGCAGTGCGGGGCGTCGCTCAAACGTATTCCGGCGCTCAAGCAGCTGATCCTGCAGGCCAGCCGCGAGGCGGCGAGCCGCGCCGGGCTGGCAGGCAAAGCGGGCCTGCTGTGCGACGGTACGTTTGGTCAGGACGCGCTCAACGCCATTACCGGCGAGGGGTGGTGGATTGGTCGCCCCATTGAGCTGCCTGGCTCGCGTCCGCTGGAGATGGAGCACGGCAACATCGGCACCCAGCTCATCAGCTGGCCGCAAGAGCACGTGGTGAAGTGCCTGGTCTTTTTCCACCCGGAAGATGCTCACGGCCTGCGCCTGGAGCAGGAGCAGAAAATCGCTGAGGTGTACCACGCCTGCTGTCAGTCCGGGCACGAGCTGCTGCTGGAGGTGATCCTGCCTGCGACCATGCCGCGCAGCGACGAGCTCTACCTGCGCGCCATCTCCCGCTTCTACAACCTCGGCATTTACCCGGACTGGTGGAAGCTGCCGCCGCTTTCCGCCGAGGGCTGGACGGCACTGAGCGAGATTATCGAACGCCGGGACCCGCACTGCCGCGGGGTGGTGATCCTCGGCCTGGATGCCCCTGCAGAACAGCTGCGCGCCGACTTCAGGGCCGCAGCGGGGCAGACGGTAGTAAAAGGCTTCGCCGTAGGGCGCACGCTGTTCGGCGATGCCTCCCGCGCGTGGCTGAAGCACGATATTGACGATGCGCAACTGGTGGCGCGCATCCGGGACAACTACCTGCAGCTTATCGCCTGGTGGCGCGAGCGCGGACACGCATAATGGAGACGACAATGAGTGTACAACTGGGCATTAACCCGCTGACGTGGACAAACGACGATCTGCCTTCTCTCGGCGCGGAGACGTCGCTGGAGACCTGCCTGAGCGAAGGTAAAGAGGCCGGTTTTGCAGGGTTCGAACTGGGCAATAAATTCCCGCGCGAAGCGCGGCTGCTTGGCCCCATCCTGCAGCGCCATGACCTGCAGCTGGTCTCCGGCTGGTACTCCGGCCGACTGCTGGAGCGCAGCGTGGAGGCGGAGATCGCCGCCGTGCAGTCCCACCTGACGCTGCTGCGCGAGCTGGGGGCGAAGGTGCTGGTGTTTGCGGAAGTGAGCGGCTGCATTCACGGCGAGCAGCAGACCCCGGTGCATCTGCGCCCGCGTTTCCCGCAGGCACGCTGGAAGGAGTATGGCGAGAAGCTCACGGAATTTGCCCGCTACACCCAGCAGCAGGGGGTGCAGATTGCCTATCACCACCATATGGGGACGGTGATTGAGTCCGCTGACGACGTGGACAACCTGATGACCCACACCGGCGAAGAGGTTGGACTGCTGCTGGACACCGGTCACCTGACTTTTGCCGGGGCCGATCCGCTGGCGGTGGCGCAGCGCTGGGCGTCACGTATCAACCACGTTCACTGCAAAGACGTGCGTGCCGACGTGCTGGCGGACGTGAAAAACCGTAAAACCAGCTTCCTTGATGCGGTACTGAGCGGCGTGTTTACCGTGCCGGGCGACGGCTGCGTCGATTACCCGCCGATCATGCGGCTGTTGAAGGCGCAGGACTATCACGGCTGGCTGGTGGTGGAGGCGGAGCAGGACCCGGCGGTTGCCCATCCGCTGAACTACGCCCGTCTGGGGTATAACAACCTGAGCCGCCTGGCGCGCGACGCCGGACTGATTTGAGGAGGTGACATGTCACGTCTGTTATCACGCTGGCAACAGCCGAACGCGGAGGGGCGGACCCAGTCCGTCACGCCGGAACGCGCAGGGTGGGGATACGTCGGCTTTGAGGCGTATGAGCTGCAGGAGGGGCAGCAGCTGACGCTGCCCGCCGTCAGCGAAGAGCGTTGCCTGGTGCTGGTCGCCGGGCGCGCCTCCATCAGCACGCCTTCCGCGCAGTTTAACGACATCGGCGAGCGGATGAGCCCGTTCGAGCGCATCAAGCCGTGGGCGGTGTACGTTACCCCGCAGGAGACGGTGCAGGTGAAGGCGCTGACGAGGCTCGAGCTGGCGGTCTGCGCCGCCCCCGGCAAGGGCACGTATCCGACGCGGCTGATTGCGCCGCAGGATATCGACGCTGAGGCGCGCGGCAAGGGCCACAACCAGCGCTACGTGCACAACATTCTGCCGGAAGATAAGCCCGCCGACAGCCTGCTGGTGGTGGAGGTCTGGACCAACGAGGGCTGTACCAGCTCGTACCCGAGCCACAAGCACGACACGGATAACCCGCCCCGGGAGACTTACCTGGAGGAGACCTACTACCATCGCCTCAACCCGGAACAGGGGTTCTGCATGCAGCGGGTTTACACCGACGACAGAGCGCTGGATGAGTGTATGGCGGTCTACAACCGTGACGTGGTCATGGTGCCGAAGGGATACCACCCGGTGGCGACGATGGCCGGGTATGACAGCTATTATCTCAACGTGATGGCCGGGCCGGTGCGCAAATGGATGTTCACGTGGGAAGAGGACCACGCGTGGATTAATCGCGATTATCCCGCGGATGGCGGGCACTGAGGCTATTTTTTTGCCGGGTGGCGCTGCGCTTACCCGGCCTACAATTTACAAAATACTATTTTGCTTCAATCGCCTGCTCAATCGTCCGGGCGATAGCCTCCGGCTGGCTCACCATCGACACGTGGCTCGCGGAGACCTCGGTGGTTTTCGCATGGATCGTCTTCGCCATCGCCCGTTCAAGATCGGGGTTGATCATTCGGTCATTTTTGCTGACCACAAACCAGCTCGGCTTAACATGCCACGCCGCGTGGGTCACCTTTTCATCAAACGCATCGGCCTTAATTGGCCCCTGCGTGGCCGCGATAGCAGTTTGTTCCTCGGGCTTCACGTCCGGCGCGAAATCCTTCCTGACGGCGTCCGTTGGCAGATATAAATAGCCGTCCGCCGTTTTGGCGATGCCCGCGCTGCCCGGCGACGGAGGGTAGCTTCCCGCGAGGTCCGCCGTCGACTGGCCGGCATCCGGCGCGAACGCCGCCACATACACCAGCGATTTCACCCGCGCATCGTTGCCCGCTTCGCTAATCACGGTGCCGCCCCAGGAGTGACCCACCAGCACGACATCCCCCTGGGCGCGGGCGATGGCCCGCTTTGTGGCGGCAACGTCATCGTTAAGCGACGTGAGCGGCAGCTGGACGGCAATGACATCTGCGTGCTGTTTCTGCAACAGGGTAATCACCTTATTCCAGCTGCTGCCGTCGGCAAACGCGCCGTGCACCAGCACGACGCTGGTTTTGCTCTGTGCAAAGGCACTGGCGGAAAGCGCCAGCAGGCCTGCCGTCAGTACAGTCAGTGCTTTCATCGTCAGACTCCTTAAAAATGGTGGACCGCCGCATGAGGCGGTACGGTGAATTCGATGGTTTTGTGGTCGAGCGGCTTGTGCGTCGGGTCGGCCAGAATAATCGTCACCTTGTGTTTACCGGCGGGGAGTCCCACCAGAATCACCGGCTCTCCGCTGGCGTCAGCCCAGTGCCACGGCGCGTCATCCACCACCACGTGAATGTGCCCGATGCGCGGGGTGACCTTGAGCGCTTCAGGTCCGAATACCGGCTCGATGCGCAGGTTTTCGGCACGGTACTGGATAAACACCGCGCCTTTACTCAGCGGCCCGGCAAGCGGCGGATCGACGATCAGTTTTGCCGGCGGTTGCGGCTGCGCCAGCGGGGCAACGGCGGCGGGGCCGTTAACGTCCGCGGCGCTCAGATTGTCCAGCGGCGTGGCCTGGGCATGTGTTACAGATGCCAGGACGAGCAGGGGTAAAATTGCGTAACGACGAATCATGGTTCTCTCCTCATCGGTTCTGAATGACAACAGGGAAAGAAAACCATTTTTATGTATCGGAGATATTTGCCGGAGGGGGCGTTTTGTACCCGTTTGTCAGCGCGTCGCGCGGGATACAGTGCGATACAGTTTGCCTCCCGGGACGGCGCACGATCGCTATCGCCAGCCCGGCAATCACCAGCGTTAACCCCGTCGACACTCCCATTGCACCCGCGATCCCCAGCGTTTTGTTCAGCCACGCATAGGCAAACGGTGCGGCTGCGGCCATCAGCTGGCCCGGGATAAGCAGCATGCCCGTGCGGCGGGCATAGCTTTCCGCGCTAAACAGCTCCAGTGGCAGCGTGGCTTTTACTATGGTGACCAGCCCGTTGATGGCGCCGTAGCCCAGCACAAACCCGGCCGCGCACCAGACAAACAGGACGCTGCTTATTCCCACAAGAAAACACAGCGGCATGGCAAGAGCGGTAAAGAGCGTAAGTTTGAAGGGGGTTAAGCGGCCACCTGCCAGCACCTCCAGCGAGCGCGCGCCCGTCTGGCCGATCCCCCACAGCATGCCAATGGCGACCGGCAGGCCAAAGTGGGCAATAAACTCCGGCAGATGGGTGGAGGTGCCGTTAGAGACAAAGGTGATAAGGGCGATGAAGGCCGCATAAAGCCAGGCGTTACGTCGCTCGTTGCGCAGGGGCGGCGCAATGGCCTTCGTGTTTTCCGTCAGCCGCTGCCGGGGAAGCGTGCGGATCAGCACTGCGCTCAGCAGGCCAAGCAGGGCATAAATGCGTAACGCGTCCTGCCAGCTCATGATGTGAAGCAGGCCATCGCCCAGCGGCCAGAAGACGGCGGAGGCCAGCCCGCCCGCCAGCGTGACGCGTGAGATCGTTCTTCGCGCCTGCTGCCCGTAGAGGTTGACCAGCGCGGCGAACAGCGCATCGTACAGCGACAGGCGCATCCCAGTGCCGGCGACAATCCAGGCGCTGTACCAGCCATAAAGCGTCCGGGTATACGCCATTTCTGCGCAGCTTGCGGCGATCAGCAGCGTTCCAACCATCACCACTTTTTGACCGCCAAAGCGTGCCAGCAGGCGGGCGACAAAAGGAGATACCGCCGCCATCACCAGCATCGCCAGCGTCAGGCCGAGGTAAATCTGCGGTGACGACCATCCCCGGTCGGCTGAAATGGCCCGCGCAAAGGTGCCGGGCATATAAAACGAGATCCCCCAGTTGATGAGTTGATTACACCCGGCGGTGAGGGCGAGGCGACGAGGAAGGGCAGAAGTTTCCATGAGTTTTCATTCCGTTATGCAGTTGTCCTGAGCATAACGGGCGCGGTATTGTGCTGGCAGGGCTGCAACCTTATGCACGGTATAAGAGAAACTTTGAATGACGACGCTTAATCTGGGCTATCTCGCCACCTTCCGCCTGGTTCACCAGCGCGGCAGCTTTTCAGCGGCAGCGGACGTTCTGGGCCTCTCCCAGCCCGCCGTCAGCCTGCAAATACGCCAGCTGGAGCAGTTTCTGCAAACGCGGCTGGTGGAGCGTACCGGGCGAGGGATTAAGGCGACGGCTGCCGGAGAAACCTTGCTGGCGCACGGGGAGCGTATTCAGCAGGTGGTGGATGACGCCATCCGGGCCGTGAATGCGTTTAGCCACGACGTGAGCGGCACCATTACCCTTGGCACGGGGGCGACGGCCTGCATTCATCTTCTGCCGCCGCTGCTGGAGCAGCTACGCCGCGACTATCCGCTCCTGAGCGTGGGAGTCACGACGGGCAACACCCTCGACATCGTCAGGGCCATTGAAGAGAACCGTCTCGATATGGGGCTGGTGACGCTGCCGGTGAGCGGCAGAGCGCTGGACGTCATGCCGGTGATGGACGAAGAGTTTGTCTTTATCGCCTCAAGGGAGCAGCAGGACGCTTTCAGGGAGTTAACCCCGGAGGCGCTCCATGCCCAGCCGCTGATCGCCTTTGAGACAGGCAGCGGGACCCGGGCGCTGATCGATGGCTGGTTTGCCGCCCATGGGGTAGCGATGGCGCCGGTGATGCAGCTTGGCAGCATCGAGGCGATCAAACGCATGGTTCGCGCGGGGCTGGGCTACAGCATCGTGCCGCGAATGGCGGTAGAACAGGATGCCGATCGCGAGGGGCTGTGCGTGATGTCGCTGACGCCCATGCTGCAGCGGCAGCTGGCGGTGGTGATGCGGCAGGATAAAATCCTCAGCAAAGGGATCGCGGCCCTTATTCGGCTCGTACAACATCCTTTGGGGGGTTAGCGGTCAGCGGTGTCGACGGTCAGGCTGGATTGCTGTGACTGGGTTTTGTCCTGATGGTGGTACCAGGCGCCAATCGAAGAGTAAACGAAGCGGCCAAAGAAAAACAGGAAACTGATAAGCAGTATGATGCGGGTCATTCGGGTGTTAAATCGATGTCGTTTGCGCATACGCGTGACCTGACTCACTCTGTTTTTCCTGGATAAGCCCTCCCGGGCGATAAGGATATTAAGGCACAGCGGGAAGATGGGGTCAATTCTGTGATGTGTAAATAACCGTCAACGTTTGCATTAACTATTGTTATTGAAATTAATAATTGCATTTACCATATTGATAATATGAAGAAAATTATTTCACAAAATTCTTCTGCAAGGCTTATTTGCGTGAAATAGTTTGATTTAAGTCAACGGATTCCCGGCTCTGATATTTAAAATCCCTCCTCCACACTGTTCACTCTGCACGTCGCGGGGTGGCGCCAGGTCAGGTTGGATGCCTGTCTTTATTTTCCCTCTGGAGAAAAAGGGGTTTAACCGGGCATCTATGAAGATTTTCGCTTTTCTGAAAAACAATAAATACCGTTGGTGGGCATTGCCGCTACTATTACCGGTGGTTTTGCTTCCCGTGCTGAGCGTGGCAAATACGTTCACGCAGCTGGGGGACGGTATCGCGGCGCTTTATTATTTACCGCTCTCCTTTTTGCTCTCGCTGATGATGTTCTTTGGCCTGGAAGCCCTTCCCGGGATCGTGTTGTCGCTGTTTATCCGCTATTACCCGTCGGTCGGGATGTTCGAAACGGTTGCCGGGGTGCTCCATTTTATTGTCCCTTTAGTCCTCAGCTGGGGCGGCTACCGGGTGTTTGCGCCCAGACGCAATATGACGGCGTACGGCGACATCCGGCTGATGGCGCAGCGCATCTTCTGGCAGGTTATCTGCCCCGCGACGCTGTTTCTGGTGCTGTTTCAGTTTGCGGTGTATCTGGGCGTGTATGAGAGTCGCCAGAGCCTCGCGGGGTTGAACCCTCTTAACATTCGTACGCTCATTAACTACCAGGCGCTGCTGGTCAGCGGGCTGACGGGCGTGCCGTTGAGCTATCTGCTGATCCGCCTGATTCGTCATCCGCGCTATATCAAAAGTCTTCTCTCGCAGATCCGTTTCCAGATAGATAAAAAGGTGACGGCCGCGGAGTTTTTGCTGTGGGCGATTGCGCTTGGCGGGCTGCTGTCGCTGCTGCTGCTCCCGATAAATGAAAACAGCTCCATCTTCACCACTAACTATACCCTGTCGCTGCTGATGCCGGTGATGCTCTGGGGCGCGATGCGTTTTGGCTATAAGCTGATTTCGCTGATCTGGACCCCGATACTGCTGGTGTCCATTCACTATTTTTACCGCTATATCCCAGTGAACGCGGGGTACGATATTCAGCTGGCGATCACCTCTTCCAGTTACCTGGTCTTTTCGTTTGTGGTGATTTATATGTCGATGCTGGCGACCCGGCAGCGCGCGGTGAACAAACACGCCCGCAGGCTGGCACTGCTCGATCCGGTTGTCCATATGCCTAACCTGCGGGCGCTGTCGCGCGATCTGGCGAAGAATCCGTGGTCGGCGTTCTGCCTGCTGCGCATTCCGGAGCTGGAAATTTTGGGCCGAAATTACGGCGTGCAGCTGCGTATTCAGTACAAACAGCAGCTGGCGCAGTGGGTTAACGCTACGCTCCAGCCCAATGAGCAGGTGTATCACCTCACCGGATATGACATGGCGGTGCGGCTCAACGCGGAATCGCACCAGCAGCGGATTGACGCCCTGGACGAGCATATCAAGCAGTTCCGCTTTGTCTGGGACGGCATGCCGCTGCAGCCGCAGGTTGGCGTAAGCTACTGCTATGTCCGGTCCCCTGTTAACCATCTTTATCTGGTGCTGGGGGAGCTGGCGGTGGTGGCCGATCTGTCACTCTCCTCTAATCACCCGGAAAATCTTCAGCAGCGCGGTGCCGTCCATTTGCAGCGCAGCCTGAAGGATAAAGTCGCGATGATGAGCCGCCTGCAGAAGGCGCTCGACAACGACGAATTCATCCTGCTGGTTCAACCCGTTCGTGGCCTGCGTGGCGATTGCTATCACGAAGTCCTGCTGCGGATGCCGGACACCAATGGGATACTGATCTCCCCCGATCAGTTCCTGCCCGTCGCGCAGGAGTTTGGTTTGTCCTCCCGGGTGGATCTGTGGGTGCTTGAGCATACGCTGCGCTTCCTGGCCGCGCATCGGGAAAGACTGCCCGGCCAGCGCTTTGCTATTAATCTGGCGCCTTCAACAGTGTGCCGGGTGCAGTTCCCGCTTGAGGTGAGCCGCGTGCTGGCGAAATACGCTATTGAGCCGTGGCAGCTGATCTTTGAAGTGACGGAGTGCAGCAACTTCTGCAACGCGGAGCAGGCGCTGCATGTCCTCAGTCAGCTGCAGAAAATGGGGGTACGCATTGCGATTGATGATTTTGGTACCGGCTATGCAAGCTACGCGCGGCTAAAAAGCGTGGACGCAGATATTCTTAAAATCGACGGCGACTTCATCCGCAATATCGTCAACAACAGCCTGGATTATCAGATTGTGGCGTCTATCTGCCATCTGGCGCGCATGAAGAAGATGCTGGTGGTGGCGGAATATGTCGAGACCGAAGAGATACGTAGCGCGGTTCACGCGCTAGGTATCGATTATGTGCAGGGCTATCTGATTGGCAGACCGGCACCGCTTGAGTCACTGCTGGAAACAGAGGCGTCCTGCGCGGACGCCTGAACCGTTACGCGGCGACGTCGGCGCTCTCTTCCTCGATTTTGAGCAGCCAGCCGGTGACCGCTTCCCAGTACTGCTGCTCCTTTTCCAGGTCCAGCAGGACCAGCGCGTTCTGGCTGAACCAGTCGTGCGGGAAGCTCAGCGTCCAGTGATGGTCGTCGGTTTTCAGCTTCAGCGTGGGCGGCGTGGTGGTCGCCTGACGCTGGTTATTGAGCAGCACGCCCAGACGCAGGAGCTGAATCAGCGGCAGGAACTGCTTTTTCTTAAACAGCGTGAAGCGCGGCAGGTCGTCGAGCTTGATGGCTTTGCGGTGATACCGCACCAGGGTCGCCATCATGGTCTGCTGCTCCTGGTTGAAGCCAGGCAGATCGCTGTTTTGCAAAATATAGGCCGAATGGCGGTGCATCCCGCTATGGTTGATGTTCAGACCCACCTCGTGCAGCATCGCGGCCCATTTCAGCAGCGCGGCAAGCTGCGGGTGCGCCAGCTTCGGATTCTGCTCTTCCCACTGTTCATACATCTGCACCGTGGTGTCCAGCACACGCTTCGCCTGCTCGCGGTCGATGTTGTACTGGTTGGCCAGGCTTTGCGCGGTGCGGCTGCGAATATCCTGATGGCGGAAGCGGCCTTCCATTTCGTACAGCACGCCTTCGCGCAGCGCGCCGTCGGACAGGCGCAGCTCTTTAATGGCCAGCGCATCAAACACGCCGCAGAGAATGGCCAGCCCCGGCACGAAGACCGCCTTACGCTCGTCGGAAAGCCCCGGCAGGCTTAAGGCGTCAAAACTTTTATGCTTCAGCACTTCGTCGGTCAGCAGCGTCAGGCGTTCGGGCGTGATGAACCCATCTTTTTCACCCATTGCCAGCAGCACTTCATGCGCCGCCTTGATGGTGCCCGACGCGCCCAGCGCCACGTTCCAGCCCTGAATACGGTACTGCCAGGCCAGGTTTTCCAGCTTCTGGACAGCCGCCATACGTGCACGCTGGAAGTTCTCGCGGGTGATTGTGCCGCCCGGGAAATACATCTGCGCGAAGCTGACGCAGCCCATACGGCGGCTTTCCACCAGGCGAGGCTCAAAGTCTTCGCCGATCACAAGCTCCGTAGAACCGCCGCCGATGTCGATCACCAGCTTGCGCCCTTTTTCCGGCTGGGTGTGCTCGACGCCCATGAAGATCAGACGCGCTTCCTCGTTACCGGAGATGATCTCAATCGGGTAGGGGATCACCTTTTCGGCCCGCTTGAGAAACTCTGGCGCATTCAGCGCCTGGCGCAGGGTGTGGGTGCCCACGATGCATACGCTGGAGGGCGTGAAGCCCTGCAGGCGTTCAGCAAACAGCGACAGGCAGTTTAACCCGCGCTCCATCGCCTCTTCGCTGAGCATGCTGCGTTCATCAAGGCCATCCGCCAGGTGTACGCGCTGCTTCAGACGACCGATGATCTGCAGCGCGCCATCCACCTCACGGGCGATGACCATGTGGAAACTGTTAGAGCCAAGATCGACCGCGGCGAATTCCTGCGGGCGTGGGGTCTTATCATTTATCGGCATAGGTTAATCGGGTTGCTCGAGTGATTTGATATAGTCGTAAATCGCCAGTTGCGACCGCACTTTACGGCGGTTGCCGCGCGGTACATAGCGGTTACTGAGTTCTTTGTCGATATAGCGCGCCTTCACCGTATCGCTGAACAGGATCTCGATAATGTCGAGAATACGCTGTTTCAGACGCGGATCCAGCAGCGGGGTTGCGACTTCAATTCGGTAGTCAATATTGCGCGTCATCCAGTCTGCCGAAGAGAGATAGACCTGTTTGTCGCCTGCATTATCGAAAATATAGACCCGATCGTGTTCCAGGTAACGGTCAACAATGCTGATCACCCGAATATTATCGCTGATGCCTTCCAGTTCCGGGATCAGCGAGCACATGCCGCGGATCAGCAGGTTAACCGGTACGCCAGAGCTGGACGCGGCGTACAGCCTGTCCACCAGTCCTTTGTCGACCAGATTGTTAAGCTTCAGGGTGATGCCGGACGACAGCCCTTTCTGAGCATTGGCAATCTCTTTATCAATCATATCGTACAGCAGACGGCGCGAGTTCTGCGGCGAGACCAGCAGATAGTCGAAGCTGACAGGGCGGTACGGGTTCTCAATGAAGTTAAAGACCCGGCGTACCTCGTTGGTGATGCGCGCATCGGCGGTCAGCAGCGAGTAGTCGGTATAAATTCGCGCCGTTTTCTCGTTAAAGTTCCCGGTACCGATGTGGGCATAGCGCACCACGTCGTCGCCCTCTTTACGCGAGATGAGGAACAGCTTGGCGTGAATTTTCAGACCCGGCGCGGAGAAGATCACGTGCACGCCCGCTTCCGTCAGACGGCGCGCCCAGTGAATGTTCGCCTCTTCGTCGAAGCGGGCCTGCAGCTCAACCACCACGGTCACTTTTTTGCCGTTGTGCGCGGCGTGGATCATCGCATCGATGATGCGGGAATCTTTTGCCACGCGGTAGATGTTGATTTTGATCGCCAGCACGCTCGGGTCGAACGAGGCCTGTCGCAGCAGCTCCAGCACGTGTTCAAACGTGTGATACGGATAGTAGAGCAGAACATCGCGCTCGCGAATGGCGTCGAACCCGTTGCGGAATTTATCAAACCACAGATGGCGCAGGCGCGGCAGCGGCTTGTTCACCAGATTGGCCTTGCCGACGTTCGGGAAGCCAATAAAGTCTTTAAAGTTGTGGTAACGGCCGCCCGGCACGATGGAGTCATAGCGCGAAATGGTCAGCTTCTCGCGCAGCATTTCTACCATGGCGTCCGGCATATCGCGCTGATAAACAAAGCGCACCGGCTCGGCCGTCAGGCGTTGTTTCAGGCTGGAGGACATCAGCTCCATCAGGCTGGCCTCCATCTCGTGCACCAGGTCATATTCGGCGTCACGGGTCATCTTCATCGAGTAGGCGTTTAACGCATCGTAATCGAAGAAGCCTTTGAAAATGTCGTCGAGACAGTAGCGCAGGATGTTATCCAGCAGGATCATCGGCTTACGTCTGCGCGGGGTTTCCGGCGGCAGGTTCACGAAGCGCGGGACCTTGTCGGACGGGATCTCCAGCAGCGCGTAGCGAATGGATTCACCGCGAATAATTTCTACGGCCAGATAGGTGTAGTCATCTTTCAGGAACTGCACCAGATCGGTTTCGCGGTTGATGAGAATCGGGGTAATGTGCTGGCGCAGGTACTGTTTAAAATAGTGGCGCAGCCAGTTTTGTTGGTTAACGGAAAGCTGACGTTCGTTAATCAGGAAGATTTGATTGCGCGCCATCTCCAGCAGCAGTTCGTTATACAGGCCGTCAAATTCCTGATCGGCTTTCAACACGCGGGACTGGATTTTGCCCAGCAGATGCCGCGAGTGAGAGTTTAAGCCCTGTTCTTCACTGATGATGATCCGTCTTTTCAGCTCGGCAAAGCGAACCTTGTAGAACTCATCCAGGTTGTTGGAATAGATGCCCAAAAAACGCATGCGTTCGATCAGCGGGTTACTTTTGTCAGCCGCTTCCTGGAGTACACGTTCGTTAAATGCTAACCAGCTTAGCTCTTTCTCGATATATAACTTTTCCTGACCCATTACAGCTCACACTCCAGTTCAATCACAGGACGTGGTAAATCCGTCTCGTCCTTATTATGGCGAGCATTTCCACGATATGTCCAACAGTGCCAGAAAAGTATGACAGTTATTTTTTTTGTTGGGGAATTTAGAAGGTTGGAGAAGGGAATATCGGGTAATGCAAGGTAGATGTCGGGTAAGCGCGGCGCCACCCGACATAACAAACTACTCTTCCGCCGCATGGCCCTGCGGGGGTAACTTCACGCCATCCAGCCAGGCAGCGCCGTCGCGCATTTCGAGGCGCCCGTCGACAAACCAGCTTACCACCAGCGGGTATATGGCGTGTTCCTGGGTCTGCACGCGTTCGGTCACGTCTTCTTCGCTGTCGCCGTCAAAGACCGGGACTTTGGCCTGCAGGATCACCGGACCGCCGTCCAGCTCGTCGGTAACGAAATGCACGGAGGTGCCGTGCTCCTCATCGCCGTTTTCCAGAACCTGACGATGGGTGTGCAGGCCGGGATATTTCGGCAGAAGAGAAGGGTGAATATTCAGCAGACGTCCGGCGTAGTGCGCAACAAAAGCCGGGCTCAGAATGCGCATATAGCCCGCCAGCACCACGACGTCCGGTGCGTAGGCATCAATCTCCTGAACCAGCTCGCGGTCAAAGGCTTCACGCCCGGCGAACTGGCTGGCTTCCAGCGCGTGCGCGGGAATGTTCGCTTCCCGCGCGCGCTCAAGGCCGAACGCGTCGGCCTTGTTGCTGAATACTGCCCGAATGGTGCCGTTGATTTTCTTCTGTTTGCAGGCGTCAATGATGGCCTGCAAATTGCTTCCGTTGCCGGAAATGAGCACCACGATGTTTTTCATTCAATGACCACACGCTGTTCGGAATCGGAGGCTTTAATCGTACCGATTTTCCACGCGTTTTCACCTTTTTCGGTCAGCAGTTTAACCGCTTTATCCGCTTCGCTTGCCGGCAGGGCGATAACCATGCCCACGCCGCAGTTAAAGGTGCGGTACATTTCGTGAGAGCTCACGTTGCCTGCGGTCTGCAGCCAGTTAAACACGGCCGGCCACTGCCATGAGGATTCGTCGATTACGGCCTGGGTGTTGTCCGGCAGCACGCGCGGGATGTTCTCCCAGAAGCCGCCGCCGGTCAGGTGGGCGATAGCGTGCACGTCAACGTTCTCAATCAGTTCCAGCACGTTTTTCACGTAGATGCGGGTTGGCGCCAGCAGGTGGTCTGCCAGCGGTTTACCGTCAAGCTCGGTGGTCAGCGGGTCGCAGCCGCTCACTTCGAGAATTTTACGCACCAGAGAGTAGCCGTTGGAGTGTGGGCCGCTGGAAGCCAGCGCGATCAGCACGTCACCATCCGCCACTTTGCTGCCGTCGATAATTTCTGATTTTTCTACTACGCCGACGCAGAAGCCCGCGACGTCATAATCTTCGCCGTGATACATACCCGGCATTTCAGCGGTTTCGCCGCCGACCAGCGCACAGCCGGACTGCAGACAGCCTTCGGCGATACCGTTAATGACGCTGGCCGCGGTATCCACGTCCAGTTTGCCGGTCGCGTAGTAATCGAGGAAGAACAGCGGCTCTGCGCCCTGAACCACCAGGTCATTCACACACATCGCGACCAGATCGATACCGATCGTGTCGTGACGTTTTAAATCCATCGCCAGGCGCAGCTTGGTGCCTACACCGTCAGTACCCGAGACCAGAACAGGTTCACGATATTTTTGCGGCAGCGCGCACAGTGCGCCGAATCCACCCAGACCACCCATCACTTCCGGGCGGCGGGTTTTTTTCACCACACCTTTGATTCGGTCAACCAGCGCATTACCTGCGTCAATATCAACACCGGCATCTTTGTAGCTGAGAGAAGTTTTGTTGGTCACGGCTCAAGTCCCCACGCGATTGCATAGCTAGTAAGAAAAATCGGCGCAATTCTAACAGTCCAGGCAAACGTTTGCGAGCCTATTCTCGGTGCGGGGATCTTTTTTTCTCTCTGGCTTATGCAGGGCGACAAACTTGACTCTGTTCACGAAAATGAAACCGGTTTCGGCGTTCTGCTTGCAACGGCTATCCCCTTTGCACATCATCGAACTGAAACCGGTTTCTGTAATTGTTTTTGCAGAAAATAACGCAGAATGAGGGAAAGCAAATGTCAGGATTTAAAGCAGGTTTTCTGTGGGGTGGTGCCGTTGCGGCGCATCAGCTTGAGGGCGGCTGGAAAGAGGGCGGCAAGGGCGTTAGCGTTGCCGATGTGATGACGGCGGGGGCGCACGGCGTACCGCGCGAAATCACCAACGGCGTGCTTGAGGGGAAAAATTACCCTAACCATGACGCCATCGATTTCTACCACCGCTATAAAGAAGACATCAAACTCTTTGCCGAGATGGGGTTCAAATGCTTCCGTACCTCCATCGCCTGGACGCGTATCTTCCCGAAAGGTGACGAGCTTGAGCCGAACGAGGCCGGTCTGAAATTCTATGACGATCTGTTCGACGAGTGCCTGAAGTACGGCATCGAACCGGTTATTACGCTTTCCCACTTCGAGATGCCTTTCCACCTGGTCACGGAATACGGCGGCTGGCGCAACCGTAAGCTGATCGACTTCTTCGTTCGTTTTGCGAAAGTGGTTTTCCAGCGCTATCAGCATAAAGTGAAGTACTGGATGACCTTTAACGAGATCAACAACCAGGCCAACTTCCATGAAGATTTTGCGCCGTTTACCAACTCCGGGCTGAAGTACGCGCCGGGTGAAGATCGTGAGCCGGTGATGTTCCAGGCCGCGCACTATGAACTGGTGGCCAGCGCCCTGGCGGTGAAGGCGGGGCGCGAGATTAACCCGTCCCTGCAGATCGGCTGCATGATTGCCATGTGCCCCATCTACCCGCTGACCTGCGCGCCGGACGACATGATGATGGCGATGAACGCCATGCACCGCCGCTACTGGTTTACCGACGTGCACGTGCGCGGTAAGTATCCGCAGCATCTGCTCAACTACTTTGAACGTCGCGGCTTCGCGCTGGATATCACCGAAGAAGATAAAGTCGGGCTGACGCAGGGCTGCGTGGATTACATCGGGTTTAGCTATTATATGTCCTTCGCCACCAAGGCGACGGCGGACAACCCGCAGCTGGACTATGACGAGAGCAAGAGCCTGGTCTCTAACCCGTACGTGCAGAAATCTGACTGGGGCTGGCAGATTGACCCGGTGGGGCTGCGCTACTCCCTCAACTGGTTCTGGGATCACTACCAGCTGCCGCTGTTTATCGTTGAAAACGGCTTTGGCGCGATTGACGTGCAGGAGAGCGACGGCACCGTGAACGACCAGTACCGTATTGATTACCTCGCCGCCCACATCCGCGAGATGAAAAAAGCGGTGGTGGAAGATGGTGTAGACCTGATGGGCTATACCCCGTGGGGCTGTATTGACCTCGTATCTGCCGGTACCGGTGAAATGAAAAAACGCTACGGCTTTATCTTTGTCGATAAAGACAATGAAGGCAACGGCACGCTGAACCGCAGCAAGAAGAAATCGTTCGACTGGTATAAGCAGGTGATTGCGAGCAACGGCGATAAGCTGTAACTGTCGGGTGGCGCTAACGCTTACCCGACCTACACTACACGTAGGCCCGCGTAAGCGCAGCGCCACCGGGCAGAACCTCGCACTTAAGCCGGAGACCTGTCTCCGGTTTTTTGTCTTTGCTTGATCCCTGTCAAGCAACATGGGTATGGCCTAATCCGAAAAAAGCGGTATAATCCCGCGATTTTTTTGCGGATGCCATTCAGAGGAGAAAGAGAATGAAGATTGTGGAAGTGAAACACCCACTCGTTAAACACAAGTTGGGCCTGATGCGTGAGCATGACATCAGCACGAAGCGTTTTCGCGAACTGGCCTCTGAAGTCGGCAGCCTGCTGACCTACGAAGCGACCTCCGATCTGGAAACGGAAAAAGTCACCATCGAAGGCTGGAACGGCCCGGTGCAGGTTGAGCAGATCAAAGGTAAGAAAATTACCGTTGTGCCTATCCTGCGTGCCGGTCTCGGCATGATGGAAGGCGTGCTGGAGCACGTGCCAAGCGCGCGCATCAGCGTGGTGGGGATCTACCGTAACGAAGAAACCCTCGAGCCGGTTCCTTACTTCCAGAAGCTGGTGTCCAACATCGACGAGCGTATGGCGCTGGTGGTTGACCCGATGCTGGCAACCGGCGGTTCAATGATTGCCACTATCGACCTGCTGAAAAAAGCGGGCTGCAGCAGCATTAAAGTGCTGGTGCTGGTTGCGGCACCGGAAGGGATCGCGGCACTGGAAAAAGCGCACCCGGACGTTGAGCTGTATACCGCCTCTATCGACCAGGGCCTGAACGAGCACGGGTACATCATCCCGGGGCTCGGCGATGCCGGCGATAAGATCTTTGGTACGAAATAATCGAATAACGATAAATAAGCCGACTTTGATAGTCGGCTTTTTTTTGAATAAAACACCAACAACGATACTACTCAGAGGAAAACACTATGACGCGCCGTGCTATCGGGGTGAGTGAAAGACCGCCGCTTTTACAGACTATCCCGCTTAGTTTGCAGCACCTGTTCGCCATGTTTGGCGCAACCGTGCTGGTGCCAATCCTGTTCCACATTAACCCGGCTACCGTGCTGCTGTTCAACGGCATCGGTACGCTGCTGTACCTCTTCATCTGTAAAGGCAAAATCCCGGCGTATCTCGGGTCAAGCTTTGCCTTTATCTCTCCGGTGTTATTGTTGCTGCCGCTGGGTTATGAGGTCGCGCTGGGCGGCTTTATCATGTGTGGCGTGCTGTTCTGCCTGGTCTCCCTCATCGTGAAGAAAGCCGGGACCGGCTGGCTGGACGTGATGTTCCCCCCTGCGGCGATGGGCGCCATCGTGGCCGTGATCGGTCTCGAACTGGCGGGCGTGGCGGCGAATATGGCCGGCCTGCTGCCTGCGGACGGCCAGTCACCGGATTCCAAAACCATTATCATCTCGCTGGTGACCCTGGGCGTAACGGTCTTTGGTTCCGTACTGTTCCGCGGCTTTATGGCGATTATCCCGATCCTGATCGGCGTGCTGGCGGGCTATGCGCTCTCCTTTATGATGGGCGTGGTGGATACCACCCCGATCGCGCAGGCGCACTGGTTCGCGCTGCCAACCTTCTATACGCCGCGCTTCGAATGGTTTGCGATTTTCACCATTCTGCCTGCGGCGCTGGTGGTGATTGCGGAGCACGTCGGCCACCTGGTGGTGACGGCGAACATTGTCAAACGTGACCTGATCCGCGACCCGGGCCTGCACCGTTCCATGTTTGCGAACGGTTTCTCCACCATCATCTCCGGTTTCTTTGGATCTACGCCAAACACCACCTACGGTGAAAATATCGGCGTGATGGCGATTACCCGCGTCTACAGTACCTGGGTTATCGGCGGCGCGGCGATCATCGCCATTCTGCTCTCCTGCGTCGGCAAGCTGGCGGCAGCGATTCAGATCATCCCGGTGCCGGTGATGGGCGGCGTGTCTCTGCTGCTGTACGGGGTCATCGGTGCCTCCGGTATTCGCGTGCTGATTGAATCTAAAGTGGATTACAGCAAAGCGCAGAACCTGATCCTGACGTCGGTGATCCTGATTATCGGCGTGAGCGGCGCGAAGGTGCACATCGGGGCGGCCGAGCTGAAAGGCATGGCGCTGGCGACCATCGTCGGCGTTGGCTTGAGCCTCATTTTCAAGCTGATCTCCGTGATCCGCCCGGAAGAGGTGGTGCTGGACGCTGACGAAAGCGAAAAAGCGTCACAGTGATCCTTTAACCGGGCGGACGATCCGCCCGGTTCTCTCCTTGCAGGTTCCGTGTTAAACTCCATGCCGATTTTATGTCAGATCTGGTTGAGGTACTTCTGAACGGACCGGCACAGCTCTCTCTGCCACTCTATCTCCCTGACGACGAAACGTTTGCAAGTTTCTGGCCGGGTGATAACCCCTCTTTACTGGCTGCACTGCAAAACGTGCTGCGTCAGGAACACAGCGGATACATCTATATCTGGTCACGCGAAGGTGCGGGGCGCAGCCATCTGCTGCATGCCGCCTGTGCGGAGCTTTCTGCGCGCGGTGATGCGGTAGGCTACGTGCCGCTGGATAAACGAACCTGGTTTGTCCCTGACGTGCTGGAGGGGATGGAACATCTCTCCCTGGTCTGCATCGATAACATCGAATGCGTGGCGGGGGATGAGCCGTGGGAAATGGCGATCTTTAACCTCTACAACCGCATTCTGGAATCGGGCAAAACCCGGCTGCTGATCACCGGCGATCGCCCACCTCGACAGCTGAATCTGGGCCTGCCGGATCTGGCGTCTCGCCTGGACTGGGGACAAATCTACAAGCTCCAGCCGCTGTCGGATGAAGATAAGCTTCAGGCACTACAGCTGCGTGCAAAGCAGCGTGGGTTTGAGCTGCCGGAAGACGTGGGCCGTTTCCTGCTGAAGCGGCTGGACCGCGAAATGCGCACGCTGTTCGACACGTTGGATCAGCTCGATCGCGCCTCGATTACCGCCCAGCGCAAGCTGACCATTCCGTTTGTGAAAGATATTCTGAAGCTATAGTTGTGCCGGGTGCCGGCTGCGCCTTATCCGGCCTACATATGGCACCCGTAGGCCCGGTAAGCGCAGCGCCACCGGGCGAAACCATCAGAGGATCTCGAGCACGTCTTCCGGCGGGCGTCCAATGCGCGCCTGGCCGTTCGCCACCACAATCGGGCGCTCAATCAGCTTTGGATTTTCAACCATCGCCTGTATCAGCCGATCCTCGGAGAGACGGTCGTCATTCAGGTTAAGCGACGTATACAGATCTTCTTTCTTGCGCATCAGATCCCGTGCACTGCCCATGCCCAGCATATGCAGCAGCTGGTGGAGGGTTTGCGCGTCCGGTGGGGTGTCGAGGTACAGCACCACCTCCGGCTCCACGCCGTTAGACTTCAACAGGCTCAGGGTATCGCGGCTCTTGGAGCAGCGCGGGTTGTGATAAATTTTTACGGCGTCTGTCATGACGTGAATTCTCCTTGATTACATCTTCTCGTACGGCTTGAAGCGCTGCTGCAGGCCGCGAAGCTGATCGATACGCGCGTCGTATCGGGCCTGCTGGAGGCTGCCGAGTTTGACCTGCGAGCTGGCGCTGCTGAGCGCGGAAATGGCCTGATCGAGGCGGCCCACCAGGGCAAAGCCTTCGGCACGCGCCGCGAGCTCCTGGTCGCGGTTGCCAAGCTGGGCTTCCGCCTGAGCGAGCAGATCCCAGCCGTTTTGATCGTCTTTATTGTTAAAGGTGTAACGGTTCAGGATGGTCGCCGCTTCACCCGGCTGGCCGCCCTGCAGGTAAGCGTTCGCCAGGTTAAGCTGCAGCACCGGGTTGGTGCGGACGTCTTTCGCCCCTTTCAGGCGGTTAATCGCATCGGCAGGCTTCTTCTGCCCCAGATCGATATCCGTCGACAGATCGAGATACCACGGGTTGTTCGGGTCGGCCGCCAGAAGCGGTTGCAGCGCTTTACGCGCCTCGTCGTATTTGCTGGCTTCCATCGCCTGGAGCGCCTGACCATACTGCGCGGCGTTTTTCTCACGCACGTTGCCTTTCGCCAGGGCATCCAGCAGGTCGCTGGTGAGCTGGTTACGTCCGGAATTGTACATCCCCAGCGTTCTCACTTTCGCCATGTAGAAATCCTGCGAAGACTGGACCACGACCGGGCGCATCTGGTTGGCACGGTTACGCGCGTCCGACAGACGGCTTTCAGGCAGCGGGTGCGTGAGCAAAATTTCCGGTGGGCGGGAAGAATAACGCGCCTGATCGAGCAGTTTTTCGAGGAAGCTCGGCATGGCCTGCGGGTCAAAGCCTGAGCGCTGTAACACCTGAATGCCGATGCGATCCGCTTCCTGCTCATTTTGTTGGGTAAAGCTGATCATCCCCTGGCGCGTCCCGGCCAGCGTACCGGTCAGCGCCGCCATCCCGGCCTGCGGGCTGGCCATCGCCAGCAGAATGGAACCCAGTGCGCCCACCCAGGTGAGGGGAGCGTTACGTTTCTGGTCTTCCATCGCACGCGCCAGGTGCCGCTGGGTGACGTGCGAAATTTCGTGCGCCATGACCGAGGCCAGCTGGCTTTCGTTGTCCGAATAACGGAATAACGCCGAATGCAGCACCACGTTACCGCCAAAGAAGGCGAAGGCGTTGATTTCGTCATTATTGATTAAATAGAAATGGAAGGGGGTTTTTACCGAGTCGGCGTGCGCTACCAGACGCATGCCCAGCCCGTTTATGTACTGTACCAGCAAAGGGTCGTTAATCAGCGGGGCGCTGCCGCGCAGCTGGCGAACATAATAGTCGCCCATTTGCATCTCTTGCCCAATAGAGAGCGTGCTTCCTGCCGTGGTGCCCATGTCCGGCAATGTATCGGACGAGTCAGCAAAAGCGGGCAACACCTGACCGACCGTCAACGCGGCAATCAGTGTTGCAACCAGTGTTTTTCTCAACTGCCTGAACATAACCACTGTCCTGTATGTTAGATGTGCTAGTTTGACCGATGAACCGGCATATCGTTCATCTCTGCTGCCCTGCGAGTGTAGCCGTGTTGTAGCATGAAGAAAATCCCATTCATCAGGCTTTTGCGGATTGCGATCGGGATACAAAAAGCGAAAGTCTTTTTTGTGACAGTTAGATACAATTCACCGTCTCACTCCCGCCATTCGATTCAGGGAAGGGTTGTATGCTCGAAATGTTAATGCAGTGGTACCGGCGTCGGTTCAGCGATCCGGAAGCCATTGCTTTGTTGGTTATTCTGGTCGCCGGGTTCGGTATCCTGTTCTTCTTCAGCGGCCTGCTCGCCCCTCTGCTGGTAGCGATTGTGCTGGCGTACCTGCTGGAGTGGCCAACGGCGCGCCTGGAGAATATTGGGTGTTCCCGCCGCTGGGCGACCAGCATCGTGCTGGTGCTGTTTGTCGGCATCCTGCTGCTGATGGCCTTTGTGGTGATGCCGGTTGCCTGGCAACAGGGAATTAACCTGATCCGCGATATGCCCGGCATGCTGAATAAGCTTTCTGATTTCGCCGCCACGCTGCCGCGCCGTTATCCTGCGCTGATGGATGCCGGGATTATCGACGCGATGGCCGAAAACATGCGCGCCCGCATCATGACGATGGGCGATTCGGTGGTGAAGTACTCTCTGGCGTCCCTGGTCGGACTGCTGACGCTGGCGGTCTACCTCGTGCTGGTGCCGCTGATGGTCTTCTTCCTGGTGAAAGATAAAGACCAGATGCTCAACGCCGTACGCCGTATTCTGCCGCGCAACCGCGGGCTGGCGGGGCAGGTCTGGGAAGAGATGAACCAGCAGATCACCAACTACATTCGCGGCAAGGTGCTGGAGATGATTGTGGTGGGGGTCGCCACCTGGATTGGCTTCCTGATTTTCGGCCTGAACTACTCGCTGCTGCTGGCCGTGCTGGTCGGATTTTCGGTTTTGATCCCCTACATCGGCGCGTTTGTGGTGACCATTCCGGTGGTTGGCGTGGCGTTGTTCCAGTTTGGGCTGGGTACCGAGTTCTGGAGCTGCTTCGCGGTATATCTGATTATTCAGGGGCTGGACGGTAACCTGCTTGTACCGGTGCTGTTCTCCGAAGCGGTGAACCTGCATCCGCTGGTGATTATCTTATCGGTGGTGATTTTCGGCGGGCTGTGGGGATTCTGGGGCGTGTTCTTCGCCATTCCGCTGGCAACGCTGATTAAAGCGGTCGTCCACGCGTGGCCGGATGTGCCGGCGGTAGAAGAGCAGTAAGTTTTGCCGGGTGGCGCTGCGCTTACCCGGCCTATTTATCCTTGTAGGTCGGGTAAGGCGAAGCCGCCACCCGACACTCACTTTCAGGCACTTTCTTTCAGCCAGTTCAACACCACGTCGTGGTGGTTGCTGGTTTTGAAGTCGTCAAACACGTGTTCAACTTTACCGTCGGCGTCAATCAGGAAGCTGATGCGGTGAATGCCGTCGTAGGTTTTACCCATAAACGTCTTCTCGCCCCAGACGCCGAACTGCTCGCATACCTGATGATCTTCGTCAGAAAGCAGCGTGAAGTTCAGCAGCTCTTTTTCAGCAAATCGTGACAGCTTTTCTGGTTTATCGGTGCTGATACCCAGCACTTCCACGCCGACTTTTTTCAACTCATCCATGTTATCGCGTAAGCCGCAGGCCTGTACGGTGCAGCCGGGGGTCATGGCTTTCGGGTAGAAATAGACCAGAACACGCTGTCCCTGGAAGTCGGTCAAATTTACTTGCTCGCCGTCTTGATCCGGTAAGCTAAATTTCGGTGCGATGTCACCGGCTTTCAGTGGATTCATTACTCAACTCCATCCTGTTCGTGCTGCGAATAATTGACGACGCTTATACTGCCCTGCGCGTTTAATTCTGTACAGAGGGCTTTGAACGCTTGCTCGATATTTGACGCATCCTGTGACGCAGGACTGTGCGCGGTAATTTGAATAAAGAGCGTGGGAACCGTGCTTGCGTCGCCCGGCTGTGTGCGGGAAACGAGCTCGGCGATGTTCATCTGATGGCTGTCAAACAGCGCGGTGAAGCGCTCAATCAGATGCGGAGAATCAGGCACTTCAACCTGCACCCAGACGGTAGAAGGCATAGCCGGACGCGGTCTCGCGGTGGTGCGCTTCATGACGATCAGCAAATCCAGCTCGGCACCTTTCAGCGGCAGGGTCGATTCAATCAACGTGATGGCGTTCCATGTCCCTGAAAGCAACATAATGAATGTGAACTCTTCGCCGAGCATGGCCAAACGGCTGTCTTCAATATTACAGCCGCAACTGCTTACGTGGCGGGTGATGGTGTTCACGATACCCGGCCTGTCGGCACCCAGCGCAGTGATAACCAGGTAATGTTGTGATGAGGTTGTCAAACCTGTTCTTCCTTTGCATGGTTAAGTCTTCCTAAGGAAAGCATAAAAAAAACATGCATACAACCGCCTGAGGGCCTCAGGTCGCTTGCTTTTATTACAGTTCCAAACGTACCATTGAGACTCTTGTTCGCACAGAGGATGGCTCATGTTCACGGGAAGTATTGTCGCGCTTGTAACACCGATGGATGAAAAAGGTAACGTCTGCCGGTCTAGCATGAAGAAGCTGATTGATTACCATGTCGCCAATGGAACCTCGGCGATCGTTTCGGTAGGGACTACCGGTGAATCTGCAACGCTGAGCCACGACGAGCACGGCGATGTGGTTATGCTGACCCTGGAACTGGCTGACGGACGTATTCCGGTCATCGCGGGCACAGGCGCGAATGCCACCGCAGAAGCGATCAGCCTGACTAAACGTTTTAACGACAGCGGCATTGTCGGCTGTCTGACGGTGACCCCTTACTACAACCGTCCTACTCAGGAAGGTTTGTTCCAGCACTTCAAAGCCATCGCTGAACATACTGACTTGCCACAAATTCTGTATAATGTGCCGTCCCGTACCGGTTGCGATATGCTGCCGGAAACCGTTGGTCGTCTCTCGGAAGTCAAAAATATTATCGGTATTAAAGAGGCGACAGGGAACTTAAGCCGCGTTCATCAGATCAAAGAGCTGGTTTCAGACGACTTTATCCTGTTGAGCGGTGATGATGCGACCGCGCTGGACTTTATGCAGCTCGGTGGCCATGGCGTGATCTCCGTAACGGCAAACGTTGCGGCGCGCGATATGGCTGAAATGTGCAAACTGGCCGCGGCCGGTCACTTTGATGAAGCGCGTGTCATAAATCAGCGTCTGATGCCGCTGCACAATAAATTATTTGTCGAACCCAATCCGATCCCAGTGAAATGGGCATGTAAGGAGTTGGGGCTTGTAGCAACCGACACGCTGCGTCTGCCAATGACACCGATTACCGACCACGGTCGTGATATCGTCAGGGCAGCGCTGAAACATGCCGGTTTGCTGTAAAGTTTAGGGAGATTTGATGGCTTATTCAGTACAGAAGTCGCGCCTGGCGAAGGTTGCGAGTGTTTCGCTTGTTATGCTGCTCGCTGCCTGTAGTTCAGACTCGCGCTACAAGCGCCAGGTGAGCGGTGATGAATCCTATCTGGATGCGACCCCGCTTGCTGAACTTCACGCACCGGCTGGTATGATCCTGCCGATTCAGAACGGCGATTATAATATTCCCGTGACCAACGGCAGCGGCCTGGTCGGTAAAGCGCTTGATATTCGTCCACCAGCACAGCCTCTGGCGCTGGTGAGCGGGGCGCGTACCCAGTTCACCGGTGATACGGCATCTCTGATGGTTGAGAGCGCGCGCGGTAGCACCCTGTGGCCGCAGGTTGTCAGCGTCATTCAGGCGAAGAACTACACCATCGATAAACGCGATGATGCCAGCCAGACGTTAACCACCGACTGGATCGAATGGAACCGTCTGGATGAAGACCAGCAGTACCGCGGTCGTTATCAAGTCTCCGTTAAACCACAGGGTTATCAGCAGGCGGTTAACGTTAAGCTGTTGAACCTGGAGCAGGCGGGTAAACCGGTTGCGGATGCCGCATCCCTGCAGCGTTACAGCACCGAAATGCTGAACGTGATTGCCGCAGGCCTGGATAAAAACGCGACCGATGCTGCCAACGCCGCGCAGAGCCGCAACGGTGTGACCTTCGATGTCCAGAGCGGCGCGGATGACACCGGCCTGCCAATGCTGGTGGTGCGTGCACCGTTTAACCAGACCTGGCAGCGTCTGCCAGCGACGCTGGAAAAAGTGGGCATGAAAGTGACCGACAGCACCCGCTCAACCGGCAGCATGACGGCAACCTATAAGCCGCTCTCCGACAGCGCGTGGCAGGAACTGGGCGCGAAAGATCCTCAGCTTGCCTCCGGTGACTACAAGATTCAGGTCGGTGACCTTGATAACCGCAGTAGCCTGCAGTTTATCGATCCAAAAGGTCACACGCTGACCCAGTCGCAGAACGATGCGCTGGTCGCTGTTTTCCAGGCAGCATTCAGCAAATAAATACGAGGGCTGGTGAATCCAGCCCTTTTTATTTTCGTGCTACGCAAACGTGTGCGTGGCATAATATCCCCAGTTTTGAACACAAATCATCACACCAGGAGTAATGAAGATGCAGAAGCAAGCTGAGTTGTATCGTGGCAAAGCGAAGACCGTATACAGCACGGAAAACCCGGATCTGTTGGTGCTCGAGTTCCGCAATGATACGTCAGCAGGGGATGGCGCGCGCATTGAGCAGTTCGATCGTAAAGGCATGGTGAACAACAAGTTCAACCACTTCATTATGACCAAACTGGCCGAAGCGGGTATCCCGACTCAGATGGAAGCGTTGCTGTCCGATACGGAATGTCTGGTGAAAAAACTGGATATGGTTCCGGTTGAGTGCGTTATTCGTAACCGCGCGGCGGGCTCCCTGGTGAAGCGTCTGGGCATTGAAGAAGGTATCGAACTGAATCCACCGCTGTTCGATCTGTTCCTGAAAAACGACGCCATGCACGACCCGATGGTCAATGATTCCTACTGCGAAACCTTCGGCTGGGTGAACAAAGAGAACCTGGCGCGCATGAAAGAGCTGACCTACAAAGCCAACGACGTGCTGAAAAAATTGTTTGATGACGCGGGCCTGATCCTCGTTGACTTTAAGCTGGAGTTTGGTCTGTTCAAAGGCGAAGTGGTGCTGGGCGATGAGTTCTCACCGGACGGTAGCCGCCTGTGGGACAAAGAAACCCTGGATAAAATGGACAAAGACCGTTTCCGTCAGAGCCTGGGTGGTCTGATTGAAGCGTATGAAGCGGTTGCTCACCGTTTAGGCGTTAAGCTCGACTAACTCCCTCACTTGCCAAAGGATGTTCGCATCCTTTGGCGTCTTACCTTTGTTTCATATGGTAATCTTGCCGTTAACCGCCTACGATCATAGCTATTATAAATGGAATAGTTCGAGGTGGTTATGCGCTGGCAAGGGCGTCGTGAAAGTGACAATGTAGAAGACAGACGCAGTGATGGCGGCGGCGGTCCTTCCATGGGTGGACCCGGCTTCCGCTTACCCAGCGGCAAGGGCGGTATCATTCTGCTGATTGTGGTGCTGGTCGCGGGCTATTACGGCGTCGATCTCACCGGGTTAATGACCGGTCAGCCGCTGCAACAGCAGCAGCATTCTCAGCGCTCCATCAGCCCGAATGAAGATGAAGCGGCCAAATTTACCTCCGTGATCCTCGCCACAACGGAAGACACATGGGGTCAGCTGTTTGAGAAGATGGGGCGTACCTACCAGCAGCCGAAGCTGGTGATGTACCGGGGCGCAACCCGCACCGGATGCGGCACCGGACAGTCCGTGATGGGGCCGTTCTACTGCCCGGCGGACGGCACCGTCTATATCGATCTCTCCTTTTACGATGACATGAAACGCAAGCTTGGCGCTGACGGCGATTTTGCCCAGGGCTACGTGATCGCGCATGAAGTCGGCCATCACGTGCAAAAGCTGCTGGGAATTGAGCCAAAAGTGCGCCAGCTCCAGCAAAATGCGTCGCAGGCTGACGTGAATCGCCTGTCCGTTAAAATGGAGCTGCAGGCGGACTGCTTCGCGGGCGTCTGGGGCCACAGCATGCAGCAGCAGGGCGTACTGGAATCCGGCGATCTTGAGGAGGCGCTGAATGCCGCTCAGGCGATCGGTGACGACCGTCTTCAGCAGCAGAGCCAGGGGCGCGTCGTGCCGGACAGCTTCACTCACGGTACCTCGCAGCAGCGCTACAGCTGGTTTAAACGCGGTTTCGACAGCGGCGACCCGGCGCAGTGTAATACCTTCGGCAAAGCGATGTAATGCTGGCGTTTGAGCAGCTGATACGCGAGCTTAAGCGCACCGGCCATCGTCGGCTGGTGGTGCTCAGCGGTGAGCCGCAGTGGACGTTATGTCAGGCGGCTGACCTGCGTAATACCCTGCCGGGAGACTGGCTGTGGCTGGATGACAATCCCTCTAAAACCCTCAGCGGACTGCTGGGACGCGAATACCTTCACGCCGTTTTTGATGCGCGCGCCGGGTTTGACGTCTCAGCCTTCGCCGCGCTCAGCGGGACGCTGCGCGCCGGAAGCCTCCTGGTGCTGCTGGTTCCTCCGCTTGCTGACTGGGCCGACAGGCCAGACAGCGATTCTTTGCGCTGGAGCGACAGCGCGGAGCCGATCGCCACTCCACACTTTGTGTACCACTTCTGCCGGACGCTTGCCGCCGATTCGGATGCGATTGTCTGGCAGCAGCATCGTCCTTTGTCCGTTCCCGTTACGCCGGATTTACCCGACTGGCAGCCTGCCAGCGGCGCACCGCAGCGCGAGCAGGCGGAGATCCTCGACGCGCTTCTGACCATGCCTGCGGGCATCGCTGCCGTAACGGCACCGCGCGGGCGCGGAAAGTCAGCGCTGGCGGGGATGCTGCTCAATAGCATTCAGGGGAGTGCGGTGGTCACGGCACCGGCTAAAGGGGCAACGGATGTCATTGCGCGCTTTGCGGGCGAGCATTTCCACTTTATGGCCCCGGATGCGCTGCTGGCCTCCACGCTGCAGGCCGACTGGCTGATTGTCGATGAAGCGGCTGCCATCCCGGGTCCGCTGCTGGAGAAGCTGGTGACGCGCTTTTCGCGCGTATTATTAACCACCACGGTGCAGGGCTATGAAGGGACGGGCAGGGGGTTCCTGCTGAAGTTCTGCGCCCGTTTCAGCGAACTGCGGCATTATGCCTTATCGACCCCCATTCGCTGGGCCGCCGGATGTCCGCTTGAGCGGTTCGTGGCGAATGCTCTGTTATTTGATGATGCGCTTATCGACCGCAAACCGGAAGGCGACGTGCGTATAACGCCCCTGGCGCCGCGGATGTGGGAGAGCGACCCGGCACGCGTGGCAAGCGTGTATGAACTGCTGTGTGCTGCACACTACCGCACGTCACCGCTCGATTTACGCCGGATGATGGACGCGCCCGGCCAGCACTTTGCTGTTGCCGGGACGGGGGCTGATATTGCAGGCGCGCTCTGGCTGGTGGAAGAGGGCGGGTTGTCACCGGAGCTTAGCCGCGCCGTGTGGGCGGGATACCGGCGTCCACGCGGGAATCTCGTGGCGCAGTCGCTGGCGGCGCACGGCGGCTCTCCGCTCGCGGCGACGCTGAAAGGGCGACGGGTTAGCCGCATTGCGGTTCACCCCCTGCGCCAGCGGGAAGGCATCGGGCAACGGCTTATCCTTAGCGCCAGCGGGGAAGATTATCTGTCGGTGAGTTTTGGTTATACCGACGAGCTGTGGCGTTTCTGGCAGCGGTGCGGGTTTGTGCTGGTGCGGATGGGGAGCCATCGGGAAGCCAGCAGCGGCTGCTACACGGCGATGGCGCTGCTGCCGCTGAGCGAGGCCGGGCGTCGGCTGTGCGCGCAGGAACATCACCGTTTATGCCGGGATATGCGCGTCCTGTCGGCCTGGAACGGTGAAAAGATCCCGGTGGACGACGGCTGGGAATCTACCCTTAATAGTGATGACTGGCGGGAGCTGGCGGGGTTTGCTTTTGCCCATCGCGCGTTTTCAACCTCGGTTGCCGCGCTGACGCGGTTGTTGCTCAATGTTGATATGCCGCTTCCGGCCCTGCGGGGGAAACTAGCAGGGAAAACGGATGAGCTCGGGCGAAAAGCGTTGCTGGCAAAGCTGCGCTCTGAAACCGCGCAAGCGCTTGAAAGCCTTGATTATCCCCGCTGCCAGCAGTTGAAGGAAGCCATTTTGCAATGGCAATTTTTTCAATGACTTCTTCAGTAAAGTGGCATGGTCATTCCCGCCGGGAGGCGTAGAATCCAGGTCATCTATTAAGGAGACCACCATGAAACATGACCATTTTGTTGTTCAAAGCCCTGACAAACCGGCTAAACAGTTACTGCTTCTGTTTCATGGGGTTGGCGATAATGCCGTCAATATGGGGCAGATTGGCAGCTGGTTTGCGCCCGTTTTCCCGGAAGCGCTGATTGTCAGCATCGGTGGCGTAGAGCCATGCGGCCCGAACGGGCGCCAGTGGTTCTCGGTTCAGGGCGTGACGGAAGAGAACCGTCAGGCGCGTATCGACGCCGTCATGCCGGCCTTTATCGACGTCATCCGTTACTGGCAGCAGCAGAGCGGCGTAGGAGCCGAAGCGACCGCGCTGATTGGCTTCTCGCAGGGGTCAATCATGTCGCTGGAAAGCGTAAAGGCGCAGCCGGGTCTGGTTTCACGGGTGATCGCCTTTAACGGCCGTTTTGCGACGTTACCGACAAGCGCAACCACGCAGACCACGATCCACTTAATCCACGGCGGTGAAGACCGGGTGATTGAGCTCTCGCATGCGGTTGCTGCCCAGGAAGCGCTGATGCGTGAGGGTGGGGATGTGACGCTGGATATCGTTGACGATCTGGGCCACGCCATTGACGACCGCAGCATGCAGTTTGCGCTTGACCATCTGCGCTATACCGTACCGAAGCACTACTTTGATGAAGCGCTCAGCGGCGGTAAGCCGGATAACGATGATATTGTTGAGTTTATGTGAGGTTATCCCCTCTCCACAGGAGAGGGGATACAGACCGGTTACTTCTTCTGATCCTTCTTCGGCCAGTCGTCGTCATCGTCCCACTTGTCGTTGAAATCACGGTGCGGGGGAAGATCCGGTTTGTTGGCGAGAAATTTTTTATGGTCCACGCGCTTAAGGTCTTTAATCACGTTAAGCAGTACGCCGACCAGAAAAACCAACACCAGAACCCACCAGTACTTTGAAAGCCAATCCATTCGCTATTCCTCTCAGAGCGTTCGTCAGGCGACGATTTGCTCCATAATACGTTGATACATACGGGCCAGCAGTTGTAAATCTGCCGCATTGACACACTCATTTATTTTATGAATGGTTGCGTTCACTGGCCCCAGTTCGACAACCTGAGCACCCATACGGGCGATAAAGCGTCCGTCTGAGGTACCACCCGTTGTCAGCAGCTGTGGCTTAATTTCATTATAGTGCTCGATGGCGTTCACCACCGCATCCACCAGTTTGCCACGCTGCGTCAGGAACGGCTGGCCGGAAAGCCACCACTCCACGGTGTAGCGCAGCTGATATTTTTCCAGCAGGGCGATAACGCGCGCCTTGATCATCTCATCGGTCAGCTCAGTGCTGAAGCGGAAGTTGAACTGGACGACGTAATCCCCCGGGATCACGTTATTGCTGCCGGTACCGGCCTTGACGTTTGCTATCTGCATGCTGGTCGGCGGGAAGAACTCGTTGCCCTTATCCCACTCAATCGCCACCAGCTCGCTCAGCATTGGCGCGGCGCGGTGGACCGGGTTATCGGCCAGATGCGGATAAGCGACGTGGCCCTGCACACCGTGAATGGTCAGGTTACAGGTCAGCGAGCCACGGCGTCCGTTTTTGACGACGTCACCCACCACTTCGGTGCTGGACGGCTCACCGACCAGGCAGTAGTCGAGACGCTCGTTGCGTGCCATCAGCGCTTCGACGACCTTCACGGTGCCGTTGTGCGCGCTGGCTTCTTCGTCGGAGGTGATCAAAAACGCGAGACGGTTTTTGTGGTTGGGATGCTGCGCCACAAAGCGCTCTGCCGCCACGACCATCGCCGCCAGAGAGCCTTTCATGTCTGCCGCGCCGCGACCAAACAGCATGCCATCGCGAATGGTCGGCTCAAACGGCGGGTTAATCCAGCGATCCGCGTCACCGGCGGGAACGACGTCAGTATGCCCGGCGAAGGCCAGCGTTTCGCCCTGTCCGCGCCACGCCCAGAAGTTCTGGGTATCGCCAAAGTCCATGCGTTCAACGGTAAAACCGATGGCACGCAGGCGTTCAATCATAAGAGCCTGACAACCTGCGTCGTCCGGGCTAAGGGAAGGACGGCGAATAAGCTGCTGAGTCAGCTCAATGACCGGGCATGACATAAACTACACCTCAACGAAAAAAGTCGGAATAAAGGGTTTCACTGAAACCCAGCAGCATAGGCTGCCCTGGCGCGCAGAGCAATGGGCGTTTGATAATTGCCGGCATCTCGAGCATCAGTTTTGCCGCGCTGTCGGCATCTTTGATGCTGGCGCGCAGAGAGTCGTCCAGTTTACGCCAGGTGGTACCGCGGGTGTTCAGCAGGGCTTCCCAGCCCAGTTCGCGAATAGCGCTATGCAGAAATTCTGCATCGAGCCCGTCGGCACGGTAATCGTGGAAGCGGTACTCCACGCTGTTAGCGTCCAGCCAGCGGCGGGCTTTTTTGATGGTGTCGCAATTTTTAATGCCGTACATCACAACCATGGTGAATCCTTTTGATGTTCTGATAATTAAATGTTCAGTAAATTCGAAGATATATCCTTAAGTGGAATATAACACATTCAGGAATTGTCTGGATTAATACGTCTTCTTAATTCGACTCACAACTGTACGCTGAATATTCTTTCATCATTTAAGCATAGATGTCCATTAACTTTAAAAATCCAATAAACTCAGCCAATAAAATAAAACTCACCCGTTCGTAGGGTTATTTCAAAATATTGCTGGCCGTCACAAAAAATTGAGGGCTCTCCGTTCATATTTATCATAAATCCCCGCAGGACGTAGGGTACAATCACAGCAATTGGTTAAATAGTCTTCACAATGATGGTACGTTTTTGTAGAATGCGCATAATAATAAGAGAGGTTGTTATGATTGAACGTGAACTGGGGAACTGGAAAGATTTTATCGAAGGTATGCTTCGTAAATGACATTCAGTAAGAATTGCAAGAGCACTAAAATAAGTAAAATAACCATAGTGTGAATTAATCACACAGTAAAAAGGCGGCCGATAAAGCCGCCTTTTTTTATTTCAACCACTTACTCAGGACGTTCCTTTAGCGGGAAGCGGCGACGCACCAGCACAAAGAACAGCGGAACGAAGTAAATGGCCAGGATGGTGGCCGAAATCATGCCGCCCATCACCCCCGTGCCGACGGCATGCTGGCTGCTGGAGCCTGCACCGGTGCTGGTCGCCATCGGCAGTACACCAAAAATAAACGCCAGCGAGGTCATCAGGATCGGACGCAGGCGCTGACGGCAGGCGTGCAGCGTGGCGGCCATCAGCTCGTGGCCTTTGGCATTCATCTCGTTGGCAAACTCAACGATCAGAATGGCGTTTTTCGCCGATAGCCCAATGACGGTGAGCAGGCCCACCTGGAAGTAGACATCGTTCTCCAGGCCGCGCATCCAGGTCGCGAGCAGCGCACCGATAACCCCAAGGGGCACGACCAGCATGACCGAGAACGGGACCGACCAGCTCTCATACAGGGCGGCAAGGCAGAGGAAGACCACCAGCAGCGAGAGCGCGTAAAGGGCGGGGGCCTGCGCCCCGGAGAGACGCTCCTGGTAAGACATTGCCGTCCACTCGAGACCAAAACCGGCGGGCAGCTGTTGCACCAGTTTTTCCATGGTGTCCATGGCGGTACCGGTGCTGACGCCCGGCGCGGCTTCCCCGACGATTTCAACCGCAGAATAGCCGTTATAGCGTTCCAGGCGTGGCGATCCGCTCTCCCAGTGCGAAGTCGCAAAGGCAGAGAACGGCACCATGCCGCCAGCATTATTTCTGACAAACCAGCGGTTAATATCATCCGGCAGCATGCGGAACGGCGCGGCGGACTGGACATACACTTTTTTCACGCGGCCGCGATCCATAAAGTCATTCACATAGCTCGACCCCCACGCCGTTTGCAGGGTGTCGTTGATATCGTTGATCGACACACCCAGCGCCTGCGCCTTACGCTGATCGATATCCACCTGAAGCTGCGGGCTGTCGTCGAGGCCGTTATGGCGAACGCGGGTCAGGCCGGGATCGTTGCCTGCCAGCGCTAACAGCTTATCGCGTGCCGCCATCAGCGCCGTGTGGCCCGCCCCGGCGTGATCCTGCAGCTCCATATCGAACCCGGCTGAACTGCCCAGGCCGCTTATCGCCGGCGGGCTGCTGGCAAAGACGCGCGCTTCTTTGATGTGCGCAAAGGCTTTTGTCGCACGTTCAATGATGGCAAACGAGGTGCCCGTCCGGGTATCGCGTTCGTCCCAGTCCTTCAGGCGGACAAACATGCGGGCAACGTTCTGCCCGTTTCCGCCCGGGCCGGAACCGACGGTGGAGAAGACCGAGACAACGTTATCTTTCTCTTTGGTGAAGAAGTACTGCTCCACTTTCTGCACCACTTTTAGCGTCTGCTGCTGCGTTGCGCCGCTCGGAAGCTGCACCGAGGTGGTGAACATCCCCCGGTCTTCCATCGGCAGGAACGAGGTGGGCAGGTGCAGGAACAGCCACACCATCCCGCCCAGCAGCACAACGTAAATCATCATCCAGCGCAGGCTGCGGTGCAGTACGCGACCCACGGCAGATTCATAGCGCGCGGCGTTGCGGTTGAACATCCGGTTAAACCAGCCGAAGAACCCTTTCTGCCCGTGATGCTCCCCTTTGTGCAGCGGTTTCAGAATGGTGGCGCACAGCGCGGGAGTGAGGATCAGCGCGACCAGCACGGAGAGCACCATCGCCGAGACGATGGTGATCGAGAACTGGCGGTAAATCGCCCCGGTGGTGCCGCCAAAGAAGGCCATCGGGATAAAGACGGCCGACAGCACCATCGCAATCCCGACCAGCGCCCCCTGAATTTGCCCCATGGACTTGCGCGTCGCCTGGCGCGGAGAGAGCCCTTCTTCGCTCATGATGCGCTCGACGTTTTCAACCACCACGATGGCATCATCCACCAGAAGGCCGATCGCCAGCACCATCGCAAACATCGTCAGGGTATTAATGCTGTACCCGAAGGCGTAAAGCACCGCAAAGGTCCCCAGCAGCACCACGGGGACGGCAATAGTGGGGATCAGCGTCGCGCGGAAATTTTGCAGGAACAGGTACATGACCAGGAACACCAGCGCGATGGCTTCCAGCAGGGTTTTCACCACGTCCTCAATCGACGCTTTAACGAAGGAGGTGGTTTCATAGGCGACTTTGTACTCCAGCCCGTGCGGGAAATACTGCGACAGCTCGTCCAGACGGTCTAACACCAGTTTCGCCGTCGCCATTTCGTTCGCGCCGGAGGCCAGTTTAATCCCCAGACCGGAAGCCTGATTGCCGTTAAAGCGGCTCAGGTAGTCGTATTTTTCGGCACCCATTTCCACCGTGGCGACATCGCCCAGACGCACTTCCGACCCGTCCTGATTCACGCGCAGGGTGATATTGCGGAACTGGTCCGGCGTCTGCAGCAGGGATTGCGAATTGATGGTGGCGTTCAGGGCTTGCTTATCAACGGAAGGCGTTCCCCCCAGTTGCCCCACGGCAATCTGGGCGTTCTGGGCTTTGATAGCATCCGTCACGTCGGTCGCCGTCATCTGGTAGCTGTTCAGCTTGTTGGGATCGAGCCAGATACGCATGGAGTACTGTGAGCCGTAGGCGTCGATATCCCCGACGCCGTTGATACGGCTGATGGGATCCTGAATATTACTGGCGACGTAGTCCGCGATGTCCTGTTTATCCATCGAGCCATCTGTTGAGACAAAGGCGATGGTCAATATGTTGGTATCGCCGGTTTTGCGCACGGTCACGCCCTGGTTTTGCACTGCCTGGGGCAGCTTGCGCATCGCCGACTGCAGCTGGTTTTGGACCTGCTGCACCGCTTCGTCCGGGTCGGTGCCCGCCTTAAAGCTCAGGGTCACCGTCGCCTGTCCCGTGGCGCTGCTTTGCGAGGACATGTACATCAGGTTATCCAGACCCGTCATGTTCTGCTCGATAACCTGCGTCACGGTATTTTCCAGCGTCTGTGCCGATGCGCCGGGGTAGTTTGCGGTGACGCGCACGTTCGGCGGTGCCAGGTCGGGGTATTGCTCAACGGGAAGTGAAGTAATCGCCAGGACACCTGTCAGACACAACAGGATGGCAAGCACCCAGGCAAAAATGGGGCGATCGATGAAAAAATTCGCCATGAAAGTGTGACCTCGTTTTGCTGCACGTCATTATTGTTTATTGCCCGCATAACTTTAGCGGTAAGGCCCAGGTCAAACGTGGAGAAATAAAGGAGATAGTGTAAATTATCATGCGCTTTTCCCTGCGCTTCCCTCTTTACCGTTATTTACCCGTTAACGGCGCGGGCGCCGGAAACGTCACGCTGACCAGCGTGCCGCCGTTTTGCGGCTGCGAGAAGTGCAGCACTCCTCCAAGCCGTTGCGCGCGTTCGCGCATAATGTTCAGACCGTAATGTCCCGGCGGCTCGCTGGCCTCGCCAATCCCGATGCCGTTGTCGCGAATGCTGACGCTGTGCGTACCGTCCGCTGCGGTCACGCAGCTCACGGTGATCTCGCTGGCCTGCGCGTGCTTAATGGCGTTCAACACCGCCTCACGCACGATCTGTAACAGGTGCACCTGCTTTTGCGCGTCGAGCGCCAGCGAGGAGAGGCGGCAGTCGAGATGCAGTTTCGCCTGCGTCTGGCTCTGCAGGGCATCGAGGGACTCCTGCAGCGCCGCGGGTAAATTCGCGTGGTTCAACGTCAGGCGGAAGGTGGTCAGCAGCTCGCGCAGTTGCTGCCAGGCATTGTTCAGCTCGCGGGAGAAGTCGGTGATAATGGCCTGCGCTTGGGTATTTTCTTCCGGCACGGCGCGTTTGAGCAGCGCAAGCTGAATGCGCAGATACGACAGCACCTGCGCCAGCGAATCGTGCAGCTCGCGGGCAATGGTGGCGCGCTCTTCCATCAGCAGCAGCTGCTGGTAATGCTTTTGCGCCTGGTTAAAGTACAGCCCGCGCCCGAGCATGGTCGCCACGCTTCTCATCAGCGGAAGGGGGACGCTATCCGCCTCGCTTTGCCAGCGCAGCTCGCCGTAGAGCGTGTCCTGCATCAGTACCGGCAGGTTTTGCAGAGGGATACCCTCAGCCTCCGTCCCTTCGCACAGCCGCCAGTCGTCGCTGGTGCGCAGTTCCAGATAATTCATCTGCGTATAGTCATGGACAATCTGCAGGATATGCCGGAAACAGTGGCTGTCTATCTGACCGGTATTGAGCGCCTGCGAGCACTTAAACAGCATGTCGAGCTGCTGGTGGGCTTCGTGCAGGTGCCGCGTCTTTTCCGCAACCGAGGCTTCGAGCGAACGGTAGAGTGTATCGAGCTCGGCTGACATGTGGTTAAAGGCGCGCGAAAGCTGGCCCAGCTCGTTCGGCAGGGCGCTATCCGGCGCAGGAGTGGCAAATTCGCCGCGCTCAATGCGTTCGCTGGCCGCCACCAGGTTATTCAGCGGCAGCACCACCTGACGACGGATGCGTCGCAGGGTAAACAGCGTCAGCAGCAGGATCCCGAGTGCGCCAGCCAGCGAGAGCAGGGTGACCGTTTGAATTTTATGTTCGGTGTAGTGCTGGAGGGCGAGCACAAAGGCATCAATGCGGCCCACAAAATCCTCAATATTGCGTTGGTACCACGCGCTGTCGCCGCGGGCGATATGCGCATCCATCTCCTGCCAGGCCACATGCAGCTGCTGATAGCGTGCTTTCACATTGTCCGGGACGTACCAGCGATCCAGCTTCTGCAGGGCAGGCGCGCCGAGCGTCTGTTGCCAGCTCTCGCGATGTGCCGCAAGGGACGGGCTGTTGCGCTGCATCTCGTAGCCCAGACGATAGCTCTGCATGCGCAGTGAGCCAGCGATGTTGATGGCTTCGGCATCGCGCTGGCTGCTGGCCAGCGTCAGCAACACGACGGTGCTGCTGAGTACGGATAGGGCAATGATCGAAAAGAAAGCCCAGGCAAGGCTTCCGGAAACGGGTCGTTTAACGGTCACAGAACGGCTCTCTGAATAAAATTGATCTGCCACAGGTTCACTGGAAATAATTGGGCGTTTCAGGCATTTGAACATTGCCCGAACGCACCGTGATGCGTAAATACCATACTCTTATAAAGAGAAAGGTTATTGAACCAAAAACAGGTGTGGTTATGAATCGTTTTATTATGGCTAACAGCCAGCAGTGCATTGGGTGTCGCGCCTGCGAAGTCGCCTGCGTGATGGCGCACAACGGTGAGCAGCATGCCCTGAGCGAGCGCCATTTTCATCCCCGTATCACGGTCCTGAGATCCGGCGAGAAGAGCCACCCCGTGACCTGTCATCATTGCGAAAATGCACCCTGCGCGCAAAGCTGCCCGAACGGCGCCATCAGCAAATGCGATGACAGCGTACAGGTGAATCAACAAAAATGCATCGGCTGTAAGGCCTGCGCGGTGGCCTGCCCGTTTGGCACGATGGAGATTATCGTCACTCCGCTCGACAATGGCAGCGTGAAGGCCTCGGCGAATAAATGCGACCTCTGTCTGACGCGTCCACACGGCCCGGCCTGTATCGAAAATTGCCCGGCGGATGTCCTCTCCCTGGCGACGCCTGCCGCGCTGGAAAACCTGGCGAAATCGCGCCGACAGCGCACTGCCTGCCTGGAGGCGCAGCCCTGGCATGGTGCCGAGGTCGTCAGCGTGGACGCGCCGCGTACCAAAATGCAGCAGATGCAAACGACCCCGCCCCGCGGCGAGCCCGACAAGCTGGCTGGCGCAGAGCGCGTGGGCCATTTTAACGAAATTTACCTGCCGTTCCGGGCCGAACAGGCCGCCCGCGAGGTGTCGCGCTGCCTGAAGTGCGGAGAGCACAGCATTTGCGAATGGACCTGCCCGCTGCACAACCACATCCCGCAGTGGATTGAGCGCCTCAACGCGGGGGATATCACCGGCGCGGCCGAGCTTTCTCATCAGACCAACTGTTTACCTGAAATTACCGGTCGCGTCTGCCCGCAGGACCGGTTATGCGAGGGAGCCTGCACGCTTCGTGACGCGGCGGGGGCCGTGACGATCGGCAACATCGAGCGCTACATCTCCGATCGGGCGCTGGCGATGGGCTGGCGGCCGGATATGTCCGCCGTCACGCCGTCAGGTAAACGTGTCGCGATTGTCGGCGCGGGGCCCGCCGGGCTGGCGTGCGCCGACGTGCTGGCGCGCCGCGGCGTGAGCGTGACGGTCTATGACCGGCATCCGGAGATCGGCGGTTTGCTGACCTTTGGCATCCCGGCATTTAAGCTCGATAAATCGCTGCTCGCGCGGCGCAGAGAGATCTTTACCGCGATGGGGATCCGCTTCGAGCTGAACTGCGAGGTGGGCCAGGACGTGTCGATGTCGCAGCTCAAGAGCGATTACGACGCCCTGTTTATTGGCGTGGGTACCTATCGTTCGATGAAGGCGGGTATCCCGAACGAGGATGCGCCAGGGGTCTACGACGCGCTGCCTTTCCTGGTGGGCAACACGCGGCATGTTATGGGGCTGGAGGCGACGGCCAGCGAGCCGTTCATCGACACCCGTGGCCTGAACGTAGTGGTGCTGGGCGGAGGCGATACCGCGATGGACTGCGTCCGCACGGCGTTACGTCACGGCGCGGCGACGGTCACCTGCGCCTATCGTCGGGATGAGGCCAACATGCCGGGCTCGAAGAAAGAGGTGCAGAACGCCAGAGAAGAGGGGGCCGCGTTTGAGTTTAACGTCCAGCCTGTTGAGCTGACGCTGGATCCGAACGGTAAGGTCAACGGTATCCGGATGCTGCGTACCGCGCTCGGTGAGCCGGATGCGCAGGGGCGTCGTCGGCCCGTTCCGGTGGCGGGCAGCGAGTTTGTGATGGCCGCGGATGCAGTCATCATGGCGTTTGGCTTTAATCCGCACGCGATGCCGTGGCTGCAGGCGCAGGGTGTCGAAACGGATGACTGGGGGCGGATCGTGGCCTCGGTCGAGAGCCGCTACCGCTATCAGACAACCAACCCGCAGATCTTCGCCGGGGGCGATGCGGTACGCGGCGCGGATCTGGTCGTCACCGCGATGGCGGAAGGGCGTCATGCCGCGCAGGGGATACTCGACTGGCTGGGAGTTGATGTACCACAACATCATTAATCCGGCGGACGACAAAGCGGGATTCACGGCGTAGTATAGGACGACTCATTGTGCCGTGGAGCCCGTATGACCCTGAAAATTGACGTTATCAAAGACAAAATTCTCTCTGAAAACTACTTTGTCCTGCGTAACATCACCTATGATCTTACACGTAACAACGGTGAAGTGATCCGCCACAAGCGCGAGGTCTATGACCGTGGTAACGGAGCAACCATTCTGCTCTATAACCGTGAAAAGCAGAGCGTGGTGCTGATCCGTCAGTTCAGGGTGGCAACATGGGTCAATGGCAATCCTGACGGACGTCTGATTGAAACCTGCGCGGGCCTGCTCGATGACGATGAGCCGGAAGTCTGCATCCGCAAAGAGGCCGTCGAAGAGACCGGCTTTGAAGTGGGCGAGGTCAAAAAGGTCTTCGAGCTGTACATGTCCCCGGGCGGCGTGACGGAAATTGTCCATTTCTTCATTGCTGAATACAGCGACGCACAGCGCACGCACCGGGGCGGTGGCGTAGAGGATGAAGATATCGACGTGCTGGAGCTTCCTTTTGCCCGAGCGCTGGAGATGGTGCGTTCAGGCGAAATCAGGGATGGTAAAGCGGTGATATTGCTGCAGTATTTACAGACAACCGGGCTGATGAACACCCCTTTCGAACGGATATAGCCTGTTTTTCAGGTATATCTGATAAATCCGATTGAGCAACCCCGGCGGGAACACGAAGATACTGCCCTGTTATGCGTTTTCGTTCCGGGATTGTGTCATTCATGCGCTACAGCGTCTTTTTATTTTCCCTGTTTTGTGTGCTCCTCGCGCCGCAGGTGCGGGCTGCACCCGCGCAGCAAGCCTTCTCTGACTGGCAGGTGACCTGCAATAACCAGAACTTTTGCCTTGCCCGCAACACGGGCGAACACCGCGGTCTGGTCATGACGCTCACCCGGAGCGCCGGGGCGAAAACGGATGCCACGCTGCGTATCGATCTCGGCGGGCTTGATACGCCTTCCGTGAAAGAGCCTGAGATTGCCCCCCGGCTGCTGCTGGATAATATTCCCCTGAAGCTCGAAAAACAGCGCTGGCAGCTCACCCCCTGGCATCTAAAAACGGACGATGCGGCCACCATCACCGCCTTTCTGAAAAACATCCAGGAAGGAAAAGCCCTGACTCTGCGAGGCGGTAAGCAGGTGATTTCACTGGCCGGTCTGAAAGCCGCGCTGCTGTTCATTGATGCCCAGCAAAAGCGCGTTGGCAGCGAAACCGCGTGGATCAAGAAAGGTGACGATCCGCCGTTAAGCGTGCCGCCCGCACCTGCCCTGAAAAAGGTGGCGATCGTTAATCCTACCCCAACACCGCTTTCCCACGCTGAACTGAACGATCTGCTGGATTATGGTACCGGCAGGATGAACAGCAGCCAGTGTTCGCTGGATCCTAACCGTCGCGAAGTGCGCGTCACCGCGTTAACCGATGACAAAGCGCTGCTGATCGTCAGCTGCGAGGCGGGGGCCTATAACACGGTCGATCTGGCGTGGCTGGTGTCACGTAAAAAACCGTTCTCTGCCCGCAGCGTGAGGCTGCGTCTGCCGTTTACGCCGTCAAGCGACAGCAGCGAAATCGAGTTGATGAACGCCAGCTTTGATGAAAAGACGCGCGAACTGACCACGCTCTCGCTGGGGCGCGGTATGGGGGATTGTGGGATCCAGACGCGCTGGCGGTTTGACGGCCAGCGTTTCCGCCTGGTGCGTTATGCCGAAGAGCCGAGCTGCGATAACTGGAACGGGCCTGACGCCTGGCCCACGCTGTGGATCACGCGGTAGCTTTTTGCCGGGTGGCGCTGTCGCTTACCCGGCCTACGGTTTGGTGGTTTTGTAGGCCGGGTAAGGCGTAGCCGCCACCCGGCAACGCAGATCGCACTAAATCACGCTCAGCGCCTTCTCTACCACGTTCTCAACGGTAAAGCCAAAGTACGGGAACAGCTTGTCGGCAGGGGCGGACTCACCGTAGCCCCGCATCCCAACAATCGCCCCTTTGAGCCCGACATACTTGTACCAGTAGTCGGCAATACCGGCCTCCACCGCCACGCGCGCCGCGACGTTAGAGGGCAGCACCGATTCCCGGTACGCCTCGTCCTGGGCGTCAAAGATATCCGTGGAAGGCAGGGACACCACGCGCACCGCGTGGCCTTCGGCGGTCAGTTTTTCCGCCGCTTTCACCGTGATTTCCACCTCGGAACCGGTCGCAATCAGGATCACGTCCGGCTTGCCGCCGCTGTCTTTCAGGATGTAGCCGCCGCGGGCAATGTTTTTCACCTGCTCCGGCGTGCGCTCAATCTGCGTCAGGTTCTGGCGTGACAGGATCAGCGCCGTCGGGCCGTTATGGCGTTCTACCGCCAGCTTCCAGCCCACTGCCGCTTCGACCTGATCGCAGGGGCGCCAGGTGCTGAAGTTGGGCGTTAAACGCAGGCTCGCCAGCTGTTCAACCGCCTGGTGGGTGGGGCCGTCTTCTCCCAGACCGATGGAGTCGTGGGTATAGACCATAATCTGCCGCGCCTTCATCAGCGCTGCCATGCGCGCCGCGTTACGGGCGTACTCGACGAACATCAGGAAGGTGGCGGTGTAGGGCACGAAGCCGCCGTGGTGGGCGATGCCGTTGGCGATCGCGGTCATCCCGAACTCGCGCACGCCGTAGTGGATATAGTTCCCGGCAATATCCTCTTTCAGCGATTTCGAGCCCGACCAGATGGTCAGGTTACTCGGTGCCAGGTCCGCCGAGCCGCCCAGCAGCTCAGGAAGGAGAGGGCCAATCGCATTCAGGGTGTTTTGCGACGCCTTACGGGTGGCGATTTTTGCCGGGTTGGACTGCAGGTTTTCAATCAGCGCCTGGGTTTTATCGTCCCAGTCCTCCGGCAGACCGCCGCTCATGCGCCGGGAAAACTCGGCGGCCAGTTCCGGGTACGCTTTTTTGTAGGCGGCAAATTTCTCGTTCCAGGCCTGCTGGGCTTTCTCACCGTCTTCACGGGCATCCCACGCCCGGTAGATCTCTTTCGGGATTTCAAACGGCGGGTACTTCCAGCCCAGCTTCTGCCGGGTCAGCGCCACTTCTTCGTCACCCAGCGCCGCGCCGTGCGCCTCTTCTTTACCCGCCTTGTTCGGCGAGCCGAAGCCGATAACCGTGCGGCAGATAATCAGGGACGGTTTGTCCTTCACGCTCTGCGCTTCCTGAATCGCTTTTTTCACCGCCTCAGGATCGTGGCCGTCGATCTCGTGCACCACGTGCCAGTGGTAGGCCTCGAAGCGTTTTGCCGTGTCGTCGGTGAACCAGCCCTCGGTTTCCCCGTCGATGGAGATGCCGTTGTGATCGTAGAACCCGATCAGCTTGCCGAGCCCCAGGGTGCCCGCCAGGGAACAGACCTCATGGGAGATCCCCTCCATCAGACAGCCGTCACCCATAAACACGTAGGTGTAGTGATCGACAATCTCGTGGTCCGGCTGGTTGAACTGTGCCGCCAGCGTACGCTCGGCAATCGCCAGCCCGACCGCATTTGCCAGCCCCTGACCGAGCGGCCCGGTGGTGGTCTCCACGCCCGGCGTATAGCCAATCTCCGGGTGCCCCGGGGTTTTGGAGTGCAGCTGGCGGAAGTTTTTCAGCTCCTCAAGCGGCAGATCGTAACCGGACAGGTGCAGCAGGCTGTAAAGCAGCATCGAGGCGTGGCCGTTGGAGAGAATAAAGCGGTCACGATCGTACCAGGTGGGATCGTTAGGGTTGTGCTTCAGGAAGTCGTTCCACAGGACTTCGGCAATATCGGCCATGCCCATCGGTGCGCCGGGATGGCCAGAATTGGCTTTCTGCACGGCATCCATGCTGAGGGCGCGGATGGCATTGGCGAGCTCTTTACGGGACATAGTTCACTCCGTGGCAAGGTTAAAGTTTGGCAGCGAGAAGATCTTCAAGTTTGCGCTGGTCGACGGCGAACAGGCGGATACCTTCCGCCAGTTTTTCCACGGCCATGGCGTCCTGATTGTGCTCCCAGCGGAATTCGGCTTCGGTCATGGCTTTCGGTTTTGGCAGAACGGTAGAGGTGGGGATCAGCTTGCGGATGACCGTCTCTTCTTTGTCCTGTAGCTCCTGGAGCAGGTTAGGGGAGATGGTCAGGCGGTCGCAGCCCGCCAGGGCGAGGATCTGCTCGGTACGGCGGAAGCTGGCCCCCATCACGATGGTTTCGTAGCGATGCTGCTTGTAGTAGTCGTAGATATTGCGCACCGATTTCACGCCCGGGTCCTCATCCACCACGTACGGATCCATCGGCTGTTTCGCCTGGTACCAGTCGTAGATGCGGCCAACAAACGGTGACACCAGGAACACGCCCGCTTCGGCACAGGCGCGCGCCTGGGCAAAGGAGAACAGCAGCGTCAGGTTGCAGTGAATTCCCTCTTTTTCCAGCACCTCTGCCGCGCGGATGCCTTCCCAGGTCGACGCCAGCTTGATCAGAATGCGTGATTTATCGATCCCCTGCTCCTGGTAGAGTTCCACCAGGCGGCGAGCCTTGTTGATGCTCTTTTCTTTATCGAACGAGAGGCGTGCGTCAACTTCAGTCGAGACGCGCCCCGGAATGCTTTTAAGAATTTCCGCACCAAAATTAACTGCCAGCTTGTCGCTGGCTTCGGCGACCTGCTGCTCCTGCGTCTTCCCGCGCTGTTTTCCGTAGGCAATGGCGTCATCAATCAGATGACTAAAATGGGTAAGCCCGGCTGCCTTGAGCAGTAGCGAAGGGTTGGTGGTCGCATCCTCCGGCTGATAGTGGCGAATCGACTCGATATCGCCGCTGTCTGCCACCACCGTGGTGAATTGTTTGATGCCGTCTAGCTGGTTCATAAATGATTACTCCTTGGAAATAAAAGCGTTAGCTGAGTGCGTTAGTTCACACTTCTGAGAAAATCATGATGGACTTAACAAAAAAGCATAGCAGACGGGGGAGGCATTGCTTTTGAGACGGGTAACATGGCTGTTATAAATTGATAACAATTTTTAATGTGTGATGGTGAGAGTTTGGCAGCCTTCAAAGTTTAGGAGGCGGCCTGAGGCGATACTAGGCGGCACACCAGGGTGTGCAACCGGATCGTTTTCGTCACCCTTTTGACCGATACGTGAAAGGAAAAATAAGATGGATGAGCAGTTGAAACAGAGTGCCCTCGATTTTCACGAGTTCCCTGTCCCGGGCAAAATTCAGGTCTCCCCAACCAAGCCGCTGGCGACACAGCGCGATCTGGCGCTGGCCTACTCCCCGGGCGTGGCGGCCCCGTGTCTGGAAATCGAAAAAGATCCGCTGGCGGCCTATAAATACACCGCGCGCGGCAACCTTGTTGCCGTGATCTCTAACGGCACGGCGGTACTGGGGCTCGGTAACATCGGCGCGCTGGCCGGTAAGCCGGTGATGGAAGGCAAGGGGGTGCTGTTCAAGAAATTCGCCGGTATCGACGTGTTTGATATCGAGGTGGACGAGCTCGATCCTGACAAATTCATCAACGTGGTGGCCGCGCTGGAGCCGACCTTCGGCGGGATCAACCTGGAAGACATCAAAGCGCCGGAATGTTTCTATATCGAGCAGAAGCTGCGCGAGCGTATGAACATTCCCGTGTTCCATGACGACCAGCACGGAACGGCCATTATCAGCACCGCCGCCATTCTCAACGGCCTGCGCGTGGTAGAGAAAAATCTCTCCGACGTGCGCATGGTGGTCTCCGGCGCTGGCGCCGCGGCCATCGCCTGTATGAACCTGCTGGTGGCGCTGGGGATGCAGAAACACAACATTGTGGTCTGCGACTCCAAAGGGGTGATTTACAAAGATCGCGAGCCGAACATGGCGGAAACCAAAGCGGCGTATGCGGTAGAAGACGACGGCAAGCGCACGCTTGAGGACGTGATTGACGGCGCGGATATCTTCCTCGGCTGCTCGGGTCCGAAAGTGCTGACCCAGGAGATGGTGAAGAAGATGGCGCGCGCGCCAATGATCCTGGCCCTGGCGAACCCTGAGCCGGAAATTCTGCCGCCGCTGGCGAAAGCGGTGCGTGATGACGCCATTATCTGCACCGGGCGTTCCGACTACCCGAACCAGGTGAACAACGTGCTCTGCTTCCCGTTCATCTTCCGCGGCGCGCTGGACGTCGGCGCGACGGCGATCAACGAAGAGATGAAGCTGGCCGCGGTGCACGCCATTGCGGAGCTGGCCCACGCCGAGCAGAGTGAAGTGGTTGCCTCAGCCTATGGCGATCAGGATCTGAGCTTTGGCCCGGACTACATCATTCCAAAACCGTTCGACCCGCGTCTGATTGTCAAAATTGCCCCTGCGGTGGCAAAAGCGGCGATGGATTCCGGCGTGGCGACGCGTCCGATTGAAGACTTCGACGCTTACGTCGATAAACTCACCGAGTTTGTCTATAAAACGAACCTGTTCATGAAGCCGATCTTCTCTCAGGCGCGCGCCGACGCCAAGCGCGTGGTGCTGGCGGAAGGGGAAGAGGCGCGCGTGCTGCACGCCACTCAGGAGCTGATCACCTTAGGCCTGGCGAAGCCGATTCTGATTGGTCGTCCAAGCGTGATCGAAATGCGTATCCAGAAGCTGGGCCTGCAGATTAAGCCGGGCGTCGACTTCGAGATCGTTAACAACGAATCCGATCCGCGCTTCAAAGAGTACTGGAGCGAATACTACGCGATCATGAAACGCCGGGGGATCACCCAGGAGCAGGCGCAGAAAGCCGTCATCAGCAACACGACGGTAATCGGCGCGATCATGGTCCATCGCGGCGAGGCGGATGCGCTGATCTGCGGCACCATCGGCGATTACCACGAGCACTTTAGCGTGGTGCAGGAGATCTTCGGCTATCGCGACGGCGTGCACACCGCCGGGGCGATGAACGCCCTGCTGCTGCCAAGCGGCAACACCTTTATTGCCGATACCTACGTTAACGACGATCCCACCCCGGACGAGCTGGCGGAGATCACCGTGATGGCCGCCGAGACCGTGCGTCGCTTTGGTATCGAACCGAAGGTGGCGCTGCTGTCGCACTCTAACTTTGGTTCGTCTAAATCCGCGGCGGCGTGCAAAATGCGTGAGACGCTGGCGCTGGTGCGCGAGCGCGCGCCGGAGCTGATGATTGACGGGGAAATGCACGGCGATGCGGCGCTGGTGGAGAGCATCCGTAACGAACGTATGCCTGACAGCCCGCTGAAAGGATCGGCAAACATCCTTATTATGCCGAACGTGGAGGCGGCGCGTATCAGCTACAACCTGCTGCGCGTCTCCAGCTCTGAAGGGGTGACCGTAGGACCGGTGCTGATGGGCGTGGCGAAGCCGGTGCATGTGTTAACGCCGATTGCCTCCGTGCGCCGTATCGTGAATATGGTGGCGCTGGCGGTGGTTGAGGCGCAGACGCAGCCGCTGTAAACATGCAAAGTCGGGGGCGCGTTCGCTTACCCGACCTACGGTTGGAGTAGGCCGGATAAGCGCAGCGCCATCCGGCAGTTAAACCCAGTCGCGTACTTTAAGAAACTCGCTCAAGGCAGCCTCCGGGCTGCCTTCTTTTGGCTCGTAGCCGTACTCCCAGCGCACCAGCGGCGGCATCGACATCAGAATCGACTCCGTGCGCCCGCCGGTCTGCAGGCCGAACAGCGTCCCGCGATCCCACACCAGGTTGAACTCCACGTAGCGCCCACGGCGGTAAAGCTGGAATTCACGCTCGCGCACGCCGTAGTCGGTATTTTTACGGCGTTCGACAATCGGCAGGTACGCGTCGGTATAGCCTTCGCCCACCGCGCGCATAAAGCTAAATGCGGTATCAAAATCAGGCGTGTTGAGATCGTCAAAGAACAGCCCGCCGATGCCGCGCTGCTCGTCGCGGTGCTTCAGGTAAAAGTAGTCATCGCACCACTTTTTAAAATTCGGGTAAATGTCTTCGCCAAACGGCAGGCAAAGATCCCGCGCGGTGGTGTGCCAGTGCACGGCATCCTCTTCGAAGCCGTAGTAGGGCGTCATGTCGAAACCGCCGCCAAACCACCAGACCGGATCGGCCCCCGCTTTTTCCGCAATGAAAAAGCGCACGTTGGCGTGGCTGGTCGGCACAAACGGATTGTGCGGATGCACCACCAGCGAAACGCCCATCGCTTCGAAGCTGCGGCCCGCCAGCTCAGGACGGTGTGCCGTCGCAGACGCGGGCATCGCGTCGCCATGAACGTGGGAAAAATTCACGCCCGCCTGTTCGAAGATGCCGCCGTTACGCAGCACGCGGCTACGCCCGCCGCCGCCGGCTTCGCGCTGCCAGTTGTCTTCCTGAAATTCTCCGCCGTCAGCGGCGGCCAGTTTCTGGCAAATTTCGTCCTGCAGCTGCAGCAGGAAGGTTTTGACCAGTTGAGCATTGGGTTTCATCAGCGTTTCCTGGAGTGCGCTTTTTGGTTATCAAACCAGTTGAAGTAACTGATAATGCCGGAGGCGATGGCGTTGGCGATCTTCTGACGAAACGCCGTGGTGCCGAGGAGTCGCTCCTCTTCCGGGTTGGTAATGAACGAAGTTTCCACCAGCACGGACGGGATAGACGGTGATTTCAACACCACAAACGCCGCCTGTTCGGTGCTCCTGCTGTGCAGGCGATGCACTGGCTTAATCTTCTTCAGGATGTGCGAGCCGAGCGTCAGGCTGTTTTTGATCGTATCCGTCTGCACGAGGTCGAACAGCACCTGCTGTAGCAGGTGGTCTTTGTCGGTGGCTTTTTTCCCGGCGACTTCATCCGCCCGGTTTTCGCGGTCGGAGAGGTATTTTGCCATGGCGCTACTGGCGCCGCGGTTGGACAGCGCAAAAACCGAGGCACCGGCGGCAGACGGGTTGGTAAAGCCGTCCGCGTGAATCGACATAAACAGATCCGCCCCGTGCTGGTGGGCGATCTCTACGCGATCGTACAACGGAATAAAGGTGTCGCCAGAGCGCGTCAGACGCGCGTCAATGCCGTTGCTGCGTAAAATCGCCCGCACATTTTTTGCAATCGCCAGCACGACGTGTTTTTCTTTCGACCCGTTTTTGCCGATGGCGCCGGTATCAATACCGCCGTGGCCCGGGTCGAGCATCACCAGGCGCTTTGCGCCCGGCTTTTTGGTTTTCGGTTTGCTGTGTCCGTTACTGGTTTTAAGCGTGCTCTCGTCTTTTGCCTGAGCCTGCTTTGCGATGCCCGTTAACGTTAAGGCCGCCAGCCCCGCTTTGAGAACCTGACGACGCGATGTGAGTGCTTTTAATGGTTTGAATGTGCTCATGCGGCCTGAATACTAAAAAATGGGGTCCTGGTGTTATATCGTATCGCGTTTAGCGTTACGACAGTCCTTATTGAGAATTGTTTTACTTTTCATTTCAATACGTGACAAAGTGACATTATGCCAAATTTTGGCGAGATTTTCCCCGGTTATTGGCTAAAGGCGTGGTTCGCGCCATAATCACTGTTTTTAAACCCGAAAAGGCGGTTAATACCATGGAGATACGCGTTTTTCGCCAGGAAGATTTCGAAGAGGTGATCACCCTTTGGGAGCGCTGCGATCTGCTGCGTCCGTGGAACGATCCGGAAATGGATATCGAACGTAAGGTGAATCACGACGTCAGTCTGTTTCTGGTTGCGGAAGTCAATGGCGAGGTTGTGGGGACGGTGATGGGCGGTTATGACGGCCATCGCGGCTCGGCCTATTATCTGGGCGTCCATCCGGAATACCGTGGTCGCGGTATTGCCAATGCGCTGCTCAACCGGCTCGAGAAGAAGCTGATCGCCCGCGGCTGTCCGAAAATCCAGATCATGGTGCGGGAAGATAACGACGTGGTGCTGGGCATGTATGAACGCCTGGGCTACGTACACGCTGACGTGCTGAATTTAGGAAAGCGTCTAATCGAAGATGAAGAGTACTGAGATCCATCCGGCAGATTATGACGCGCAGGGTCGCGTCAGGCTGCCCTTTTTATTCTGGTGCGTTCTGCTGCTTCAGGCCCGCACCTGGGTGCTGTTTGTGATGGCCGCCGCGTCGCGCGGACAGGGCGACACGCTGCTAAATCTCTTTTATCCCGATCACGATGCCTTCTGGCTCGGCTTGCTGCCGGGCGTACCAGCGGTGGTGGCTTTCTTGTGCAGCGGTCGGCGGCACGTAATCCCGCGCTTGTGGCGCGCGCTTCGCGGGCTGCTGATCCTTGCCCAAATTGCGCTGCTCTTCTGGCAGCCGGTACTCTGGTGGTACGGTGAACCGCTGACGGGCATCGGCGTTGCGCTGGTGGTTGCCGATATCGTGGCGCTGCTGTGGCTGCTGACCAACCCGCGTCTTCGCGCCTGTTTTGTGCCTTAGGATGATTAATCCGGCACTTTTTGCCGATGTCGCACTCCAACAAGCGTTGATTTAACACGTAAGGACGTTTCAATGAAATCGCTGCGTTTAGTTTTATGCGCTCTTCCGCTGGCATTGACCGGCTGTTCGACGCTCTCCTCCATTAACTGGTCCGCTGCGTATCCGTGGAACTGGTTTGGCTCATCAACGGAAGTGACCGAGCAGGGCGTGGGGAAAATTACCGCCGCGACGGCGCTGGATCAGAATGCTATTCAGGATGCGCTCAGCAGTGACTACCGCCTGCGCAGCGGCATGAAAACAGAGAATGGCAATATAGTGCGCTATTACGAGGCGCTGAAGGGCGACAAGCTGGCGCTGGCGATCAACGGTGACAAAGGCACGGTAAACCGGATCGCGGTGATGGACGAAGATATTCCGACCGCCAGCGGCGTGAAGGTCGGGACGCCGTTTAGCGATCTTTATAAGCAGGCCTTTGGCAACTGTACCAGCGTGCCATCCGACGATGAAGTGGCGGTGGAGTGTAAGGCGGAAGGCAGCCAGCACATCAGCTATGTTTTTACCGGCACCTGGAGCGGCCCGGAAGGGGTGATGCCGTCTGACGACACCCTGAAGAGCTGGAAGGTGAGCAAAATAGTCTGGAAGCAGTAATTTGCGTCTGAACAAACCGCCTCGCTGAAATCCGGGTATAATAGCCGCCATCAATGCCACGCTGACGTGGCATCTTTATTTCAGGAGGAGCGATGTCTCAGGTTCAGAGTGGCATTTTGCCAGAACATTGCCGCGCGGCGATTTGGATTGAAGCCAATGTCAAAGGGGACGTGGATGCCCTGCGTGCGGCCAGCAAAGCGATTATTGATAAACTGGCGACCTTCCAGGCCAAATTCCCGGAAGCCCACCTCGGCGCCGTTGTTGCGTTTGGCAATAACGTCTGGCGTCAGCTGAGCGGCGGCGAAGGGGCGGAAGAGCTGAAGGACTTCATTCCTTACGGCAAAGGCCTGGCACCTGCGACCCAGTACGACGTGCTGATCCACATCCTTTCTCTGCGTCACGACGTGAACTTCTCCGTTGCCCAGGCGGCGGTGGCGGCCTTTGGCGACAGCATCGAGGTGCAGGAAGAGGTTCACGGTTTCCGCTGGGTAGAAGAGCGCGATCTGAGCGGCTTTGTCGACGGAACGGAAAACCCGGCGGGTGAAGAGACGCGTCGTGAAGTCGCGGTAATCAAAGACGGCGTGGACGCGGGCGGCAGCTACGTGTTCGTGCAGCGCTGGGAGCATAACCTCAAGCAGCTTAACCGCATGAGCGTGCACGACCAGGAGATGATGATTGGCCGTACGAAAGAGGCCAACGAAGAGATCGACGGTGATGACCGTCCGGTCACCTCGCACCTGAGCCGCGTTGACCTCAAAGAAGACGGTAAAGGACTGAAGATTGTCCGCCAGAGCCTGCCGTACGGCACGGCAAGCGGCACGCACGGCCTCTACTTCTGCGCCTACTGCGCGCGCCTGCATAACATTGAACAGCAGCTGCTGAGCATGTTCGGCGATACCGACGGCAAGCGCGACGCCATGCTGCGCTTCACCAAACCGGTGACCGGCGGCTACTACTTCGCGCCGTCCGTCGAGCGTCTGCTGGCGCTGTAAACCGCTTTCCATACGTAGGCCGGGTAAGCGTTAGCGCCACCCGGCAATTTTCCCTGCTCCTTATTCCCTTTTCTGCTTCTAAATCACCAAACGGTATATAAAACCGTTACTGCTTTCATCACCGTTATAAATATTATGACTATAAGATAGTCATCACATTTATAAGGGTGCGCAATGGCCGTTACTGTACTGAAAAAAGGAACTCTGGCGCTGGCAGGTTTACTGCTGGTGGCACAGGCGCAGGCGACTGAACTGTTGAACAGTTCGTATGACGTCTCCCGCGAGCTGTTTGCCGCCCTTAATCCCCTGTTCGAACAGCAGTGGGCGAAAGACAATAACGGCGACAAGCTGACCATCAAGCAGTCTCACGCCGGTTCGTCCAAGCAGGCGCTGGCCATCCTCCAAGGCCTGAAAGCGGACGTCGTGACCTACAACCAGGTGACTGACGTGCAGATCCTGCACGACAAAGGCAAGCTGATCCCGGCGGACTGGCAGAGCCGTCTGCCGAACAACAGCTCGCCGTTCTACTCCACCATGGGCTTCCTGGTGCGCAAGGGCAATCCGAAGAATATCCACGACTGGAGCGATCTGGTGCGTTCCGACGTGAAGCTGATCTTCCCGAACCCAAAAACCTCCGGTAACGCGCGTTACACCTATTTAGCGGCGTGGGGCGCGGCGGACAAGGCTGACGGTAACGATAAAGCCAAAACCGAGCAATTCATGACCCAGTTCCTGAAAAACGTCGAAGTGTTCGATACCGGCGGCCGCGGGGCGACCACGACCTTCGCAGAGCGCGGCCTGGGCGATGTGCTGATCAGCTTTGAATCGGAAGTGAACAACATCCGCAAGCAGTATGAAGCGCAGGGCTTTGAGGTGGTTATCCCGAAAACCAACATCCTGGCCGAGTTCCCGGTCGCATGGGTGGATAAAAACGTGCAGGCGAACGGTACCGAGAAAGCGGCAAAAGCCTATCTTAACTACCTGTACAGCCCTCAGGCGCAGGCCATCATTACCGATTACTACTACCGCGTAAACAATCCGGACGTGATGAACAAGCTGAAAGATAAGTTCCCGCAGACCGCGCTGTTCCGCGTGGAAGACCATTTTGGCTCCTGGCCAGACGTGATGAAAACGCATTTTGCCAGCGGCGGTGAGTTAGACAAACTGCTGGCGGCGGGGCATAAGTAATGTTTGCAGTCTCGACCAAACGCGTGCTGCCGGGCTTTACCTTAAGCCTCGGGACCAGCCTGCTGTTCGTCTGCCTGATTCTGCTGTTGCCGCTCAGCGCGCTGGTGATGCAGCTTGCGCAGATGAGCTGGGCGCAGTACTGGGACGTGATCACCAACCCGCAGGTGGTGGCGGCCTATAAGGTGACGCTGCTGTCGGCGTTTGTCGCCTCCATTTTTAACGGCGTGTTCGGCCTGCTGATGGCGTGGATCCTGACCCGCTATCGTTTCCCGGGCCGCACGCTGCTTGACGCCCTGATGGATCTGCCGTTTGCGCTGCCGACGGCGGTCGCGGGCTTAACCCTCGCGTCGCTCTTCTCCGTGAACGGGCTGTACGGCGAGTGGCTGGCGAAATTTGACATCAAGGTGACCTACACCTGGCTTGGTATCGCGGTGGCGATGGCCTTTACCAGCATCCCGTTTGTGGTGCGTACCGTGCAGCCGGTGCTGGAAGAGTTAGGTCCGGAATACGAAGAAGCGGCGGAAACGCTGGGCGCCACGCGCTGGCAGAGCTTCCGCAAAGTGGTGCTGCCGGAGCTGTCTCCGGCGCTGATGGCGGGCGTCGCGCTGTCGTTTACCCGCAGCCTCGGCGAGTTCGGTGCGGTGATTTTTATCGCCGGGAACATCGCCTGGAAAACGGAAGTGACCTCGCTGATGATTTTCATTCGCCTGCAGGAGTTTGATTATCCGGCGGCGAGCGCGATCGCTTCGGTGATCCTCGCGGCCTCGCTGCTGCTGCTGTACTCGATTAACACTCTGCAAAGTCGCTTTGGTCGACGTGTGGTAGGTCACTGATGGCGGAAGTTACGCAATTGAAGCGATACGATGCGCCCCGCATCAACTGGGGTAAATGGTTTCTGATTGGGGCGGGCGTGCTGGTTTCCGCCCTCATTCTCGTCGTGCCGACGATTTATATCTTCGTTCAGGCGTTCAGCAAGGGCCTGATGCCCGCGCTGGAAAACCTGGCGAACCCGGACATGCTGCACGCCATCTGGCTGACCGTGCTGATTGCCCTGATCACCGTTCCGGTGAACCTGGTGTTCGGTACCCTGCTGGCGTGGCTGGTGACGCGCTTTAATTTCCCGGGACGTCAGCTGCTGCTGACCCTGCTGGATATTCCGTTTGCCGTATCGCCGGTGGTGGCGGGTCTGGTGTATCTGCTCTTTTACGGCTCCAACGGCCCGCTGGGCGGCTGGCTGGATGCACATAACCTGCAGATCATGTTCGCCTGGCCGGGCATGGTGCTGGTCACCATCTTCGTGACCTGTCCGTTTGTGGTGCGCGAGCTGGTGCCGGTGATGTTAAGCCAGGGGAGCAACGAAGACGAAGCGGCGGTGCTGCTGGGTGCGTCGGGCTGGCAGATGTTCCGCCGCGTGACCCTGCCGAACATCCGCTGGGCGCTGCTTTATGGCGTGGTGCTGACCAATGCCCGCGCGATTGGTGAATTCGGTGCCGTTTCCGTCGTCTCTGGCTCCATTCGGGGTGAAACGCTGTCGCTGCCGCTGCAGATTGAACTCCTGCAGCAGGACTACAACACCATTGGCGCCTTTACTGCCGCAGCGTTGCTGACGCTGATGGCGATTTTGACCCTGTTTTTGAAGAGTGTGGTGCAGTGGCGTTTAGAAAATCAGGAAAAACGTCAGCATCAGGAGGGAAATCATGAGCATTGAGATTGCCAATATTAAGAAGTCTTTTGGTCGCACCCAGGTGCTGAATGATATCTCGCTGGATATCCCTTCCGGACAAATGGTGGCGCTGCTGGGGCCGTCTGGCTCGGGCAAAACCACGCTGCTGCGTATTATCGCCGGGCTTGAGCACCAGACCAGCGGGCACATCCGCTTCCACGGCACTGACGTGAGCCGCCTGCACGCCCGCGATCGTAAGGTGGGCTTTGTGTTTCAGCATTACGCGCTGTTCCGCCACATGACCGTGTTCGACAACATTGCGTTTGGCCTGACCGTGCTGCCGCGTCGTGAGCGCCCGGATGCAGCAACCATTAAGGCGAAAGTGACCAAACTGCTGGAGATGGTGCAGCTGGCGCATCTGGCGGACCGTTTCCCGGCCCAGCTGTCCGGCGGGCAGAAACAGCGCGTGGCGCTGGCGCGCGCGCTGGCCGTTGAGCCGCAAATTCTGCTGCTGGATGAACCCTTCGGCGCGCTGGATGCGCAGGTGCGTAAAGAGCTGCGCCGCTGGCTGCGTCAGCTGCATGAAGAGCTGAAATTCACCAGCGTCTTCGTGACCCACGACCAGGAAGAGGCGATGGAAGTCGCGGATCGCGTGGTGGTCATGAGTCAGGGCAACATTGAGCAGGTTGACGAGCCGGAGCAGCTCTGGCGTGAACCGGCGACCCGCTTCGTGCTGGAGTTTATGGGCGAGGTGAACCGCCTGCAGGGTACCATTCGCGGTGGTCAGTTCCACGTTGGCGCGCACCGCTGGCCGCTGGGCTATACCTCCGCGCATCAGGGCCCGGTCGATCTGTTCCTGCGTCCGTGGGAAGTGGACGTGAGCCGTCGAACCAGCCTGGACTCACCGCTGCCGGTACAGGTGCTGGAAGCGAGCCCTAAAGGGCACTACACCCAACTGGTGGTTCAGCCGCTGGGCTGGTACACCGAGCCGCTGACCGTGGTCATGCGCGACGACGTCCCGCCGCATCGGGGAGAGCGCCTGTTTGTCGGTCTTCAGCATGCCCGTATTTATCACGGCAAGGAACGCATCGAGACGCGCGAGGATATTGCTCTGGCGGAGTCAGCCTGATAGGTTATTAGGATGTTTATCGCCCGGTGGCGCTGCGCTGACCGGGCCTACAGCTAAAACTGCGTCTTGTAGGCCGGGATCGCTGCGCGCAACCCGGCTTTTTTATTGAGTAAAAATCGTGAATACACTCGAACACACCATCGGCAATACCCCTCTGGTCAAGCTTCAGCGTATGGGGCCGGCCAACGGCAGCGAAATCTGGGTCAAACTCGAAGGCAATAACCCGGCGGGGTCGGTGAAAGACCGGGCCGCACTGTCGATGATCGTCCAGGCTGAAAAGCGCGGCGAGATTAAGCCGGGCGACGTGCTGATTGAAGCCACCAGCGGCAACACCGGTATCGCCCTGGCGATGATTGCGGCGCTGAAAGGCTATCGCATGAAGCTGCTGATGCCGGACAATATGAGTCAGGAGCGTCGCGCCGCGATGCGTGCCTACGGAGCCGAGCTGATTCTGGTGACCAAAGAGCAGGGGATGGAAGGCGCGCGCGACCTGGCGTTAGAAATGGCCGAGCGCGGCGAAGGTAAACTGCTCGATCAGTTTAACAACCCGGACAACCCCTACGCGCACTACACCACCACCGGGCCAGAGATCTGGCAGCAGACTGACAGGCGGATCACCCATTTTGTCTCCAGCATGGGCACCACGGGAACCATTACCGGCGTATCCCGTTTTCTGCGCGAGCAGGCGAAAACCGTCACCGTCGTTGGCCTGCAGCCGGAAGAGGGGAGCAGCATTCCGGGCATTCGCCGCTGGCCTGCGGAGTATATGCCGGGCATTTTTAATGCACAGCTTGTGGACCAGGTGCTGGATCTTCACCAGCGCGAGGCGGAAAATACCATGCGTGAGCTGGCCGTGCGCGAAGGTATCTTCTGTGGCGTCAGCTCGGGCGGCGCGGTAGCGGGTGCGATTCGGGTGGCGCAGGCAAACCCGGGTGCAGTAGTGGTGGCGATTATTTGCGATCGCGGCGATCGCTATCTCTCTACCGGCGTCTTTGGAGAAGAGAGTTATTCGCAGGGGGCGGGGATTTAAGCGTCATGGAGATGATTCTATTCCGGGATAATACCCGGGCGCAGCAAACCGATATTGTCGCGGTGCAGTCTCAGGTGGTGTACGGCAGCGTGGGGAACAGCATTGCGGTACCGAATATTCGTACCCACAGGCTGAACGTTACCGCCGTGCCGACGGTACTGTTCAGCAACACGCCACACTATGACACCTTCTACGGCGGCGTGATCCCCGACGAGTGGTTCAGCGGCTACCTGAAGGCGCTGGAAGAGCGCGAAATCCTGCGCGAGCTTAAGGCGGTCACCACCGGCTATATGGGCAGCGCCAGCCAGATCGTCCTGCTGGCGCAGTGGCTGAAAGCGGTCAAAGCGCAGCATCCTGACCTGCTGGTGCTGGTCGATCCGGTTATCGGCGATATTGACAGCGGGATGTACGTGAAGCCTGAGATCCCCGAAGCGTATCGGGAGCACCTGCTGCCGCTGGCGCAGGGGATCACGCCCAATGTCTACGAGCTGGAAGTGTTAAGCGGCAAGCCGTGCCGCACGCCGGAAAGCGCCATCGCGGCGGCACAGGGACTGCTCTCCGACAGCCTGAAATGGGTGGCGATCACCAGTGCGCCGGTTGCCGACGATCCGCAAAACATCCACGTGGTGCTGGTCTCACGCGAGGGCGTCACCGTCAGCGCGCATCCGCGCGCAGAGACCGATCTGAAGGGAACGGGCGATCTGTTCTGTTCAGAGCTGGTGAGCGGCATTGTAGAGGGGAAAACCGTTGCCGATGCCATTCGCATGGCCGGCGATCGGGTGACTGACGTCATGCTGTATACCCAGTCGAAAGGCTACGACGAGCTTATCCTCCCGGCATAAACAAAAATGGCGCCCGAAGGCGCCATTTTTCTGTGCGGCAAGAATTACTTCTTGATGCGGATAACCGGGGTTTCACCCACGGTGACGCTGCCAGACAGTTTGATCAGTTCTTTGATTTCGTCCATGTTGGAGATAACAACCGGCGTCAGGGTAGACTTGGCTTTTTCTTCCAGCAGTGGCAGATCGAATTCAATCACCGGGTCGCCAACTTTCACACGCTGGCCTTCTTCCGCGATACGTTTGAAGCCTTCGCCTTTCAGTTCAACGGTGTCGATACCGAAGTGAACGAACAGTTCGATACCGCTATCAGATTCGATAGAGAACGCATGGTTGGTTTCAAAAATTTTACCGATGGTGCCGTCAACTGGAGCAACCATTTTGTTGCCAGTTGGTTTGATAGCAATGCCATCACCAACGATTTTCTCAGCAAACACTACATCCGGCACGTCTTCGATGTTGACGATCTCGCCGGAGAGCGGAGCAACAATCTCAATAGTTCCGGAGTCTTTCTTATCATCAGAAACCAGAGATTTCAGTTTATCGAACAAACCCATGATCTTCTCCTAAGCAGTAATTTGGGCCGCATCTCGTGGATTAGCAGATTGTTTTTTCTTCAATGAACTTGTTAACCAGCGTCATTAACTCGTCCGTTGTCGGTTGAGCAAGAGCCTGCTCTGCTAACACCTTCGCATCTTCGAAGTTCGTGTTACGGATAATCTTCTTAATGCGCGGGATGGAAATGGCGCTCATAGAGAATTCGTCCAGACCCATACCCAGCAACAGAAGTGTAGCACGTTCGTCGCCTGCAAGCTCACCACACATGCCAGTCCATTTACCTTCTGCATGAGAAGCATCAATAACTTGCTTGATCAAGTTCAGTACGGACGGTGACATTGGCTGGTAGAGATGTGAAATCATATCATTACCACGGTCAACTGCCAGGGTGTACTGCGTTAAATCATTGGTGCCGATACTAAAGAAATCAACTTCTTTGGCTAAATGACGCGCAATGGTCGCCGCCGCAGGTGTTTCCACCATCACGCCGATCTCGATTGACTCGTCAAATGCTTTACCTTCGTCGCGCAGTTCCTGCTTGTAGATTTCGATCTCTTTCTTCAGTGCACGCACTTCTTCAACAGAGATGATCATCGGGAACATGATGCGCAGCTTACCGAACGCAGAGGCACGCAGGATTGCGCGAACCTGGTCACGCAGGATCTCTTTACGATCCATCGCAATACGCACGGCACGCCAGCCCAGGAACGGGTTCTCTTCTTTCGGGAAGTTCATGTACGGCAGCTCTTTGTCGCCACCGATGTCCATGGTACGGACGATAACCGCCTGAGAGCCACAGGCTTCAGCAACGGCTTTATACGCAGCAAACTGCTCTTCTTCCGTTGGCAGCGCGTCGCGGTCCATGAACAGGAATTCTGTACGATAGAGACCAACACCTTCCGCACCGTTGCGCTCAGCGCCATCAACGTCGCGGACGGTACCGATGTTTGCGCACACTTCAACCTGATGGCCGTCCAGGGTGATGGCTGGCAGGTCTTTCAGCTTAGCGAGTTCCGCTTTTTCAGTCGCAACCTGCTCCTGAACCGCGCGCAGTTTTTCGATCTCTTCGTTAGTTGGGTTGACGTAAACCAGATTGTTTACGGCATCCAGAATCAGATAATCGCCGTTTTTCACCTGAGAGGTGACGCTACCGGTACCCACGATGGCAGGCAGTTCCAGAGAACGCGCCATGATAGAGGTGTGGGAGGTACGGCCGCCCGCATCGGTGATGAAACCGAGGACCTTTTTCAGGTTCAGCTGTGCGGTTTCAGACGGGGTGAGGTCAGCGGCAACCAGGATCACTTCATCCTGAATGGCGCTCAGGTCGATAATGGCCAGACCCAGGATGTTGCGCAGCAGGCGCTTACCGATGTCACGTACGTCAGCCGCACGCTCTTTCAGGTATTCATCATCCAGTTCTTCCAGGGCAGTTGCCTGACCTTCGATAACTTCATGCGCAGCCGCGTCGGCCGTCATGCCTTTATCTTTAATCAGGGCTATGATTTCCTGCTCCAGCTCCTCATCTTCGAGCAGCATGATGTGCCCTTCGAAGATGGCTTCTTTTTCTTCACCGAAAGTTTCGCCAGCTTTAGTTTTGATTGCTTCCAGTTGCGCAGATGCCTTGGCACGACCGCTCAGAAAACGTTCAACTTCCTGATCAACCTTGTCGGCAGAAATTTTTTTCCGGTCGATGACGATCTCGTCTTCTTTCAGCAGCAGTGCTTTGCCGAAAGCGATACCCGGGGATGCTAAAATGCCTGAAATCATAACCCTACCTTACTTGTGACTGATATTTAAAAGAACCCGGAAACTTACTCGAGCTCAGCCATCAGTTTTACCAGATGCTCAACTGCTTTCTGCTCGTCTTCACCTTCCGCAGAGATGGTGACTACGGTGCCCTGAGTCAGGCCCAGAGTCTGCAGTTTGAACAGGCTTTTTGCGCTGGCGCTTTTGCCGTTGGAAGTCACAGTGATTTCAGAAGTGAAGCCTTTCGCTTCTTTAACAAACTGAGCAGCAGGGCGGGTGTGCAGACCGTTCGGAGCGGTAATAGTAACTTCTTGCTGGAACATTGTATTTCCCCAACTTATAGGTTTAGTGTTGTGGAACTAAAGTCTAGCCTGGCGACTGAACTTTAGCCTGTATTGTTAGCGCTGACGTTTCGATCGTCATTAAACATTATGCAGCGAAAGCAAGACTTGAACCAAATCATAAAATCGATTCAGCAAGGCTATTTCGTTCGCTGATTAATTTCACGCATCAAAATAATTGCTGGTTTAAATACCAGACCCAACGGGGTGAAGCAATGCCAGGAGGGGCAAAAGTTTGAAGCAGGCCACAAAAAAGCACCTGAAAAGGTGCTTTTTTACGCGTTATTAACATAGTGGCACTACTGTTGCAGCTCTTTTTCAGTGAACAGATCGGCAAACAGTGCGGTGCTCAAGTAACGCTCACCCGAGGAAGGAAGGATAACCACAATATTCTTATTGGTAAAGGCCTCATCTTCCTGAAGTTTAAGCGCTGCCGCAACGGCCGCACCGGAAGAGATACCTGCCAGAATGCCTTCTTCGTCCATCAGGCGACGCGCGGTAGAGATGGCTTCTTCGTTCGTGATAGTGACTACTTTATCAATCAGCTTCAGATCCAGGTTGCCCGGAATGAAGCCTGCGCCAATCCCCTGAATTTTGTGCGGGCCGGGTTTGAGCTCTTCCCCCGCCAGGGCCTGGGTGATAACCGGTGAATCAGTCGGCTCAACGGCAACGGTGATCAGCTCTTTTTTACCTTTGGTGCCTTTAATATAGCGTGACACGCCGGTCAGCGTGCCGCCGGTACCTACGCCGGAGATAAAGACGTCAACCTGGCCGTCGGTATCTTCCCAGATTTCCGGGCCGGTAGTCTTCTCGTGAATTTCCGGGTTAGCCGGGTTGCTGAACTGCTGCAGCAGCAGGTATTTCGCCGGATCGCTGGCCACAATCTCTTCGGCTTTCTGAATGGCACCCTTCATGCCCTTCGCGCCTTCGGTCAGCACCAGGTTCGCGCCCAGCGCTTTAAGCAGCTTACGACGCTCGATGCTCATGGTTTCAGGCATGGTCAGCGTCAGCTTGTAGCCGCGCGCGGCAGCAACATAGGCCAGAGCGATCCCGGTATTGCCGCTGGTCGGTTCCACCAGCTCAACGCCCGGCTTCAGTACGCCACGTTTTTCAGCATCCCAAATCATGTTTGCACCGATACGGCATTTTACGCTGAAGCTCGGGTTACGTGATTCGACCTTCGCCAGGATGCGTCCATTACCGATACGGTTCAGTCGAACCAGGGGCGTATGACCGATAGTCAGCGAGTTGTCTTCATAAATCTTACTCATGGCCTGTCCTTAACTGTATGAAATTGGGATACCGACCCAGCATACCTGCTAAGCAGGTAGGGGGAAGTAAGGAATTCGCATATCTATATACTGCAAGGAAATAATGGGGATCAGTATGGAATAAGGGGCGGCATAAGCCACCCCTGCTTTACACATTTTTGCATTATTTCCATAACGCGTGCTTAGCACGGTAGCAGTCGACCCACATGGCGGTCGCGCCGCAAACGGCAACCGGCATGATGAACAGATTCAGGAACGGAATCATAGTGAACAGGCTGGTCAGCGCGCCAAACTGCATATTGGCGATCTTCTGGCTGCGCAGGGCGGTGCGCATCTCTTTAAACGGCACCTTGTGGTTATCGAACGGATAGTCGCAGTACTGGATGGCCAGCATCCAGGCGCTGAACAGGAACCACAGCACCGGTGCCACCGTCTGGCCAATGCCGGGCACAAAATAGAGGATAAGCAGCACAACCGCGCGGGGCAGGTACCAGGCAAACTTCTGCCATTCACGCTTCATAATGCGAGGGAGGTCTTTCATGATCCCCAGGATGCCCGTGTCCGGCGGTGTTGCGCCGGTAAGGCGCGCTTCCAGCTGTTCCGCCAGCAAACCGTTAAACGGCGCGGCTATCCAGTTGGCAATCGTCGAGAAGAAGTAGCCAAATACCAGCAAAACGGAGATCACCGCCACCGGCCAGAGCAGGTAGTTAAGCCACTGCAGCCAGTCCGGCACGTAGCTCATCAGCGATGGGATCCAGCTTTCCAGTTTTGTGAACAGCCACCAGAACGCGCCGCCCATCAGAATAATGTTGATCAACAGCGGCAGAATGACGAAGCGTCGAATACCCGGCAGAGAGACCAGTTTCCAGCCCTGAGAAAAATACCAGACGCCGCTGCGCGGGGGAGAAGAAGATGTTGAAACCATAGCCAGGCTGTACTCCTTTTTACACAACCAATGGAATTGCCCGCCTATATTATCCACTTACGGACCAATGACCAGTTCGGAAATGTTCGAAAAACCAGCAAAAAGCACGATTTCCTTCATCTTTATGCTGTGAATGCTCTGCACACACTTGCACTTGACGTAAACGGCAAATACTCTTAGTGAGTAAATGTTTGCCGTGGTGGCAAGGTGTTAGAACAACAGAGAATATAATGATGCAGGATTTGCGTCTGATATTAATCATTGTTGGCGCGATCGCCATAATCGCTTTACTGGTACATGGTTTCTGGACCAGCCGTAAAGAGCGTTCCTCGATGTTTCGCGATCGCCCACTGAAGCGCATGAAGTCCAGTCGTGACGACGATGACAGTGAAGATGACATCGATGGAAGCGACGATGACGGCGTGGGTGAAGTTCGTGTTCATCGGGTCAATACTGCGCCCGGCGTAGGCCATGGGGAGCATGAAGCACCTCGTCCTTCGCAGCACCAGTATCAACCGCCGTATGCTTCTGCACAGCCGCGCCAGCCAGCGCCGCAGCCTGTGGAAGAACCGGTGCGCCAGCCGCCGCAACAGCCTGTGTATCAGCAGCCTGCTGCGCCACAGCCGGTTCAACAGCAACCCGTGCAGCAGCCTGTGCAACAGCAGCCTGCGCAACCGGTACATCAACCGCAGCAGCCTGTTCATGTTCAACCTGCGCCGCAGCCCGCTCCGGCCCCGCACGTTGAGCCTGAGCCCGTTGTAGAGCCAGAGCCGGTTGTTGAAAAACCGCAGCGTAAAGAAGCGGTGATCATCATGAACGTGGCCGCCCATCACGGCAGCCATCTGAACGGTGACGTACTGCTGAACAGTATTCAACAGGCCGGCTTCAAGTTTGGTGATATGAATATCTTCCATCGTCACCTGAGCCCGGACGGTAGCGGCCCGGCGCTATTTAGCCTGGCCAATATGGTTAACCCTGGCACATTCGACCCAGAAATGACGGGCGATTTCGTGACGCCGGGTGTCACTATCTTTATGCAGGTGCCGTCCTACGGCGACGAACTGCAAAACTTTAAGCTGATGCTGCAATCCGCTCAGCACATCGCTGACGAAGTGGGTGGTGTGGTGCTCGACGATCAGCGTCGCATGATGACCCCGCAGAAGCTGCGTGAGTATCAGGACCGCATCCGCGAAGTTAAGGAAGCCAACGCGTAACCGACGCGTTATCTTCAACTCCTCCTCAACCCCCGCATGTCGGGGGTTTTTCTCATTGATGGTGTGATATGGACTCAATCGAACAACAACTCACTGAACTGCGAACCACGCTTCGCCATCATGAATATCTCTATCATGTTATGGACGCGCCGGAAGTCCCGGATGCGGAGTATGACCGTCTGATGCGCGAGCTGCGCGAATTAGAAGCGCAGCACCCGGAGCTTATCACACCGGATTCCCCCACCCAGCGCGTCGGCGCTGAGCCGCTGGGCGCTTTCAGCCAGGTGCGTCATGAAGTACCGATGCTGTCGCTGGATAACGTCTTCGATGAAGAGAGCTTTCTCGCGTTTAACAAGCGCGTGCAGGATCGCCTGAAAAGCAGCGACGCTCTCACCTGGTGCTGCGAACTGAAGCTGGATGGCCTGGCGGTCAGTCTTCTCTATGAAAACGGCGTGCTGGTGCGTGCCGCGACGCGTGGCGACGGTACGACGGGCGAAGACATCACTACCAACGTGCGTACCATCCGCGCGATCCCGCTGAAGCTGCAGGGTGACAACATTCCTGCACGTCTGGAAGTGCGCGGCGAGGTGTTTCTGCCCCAGGCGGGCTTCGAGAAAATTAACGAAGAGGCACGTCGCACCGGCGGTAAGGTGTTTGCTAACCCGCGTAACGCGGCGGCGGGCTCGCTGCGCCAGCTTGATCCGCGCATCACCGCGAAGCGACCGCTTACGTTCTTCTGCTACGGCGTCGGTATTCTGGAGGGCGGCGAGCTGCCGGATACCCATCTCGGGCGTCTGCTGCAGTTTAAGGCGTGGGGCCTGCCGGTGAGCAACCGCGTTCAGCTCTGCGACTCGCCGGAAGCGGTGCTGGCGTTCTACCACAAGGTGGAAGCGGACCGTCCGACGCTCGGCTTTGATATTGATGGCGTGGTCATCAAGGTGAACTCGCTGGCGCTGCAGGAGCAGCTGGGCTTTGTGGCGCGCGCGCCGCGCTGGGCGGTGGCGTTTAAGTTCCCGGCTCAGGAGCAGATGACCTTCGTCCGCGACGTGGAGTTCCAGGTGGGACGTACGGGGGCCATTACCCCGGTCGCTCGTCTGGAGCCCGTGCAGGTGGCGGGTGTGTTGGTGAGTAATGCCACGCTGCATAATGCCGATGAGATCGAACGCCTTGGTCTGCGTATCGGTGACAAAGTGGTGATCCGCCGCGCGGGTGATGTGATCCCGCAGGTGGTTAACGTCGTGGAGTCAGAACGTCCTGACGATACGCGCGAGGTTGTCTTCCCGACCCATTGTCCGGTGTGCGGCTCGGACGTTGAGCGCGTAGAAGGTGAAGCGGTGGCGCGCTGTACGGGCGGCTTAATCTGTGGCGCGCAGCGTAAAGAGTCGCTAAAGCACTTCGTCTCCCGTCGCGCAATGGACGTTGACGGTATGGGCGACAAGATTATCGATCAGCTGGTTGAGAAAGAGTACGTCCACACGCCAGCGGATCTCTTCAGGCTGACCGCAGGTAAACTAACCGGTCTGGATCGCATGGGGCCAAAGTCAGCCCAGAACGTTGTTAACGCGCTGGAAGCGGCAAAAGAGACCACCTTCGCCCGTTTCCTTTATGCGCTGGGCATTCGTGAAGTGGGTGAAGCGACGGCAGCAGGGCTGGCGGCGTACTTTGGTACGCTGGAGGCGCTGGAAAAGGCAAGCATCGAGGAGCTACAGAAAGTCCCGGATGTCGGCATCGTCGTCGCCACGCACGTCTTTAACTTCTTTGCTGAAGAGAGCAACCGCGAGGTCATCGGCCAACTGCTGGCAGAGGGCATCAAATGGCCTGCGCCGGTCGTCGTCAACGCCGAAGAGATCGACAGCCCGTTCGCCGGTAAAACGGTGGTGCTGACCGGCAGCCTGAGCCAGCTATCCCGTGATGATGCAAAGGCACGTCTGGTGGCGCTGGGAGCCAAAGTGGCGGGCAGCGTGTCGAAGAAAACTGATCTGGTCATTGCCGGGGAGGCCGCCGGTTCGAAGCTGGCGAAAGCCCAGGAGCTCGGCATTGAGGTTATCGACGAAGCAGAAATGATGCGTCTGTTAGGAGAGTAACGTGGAGAAAGAGCAGCTCGTTGAGATCGCCAATACGGAGATGCCGTTCGGTAAATATAAGGGCCGCAGGCTGATTGATTTGCCGGAGGAGTATCTGCTGTGGTTTGCCCGTAAGGATGAATTCCCGGCAGGGCGACTGGGCGAGCTGATGGCTATCACGTTACTGATCAAAACCGAGGGGCTGACCCAGCTGGTGCAGCCCCTGAAACGTCCTTAAGCCTTTGCGGCGCGGGTCCCTTCCTGCGCCAGTTTTTCCGTCTGGCGCTTGTAGCGACGCGCCAGCACCGCGCAGACCATCAGCTGGATCTGATGGAAAATCATTAGCGGCAGTACCATCATTCCAATCACCGAGGTCGGGAACAGAATGTTGGCCATCGGGATACCGTTTGCCAGACTCTTCTTCGAACCGCAGAACACAATCGTAATTTCATCCGCTTTGTTGAAGCCGCACTTGCGTGCCACAAAGACGTTTACTGCAATGACAATTGCCAGCAGGATGAGGCTGACCACCACGATAAAGAGCAGCGAACCAGCGCCCACCTTATGCCAGATCCCGTTCACGACCGCTTCGCTGAAGGCGGAATAGACCACCAGCAGGATCGACGACTGGTCGGTTTTTGAAATCCATTTCTTGTGCTTTGCCACAAATGCGCCCGTCCACGGACGCGAGAGATGCCCCAGCACAAACGGCAGCAGCAGCTGCAAACAGATTTTGCCGACCTGCTCAAGGTTACCTTCCGCGCCGTGCATGTTCATCAGCAGGCCCACCAGCAGCGGGGAGACGAAAATCCCCAGCAGGCTGGATGCCGATGCCGAGCAGACGGCGGCCGCAACGTTCCCTCCCGCCAGAGAGGTAAAGGCAATGGCGGATTGCACGGTAGCCGGCAGAATACAGAGATACAGAAAACCGGTATAGAGCGCCGGGTCGACGTTAACCGGTGCCCACCAGGCAAACAGCACGCCGAGGATCGGGAAGAGAATGAACGTGCTGCACATTACCCAGAGATGCAGCCGCCAGTGGCTCCCCCCTGCGATAATCGCTTCACGGGACAGCTTCGCGCCGTGCATAAAAAACAGCAGTGCGATGGCGGCCGTCGTCAGCCCTTCAAAGAACGGGACGAACCCGCCGCGAGCGGGAAAGAACGAGGCCAGTAAAACGGTAACGACCAGGGTGAGCGTAAACGGATCAACAATACGAAATAGTTTCATAATGACTCCTGAAAACAGATGTCGCTATTGTGCTTTTTTCCGTTTGAGAAATAAAATTGATTTATTGCATCCATTCATGAATTAAACAGATGAATTATTCTTTACGCCAGCTCCGCATTTTCGTTACCGTCGCCAATGCCCGCAGCTTTAGCCGGGCAGGGGAGATGATTGGCCTGAGCCAGTCGGCGGTCAGCCACAGCGTGAAAGAACTGGAAAATCAGACCGGCGTACGGTTGCTTGACCGCACCACGCGCGAAGTGGTATTGACCGAAGCCGGGCAGCAGCTTGCTCTGCGCCTTGAACGGCTGCTGGATGAGCTGAACAGCACGCTCAGAGACGTGGGGAGGCTGGGGCAGCAGCTTTCGGGTACCGTGCGGGTCGCGGCCAGCCAGACGATATCTGCACACCTTATCCCGCAGTGTATTGCCGAGGGGAACCATCGCTACCCGGACATTGACTTTGTCCTGCATGACCGGCCACAGCAGTGGGTACTGGAGAGCATCCGCCAGGGGGATGTCGATTTTGGTATTGTTATCGATCCCGGCCAGGTGAGCGATCTGGAGTGCGAAAGCGTACTTTCGGAGCCCTTTTTGCTGCTCTGCCGTGACGACGATCCGCTGGCCGCGTTGCCTGACGTCAGGTGGCAGTCACTGCAGGGCGCAAACCTGGTTTTACAAGATTATGCTTCGGGCAGCCGCCCGCTGATTGATTCCGCACTGATGAATCAGGGGGTAAAGGCAGCGATCGTGCAGGAGATTGGTCACCCGGCAACGCTGTTTCCCATGGTGGAAGCCGGGATCGGCATCAGCGTGTTGCCCGCCCTGGCGCTTCCCCTGCCTCAGGGAAGTCGACTGGCCGTGAAGCGGTTGACGCCCGTTGTCGAACGAAAGCTAATGCTGGTGCGGCGAAAAAATCGTTCACTCTCGGGGGCGGCGCAGGCTATCTGGGAAGTGGTGCGTATCCAGGCACAGCGATTGACCGAGGCCCGCATACGCGATCCACTGTTTAACGCTTCAGAAGATTAGATGTAGATATCAATCTGATTATTGTCTGTTGGGCTATTCACACCTTCCACTTTGCCCAATTTTTGATCCTGCTTTTTCTGGGCCTCTTCGGCCTGCTGGCGCTGCAGTGCGGCGAGCTGCGCCTGAAGCACTTTGATCTGGGTCTGAATCAGTTCCTGCTGCTTTTTCTTATCTTCCGTGCTGCCGGGACTGTTCGCCAGCTCGTTTAACTGCTGAGTCAGTTTTTGGATTTTGTCGAGAATGCGGGTGATTTACGCAGAGATATCGTTACCGCCAGAAGCCCCATTCCCGCCACTGCTGGTTTGAATAGATTGGGTTGATGCCTGAATGGTCGTCATACTTTTTCCTCGCGTTATAAAACAGAGGTATCGGCACCGACGGGATTAGCTTGAGGAAAATGCGGCAGGTTCACATTTTTTATATCGCAGATAGCAAAAAAGCGCCTTTAGGGCGCTTTTTTACATTGGTGGGTCGTGCAGGATTCGAACCTGCGACCAATTGATTAAAAGTCAACTGCTCTACCAACTGAGCTAACGACCCGAAATGGTGGGCGATGACGGGCTCGAACCGCCGACCCCCTCCGTGTAAAGGAGATGCTCTACCAACTGAGCTAATCGCCCATTTCGGAACTGCTGCGATAAGATGAGAATGGTGGGCGATGACGGGCTCGAACCGCCGACCCCCTCCGTGTAAAGGAGATGCTCTACCAACTGAGCTAATCGCCCAATCTCAATCCTTATCTACACTGCGAGTCTACCGAAGTAGATGGTGGGTGATGACGGGCTCGAACCGCCGACCCCCTCCGTGTAAAGGAGATGCTCTACCAACTGAGCTAATCACCCCCGCTGTGTGGAGTCGCATTATAGGGAGAGTTGAAAATGAGTCAACGCATTTTCTAAAGTTTTTATTCGTTCGTCGTAAAATTAAGCAAAACGATCGCGAAATGGGCAGTGGCGCATGATTTCTAAACAAAAATCGCAAACTCGGGCCCGATTCAGGGAACAACATTGAGGAATCGCCGCACAGTGATAGAATATTGCCCATTGTTTTTTCCCCAGGATTTGCCGATTGCCGGCATCTTTATAACGTAAGGCCATTTCATGAAAATCAAAACTCGCTTCGCGCCGAGCCCGACAGGCTATCTGCACGTCGGTGGTGCACGTACCGCTCTCTATTCCTGGCTTTTCGCACGCCACAACAAAGGTGAGTTCGTGCTGCGTATTGAAGACACCGATCTTGAGCGCTCCACGCCAGAAGCAATTGAAGCCATTATGGATGGGATGAGCTGGCTGAACCTGGAATGGGACGAAGGTCCCTATTTCCAGACCAAACGCTATGACCGCTATAACGCCGTCATTGATGAGATGCTGGTCGCGGGCACGGCGTATAAGTGCTACTGCTCCAAAGAGCGTCTGGATGCGCTGCGTGAAGAGCAGATGGCGAACGGTGAAAAGCCGCGTTATGACGGCCGCTGCCGCCACGACCACAGCGAGCATGCTGCAGATGAGCCTTGCGTTGTGCGTTTTGCTAACCCGCAAGAGGGGTCTGTGATCTTTGACGATCAGATCCGTGGCCCGATCGAATTCAGCAACCAGGAGCTCGACGATCTGATCATCCGTCGTACCGATGGTTCTCCAACCTACAACTTCTGCGTCGTGGTTGACGACTGGGATATGGAAATTACCCACGTTGTGCGCGGTGAAGACCATATCAACAACACGCCACGTCAGATCAACATCCTGAAGGCGCTGAACGCCCCTGTGCCTGTTTATGCGCACGTCTCCATGATCAACGGCGACGACGGGAAAAAGCTGTCTAAACGTCACGGTGCGGTGAGCGTGATGCAGTATCGCGACGACGGCTATCTGCCAGAAGCGCTGCTGAACTATCTGGTGCGTCTGGGCTGGGCTCACGGTGACCAGGAGATCTTCAGCCGCGAAGAGATGATCGAACTGTTCTCTCTGAGCTCTGTCAGCAAATCCGCCAGCGCGTTCAACACCGACAAGCTCCTGTGGCTGAACCATCACTACATCAATACCATGCCGCGAGAATATGTGGCGACGTATCTGCAGTGGCACATTGAGCAGGCAAATATTGATACCCGCACAGGCCCTGAGCTGGCGGATCTGGTGAAACTGCTCGGCGAGCGCTGCAAAACGCTGAAAGAGATTGCTGAAAGCTGCCGCTACTTCTATGAAGAGTTTGATGCGTTTGATGCGGACGCCGCGAAGAAACACCTTCGCCCGGTTGCGCGTCAGCCGCTGGAAGTGGTGCGTGACAAGCTGGCTGCCATTACCGAGTGGACCACAGAGAATGTGCATCACGCCATTCAGGCGACGGCGGACGAGCTGGAAGTTGGCATGGGTAAAGTCGGTATGCCACTGCGCGTTGCGGTGACCGGTGCGGGTCAGTCTCCGGCGCTGGACGTAACGGTTCATGCTATCGGCAAATCACGCAGCGTGGCGCGCATTAACAAGGCTCTGGACTTTATCGCTGAACGAGAAAATCAGCAGTAATGACGTCTCAGATAAAACAAACGGCAGGGGAACCTGCCGTTTTTTTATGCTTCTTCTTCTGCAATACCCAGACGCTTAAGAAAGCCTTGAATGCCTTCGCGCTTCAGGAAGGTGTCCAGACGCTTCTGCTCTGCTGCAGTCATACTCTCCAGCGTCTCAATTATGCCCGGAAACAGGTTTTCAGAGGGGGCATTGTAGGCGGAAGTGGCCTCCGCGAGATGGTAAACCGCCTGACGGTTGCGAATCGCCGGGAGACTCATAATATGTTCCTTCACGCGCGCATCGATATGAATGAGCCTCGCGCGGCCGCCTTTCACGCCGTTGAGTCCTTCTGTTTTCCAGCCCTGCTGGCGAATCCAGCGATTAACCGTTTGCCTGGCAACGCCCAAACTCTCCGCCAGCTCTTCCGTGGTCATTTTGCTCCTTAATTTTTTCATATCAGTCCCGATCGCGAATCCCTAAACGTTGCAACAATCCGGTGATCCCTTCCCGCAGTAAAAGCGATGTCATCTGTTTCTGCTCTTCCGGCGTCATTTCATCAGCCAGCGTCAGGAGTAGGGTGTGAAGCGAACTGTTATGGCTGGTACCTTCTGCCATATCGGACGTTTCGCTTGCCCGACGTGCGCTGCGGATAAAGTCGCGGACTTTTTCGTTCACATGTACCAGTCGCGCTTTCCCGCCCTGAACGCCAGGTTTTGGTGACGTAATCCAACCCTCTTTGCGTACCCATTTATTGATGGTCTGTCGGCTATAGCCAGTGAGCAGGGCTAACTCTTCTGGCGTCATTCGTTCCTTGATCATGCAATTTCCTGAATATCAGTGGGGTTAATTAACGGCTCATTTTATAGCACCGTTTTACATGAAAACGTGACAGGCTTAACTCCTGATTACGAGCACGCTCGCAAAGTGATTCATTTGCATGATTTTTCGGCGATCGAACGGCGGTCATTGATTTTGCCGTTGACACTCCGCAGCGGAATTCATATTATGCCGCCCGTCAACATGACAGCTTTACGATGGGGCTATAGCTCAGCTGGGAGAGCGCTTGCATGGCATGCAAGAGGTCAGCGGTTCGATCCCGCTTAGCTCCACCAAACTCTGAACCCAACAGAGTGCGGTCAGTAAAGTCACATGTGGGGCTATAGCTCAGCTGGGAGAGCGCTTGCATGGCATGCAAGAGGTCAGCGGTTCGATCCCGCTTAGCTCCACCAAAATTGTAAACCCTCGTCAAATGACGAGGGTTTTTTTTATCTGTTTGTAACGCCCGTCACTGGTTTTTGTTATCAAAAAGAAGGTATTCCCATACCTCACCTCAATCGAAATCAATAAACGTGTCTATAAATAGACTTGAACTTGATTCGTGCAATTAATAAACCTATTATCCATCCGGTCAATGATTCAGACGGATAATATACTCATCAGCTTAATGAATAGAAAAACGTACAATAATGTAAAGATATTTATAATTGCCCTGACACTTTGTCTGATTGCGGTACCTGTCTCCCGTTATCTCTCTCCACGCGCAATTGTTAATGGTCATGACGTTTATTTAGCATGGCTGCCGCTCAGCGTGATGCTGGCGGTAATTCTGCTATTTGGGCGCAGGGCTATTCTTCTCATTTTGTTAGGTTTTACTGTCACTAATTTATTCTATATTAATTTAGCGCCGCTACAATATTCAGTTTTGCTGTTCTGTCAGACCTTTGCGTTGTTCGCGGCCTGCGGTCTGCTACGCCTCATGCTGGGCAAGCGCTGGCGCCACTCCATCCCTAACAAGCACATCGGGCTACGTATATTCTGGCTCGGTTTTATGGTGCCATTTGGTATTAAGCTGTCGATGTATATGGCAGGCTATTTGTTTGATTTTCCGGTGACTATCTCAACCTATTTCGGCGAAGGAACGGTAATTTATAATGTTGTGGATATTCAAAGCCTGATATGCGCGGGGCTGATTTTTACCATGATGTTCTATTACCCATTAAGAATGATAATTAATCCTCGTTATGCCGTCACCTTCTGGCGGCGAAGCGTGAAGCCCGTGTTTTATCACAAGAATCCATTATATATTTTTGTCTGGCTGATGCTTTTAGGCGCCATTCTCATCATTTTATGTGGTCCTTTTGAATCACCGGTCATTGCGGGCTATTTGATGCCGCTGATTTTTATTCTTTTTACCCTGGCAATAAGCCGCCTGACCTATGCGTTGATTTCTCTGCTGTGGGCCACCTCAGCGCTCCTGCTGTTGACCTACAATTACAACTTCCTGAACGGGGTCGAATCGGGCCATTCACTCTCCTTTATCCTCTCCGTGCTGATCTCTTTCGCTATCTGCTTGCTTTACATGTCGCGCATTTACCAGCGCAGCGAGTGGCTGAAGCGGGGCTGGCAGGGCAGGGCGCTTACCGATCCCCTTACCGGTTTGCCCAATATTCGTGCGCTGGAAGATTATCTTGAGATTCACCCGGATGCCAAAGTGTGCATTCTGCGCATGGATAACCTGGAGTTTTTGAGCCGCCACTACGGGATTATCATGCGGGTCCACTGCAAACGTACGATCGCCACGTCGCTACAGCCACTTTTGCAGAAAGATGAGACGCTCTTCCAGCTTCCGGGAAGCGAACTGGTGCTGGTATTACTGGGGCCGGGAACCGCCGAGCGTCTCCAGCATATGGTCGATCGGCTGAACAGCCGTAAGATTTTCTGGAACAACACCGGGCTGGATATTGAATTTGGCGCATCCTGGGGAATGGTCGAAAACGGCGAAAAGCTGCATCACACGCTGGGACAGCTGAGCTGGCTGGCAGAGCAGGCCTGCGGAGAGCAAAACGTTCTCGCGCTCACGAATAGCCTTGAGGCGGCATCAGGACAAACGACAGAGCGTGTCCTGATGCTGGCGCGGATTAAGCATGCCCTTGAGGCGGGGCAGTTCCATTTATACGCGCAACCGATCCAGAAGGCGGACGGGAGCGGGTATTACGAAATCCTGGCGCGTATGGAGAGCGAGGGCGAGATCTTCACCCCTGACCGCTTTATTCCGCTGATTGCCCAGTTCAACCTCAGCCATCGGTTTGATATGTGCATTATGGAGAAATTACTGCTGTGGCTGCGCGATCACCCTTCAACACAGGCTGGCACCCGTTTCTCCGTCAATCTGATGCCGCTCACGCTGATGCAAAAAGAGGTGGCGACCGAGATTTGCGCGCTGTTTGAACGGTACGGCGTGGCACCTCAGGCCGTCGTGATTGAGATCACCGAGGAGCAGGCTTTTTCAAATTCAGGCACAAGTATCAACAATATTCAGCAGCTGCGGGATTACGGTTTCCGAATTGCCATAGATGATTTTGGTACTGGCTACGCCAACTACGAGCGCCTCAGACGCCTGCAGGCGGACATCATTAAAATTGACGGCTGCTTTGTGAAAGACATTTGTACAGACGACATGGATGCAATGATCGTCCAGTCGATGTGTAATCTGGCGAAGGCGAAATCGCTGTGCGTCGTCGCGGAATACGTCGAAACGCCGGCCCAGCGGGAGATGCTGCTTCGCTTTGGTGTGGATTACCTGCAGGGATACCTGATAGGCAAACCCAAACCGCTGGAAGAATTGCGGGCATAAAAAAACCGGGAGCCAGGCTCCCGGTTTTTGTTTAACGGTAAACGTTACAGAACCAGTGCCGCGATGGATGCGGACAGGACGCTCACCAGCGTAGAGCCGTAAACCAGCTTCAGGCCAAAGCGAGAAACCACGTTACCCTGCTCTTCGTTCAGACCCTTAATCGCTCCGGCGATGATACCGATAGACGAGAAGTTCGCGAAGGAGACCAAGAACACGGAGAGAATACCTTCCGCGCGCGGAGAAAGCGTGCTGGCAATTTTCTGCAGATCCATCATCGCAACGAATTCGTTAGAAACCAGTTTGGTTGCCATGATACTGCCCACCTGCAGCGCTTCGTGAGCCGGAACACCCATCACCCATGCAACAGGGTAGAAGATGTAGCCCAGAATGCCCTGGAAGGAGATACCCAGCACCGCGGCGAACAGGGCATTCAGTGCAGAAATCAGCGCAATGAAGCCGATCAGCATGGCGGCAACGATAATCGCGACTTTGAAACCGGCCAGGATGTATTCACCCAGCATTTCGAAGAAGCTCTGGCCTTCGTGCAGGTTAGACATCTGGATGTTCTCTTCGCTGGCGTCAACGCGGTACGGGTTGATCAGCGACAGAACGATAAAGGTGCTGAACATGTTCAGTACCAGCGCAGCCACCACGTATTTTGGTTCCAGCATGGTCATATACGCGCCCACGATAGACATGGAAACGGTAGACATTGCGGTTGCCGCCATGGTGTACATGCGGTTGCGGGACATCTTGCCGAGAATATCTTTATACGCGATGAAGTTCTCAGACTGACCGAGGATCAGGGAACTGACGGCGTTGAAGGATTCCAGCTTACCCATGCCGTTCACTTTGGATAACAGGAAACCAATTCCACGAATCACGAACGGCAGAACGCGGATGTGCTGCAGAATACCGATCAGCGCGGAGATGAAGACGATAGGGCAGAGAACCTTCAGGAAGAAGAACGCCAGACCTTCGTCGTTCATTTTACCGAAGACAAAGTTGGTCCCTTCATTGGCGAATCCGAGCAGTTTTTCGAACATTTCGGAGAAGCCTTTCACGAAGCCGAGGCCTACGTTGGAGTTCAGGAAGAACCACGCAAGTAAAACTTCAATGACCAGCAGTTGGACAACATAACGAATACGAATTTTTTTGCGGTCTGTGCTGACCAGCAATGCGAGTGCAGTAACGACAACAAGTGCCAGGACAAAATGAAGGACGCGGTCCATATTTGCTCCAAATATGAGGCAGGTTTAATTTTCGTGCACATTCTATGTAACAAGCGAAAAGAAAACGAGATCGAGGACACACTATAGTTACATCCTGTGACGAGTCTCAAAAATAGTGATCCACAATACATTTTTGTTATGTTAGGTAAATGAGTGAAAAGTTAAGTTTGTGTGCTAGTCTTCACAAAAGCATGCGCGATTTCAGTTTCAGTTAGATCGCCCCACTTACCCGCCCGTCTATCGTTCAAAGCTATCAGAGAAATCACTGCAAACTTCATAAATGATCTTGATAATCATTCTCATTTTGATAGCATTAAACATAGCAAAGGCTATATTTCAGAGGCAGAAATGACAAACAGTCGCGTAGAGGGTAGCAGTGGCAGAGCAGCGCGCAAGTTGCGGTTCGCATTAATGGGACCTGCGTTCATCGCTGCCATTGGTTATATCGATCCAGGTAACTTTGCGACCAATATTCAGGCCGGGGCCAGCTTCGGTTATAAGCTGCTCTGGGTGGTCGTCTGGGCAAACCTGATGGCAATGCTGATTCAGATGCTCTCCGCAAAGCTGGGGATTGCGACGGGCAAAAACCTGGCGGAGCAAATTCGCGACCATTATCCGCGTCCCGCGGTCTGGCTCTACTGGGTTCAGGCTGAAATCATCGCCATGGCCACTGACCTTGCTGAATTTATTGGCGCAGCGATCGGCTTTAAGCTGATTCTGGGTGTGTCGCTGTTGCAGGGGGCGGTCCTCACCGGGATTGCCACGTTCCTGATCCTGATGCTGCAGCGTCGGGGTCAAAAGCCGCTGGAGAAGGTCATTGGCGGTCTGCTGCTGTTTGTAGCGGCGGCCTATATCGTTGAGCTAATCTTCTCACAGCCGAATCTGGCGCAGCTCGGTAAAGGAATGGCGATCCCAAGCCTGCCGACCTCGGAAGCGGTGTTCCTGGCCGCCGGGGTGCTGGGGGCGACCATCATGCCGCATGTGATCTATCTCCACTCCTCTCTGACTCAGCATCTCCACGGTGGGACGCGTAAAGAGCGTTACTCCGCCACCAAGTGGGACGTGGCGATCGCCATGACCATCGCGGGGTTTGTCAATCTGGCGATGATGGCTACTGCAGCCGCAGCTTTCCACTTTAACGGTCATACCGGTATTGCCGATCTCGACCAGGCGTATCTCACGCTGGAGCCGTTGCTGAGCCATGCTGCCGCCACGATATTTGGCCTTAGCCTGGTGGCTGCTGGTCTCTCTTCTACGGTGGTGGGCACGCTGGCAGGCCAGGTGGTGATGCAGGGGTTTGTCCGGTTCCATATTCCGCTGTGGGTTCGTCGTTCCGTCACCATGCTGCCGTCTTTTGTGGTGATTCTGATGGGACTCGACCCAACGCGAATTCTGGTCATGAGCCAGGTGCTGCTGAGTTTTGGTATTGCGCTGGCGCTGGTGCCGCTGCTGATCTTTACCAGCAACAAAACTCTGATGGGCGAGCTGGTCAACTCAACGCTGGTGAAACGAACCGGGTGGGCCATCGTGGTGGTGGTCGTGGCGCTGAACCTGTGGTTGTTAGTGGGAACTGCGCTGGGTCTTTAACAAAAAAAGGAGCCGTGGAGGCTCCTTTTTGATTAGTGATGGTGGCCGTGACCATGACCTTTCCCGCGACCCCAGCCGCCGCGACGGTCGTCACGATCGTTCCAGCCTTCACGGTAACCGCGCTCATAGGCGCTGTCTTTATACCAGCCGCGGTGTCTGCCGTTATCATGTTTCCACCAGCGATCGCCGCGCCACTCATAGTGACGATGCCAGTAATCACGGTCGCGCCAGTAGCCGCCGTCCCAGTATCTGCCGTAGTCGTCACGATCGCCAATTTGTAATTTTACTGATGGCAACAGGGTGATTTCGCCCGCAGTGGCGATCAGCGGCGCCGAAGCCAGTAATACCGCTGCAAGAATCAGTGACCTGAACATACTCTTTCTCCTTCACGATCGGGGCCTTTGTTGGGCCTGTTAGCGCAATTTTACGAGTTGGTAAAGCGTCGTATCATCGCCTCAACTCCGAATTCCTGGGTGAGAGCACTTTTTGCTAAAAGTGATGTTATATTGAGCTGCTCAGGATCGCGTCTATACGGGCCAACTCTTCTGCAGAGAAATGGCGGTTTGCCAGCATCCCCACGGCGTCATCAATCTGAGCCGCTTTACTTGCCCCAATCAGCACCGACGTCACGTCCTCATGGCGTAATACCCAGGCCAGCGCCATCTGGGACAGCTTCTGGCCGCGACTTTCTGCCAGGGCATTCAGCTTCCTGACTTTCTCCAGCTTCTCTTCGGTGAGCTGATCGGGTTTAAGGAACTGACTGCCGCTTGCCGCGCGTGAGTCTGCGGGGATGCCGTTCAGATAGCGATTGGTCAGTTGCCCGCCGGCCAGCGGCGAGAAGGGAATACAGCCGACTCCTTTTTCCTGCAACACGTCCAGCAGCCCCGCTTCCGGCGCACGTTCAAAGAGGGAGTATTTCGGCTGGTGGATCAGGCAGGGCGTCCCGAGGTCATTAAGGATATCAATCGCCTGGCGAGCCAGAACAGCCGGGTAGTTGGATAATCCGACATACAAAGCCTTCCCCTGACGCACCGCATGGTCAAGCGCTTTCATGGTTTCCTGCAGCGGCGTTTGAGGGTCTGGCCGGTGATGATAGAAGATATCTACATACTCCAGCCCCGTGCGCTTCAGGCTTTGATCGAGGCTTGCCAGCAGATATTTACGTGACCCCCAGTCGCCGTAAGGCCCCTCCCACATGGTATAACCCGCTTTGGTGGAGATGATTAGCTCGTCGCGCCAGGGCAGGAAATCCTCCTGCAAAATACGTCCGAAATTACGTTCGGCCGATCCGGGGGGCGGGCCATAGTTGTTGGCAAGGTCGAAATGCGTAATGCCCAGATCGAACGCACGCTGTAAAAGTTGACGGCTGTTTTCGATAAGGGTGGTGTCACCAAAGTTATGCCACAGCCCAAGTGAGATGGCAGGCAACCTGAGTCCGCTTCGCCCGCAGCGGCGATACTCCATTGTCCTGTAACGATTTTTGTCTGGCTGATAACCCATTTTCGTGACCTCTGGCGCTGAAGTGAAAAATCAGTGTATGCGTTTACATTTTCGTGAAAAAAAGCAGCATAGCGCAGCCTTTTTTGTAAAGCATTCTTTCCATGCCCTTCTTATCGCCAATTCTGGACAGCCATCACGCTTATTTAATACTCAAGGTGAGGTCAACATTAGAAGGATACCTGTTCATGCGTACCCCATACTGCGTCGCCGATTACCTGCTGGACCGTCTTACTGATTGTGGAGCCGATCATCTGTTTGGCGTGCCGGGCGACTATAACCTGCAGTTTCTCGACCATGTGATAGACAGCCCGGATATCTGCTGGGTGGGCTGTGCCAACGAGTTAAACGCTTCTTATGCCGCTGACGGATACGCCCGATGTAAGGGCTTTGCCGCGCTGCTGACGACATTTGGCGTAGGAGAGTTAAGCGCCATGAACGGCATTGCGGGCAGCTTCGCCGAGCACGTTCCGGTCTTGCATATTGTAGGGGCACCGGGTACGGCATCACAGCAAAGAGGGGAGCTGCTGCACCACACGCTTGGCGACGGTGAGTTTCGTCATTTTTATCATATGAGCGAGCCGATCACTGCTGCACAGGCGATCCTGACCGAACAAAACGCCTGTTATGAAATCGACCGGGTGTTAACGACAATGCTCCGGGAGCGTCGCCCCGGCTATCTGATGTTGCCTGCCGATGTGGCAAAAAAGGCCGCCACTCCCCCTGTAAACGCTCTCACGCTCAGGCATCCACATGCCGATAGTGCTTGCCTGAAAGCGTTCCGGGACGCCGCAGAAAACAAGCTTGCCAGGAGCAAGCGTACTGCGCTGCTGGCCGATTTCCTTGTCCTGCGCCACGGCCTGAAGCATGCGCTACAAAAATGGGTCAAAGACGTGCCGATGGCACACGCCACCATGCTGATGGGCAAAGGGATATTTGACGAACGTCACGCCGGATTTTATGGCACCTACAGCGGTTCAGCGAGCGCCGGTGCGGTAAAAGAGGCGATTGAAGGGGCGGATACCGTACTGTGCATCGGCACGCGATTTACCGATACCCTGACCGCCGGCTTCACGCATCAGCTCACCCCGGCACAAACGATAGAAGTTCAGCCTCATGCCTCACGCGTTGGTGATCTCTGGTTTACCGGCATCCCTATGCTTCAGGCAATCGAAACGCTGGTGGAACTGTGCAAACAGCACGTGCACGAGACACCCGCGCAGTCTTCTCAAAGCGCGATGGCCTACCCGCAGCCGGATGGCTCGCTGACGCAGGCGAATTTCTGGCAAACGTTGCAGACATTTATTCGTCCGGGAGACATCATTCTTGCGGATCAGGGCACCTCGGCCTTCGGCGCGATCGACCTTCGTCTGCCGGCTGACGTGAATTTTATCGTCCAGCCGCTGTGGGGATCGATTGGCTATACGCTGGCGGCAGCATTTGGCGCGCAAACGGCCTGCCCGAACCGGCGCGTGATTGTCCTGACGGGGGATGGCGCGGCGCAACTTACTATTCAGGAGCTTGGCTCGATGCTGCGGGATAAACAACACCCCATTATTCTGGTCCTGAACAACGAAGGGTACACGGTGGAAAGAGCGAACCACGGGCCTGAGCAGCGTTACAACGACATTGCACTATGGAACTGGACGCAAATCCCGCAGGCCCTGAGCCTTGATCCTCAGGCCCAGTGCTTGCGGGTCAGTGAAGCGGAGCAGCTGGCGGACGTCCTTGAGAAAGTGGCACACCACGAGCGGCTCTCGCTGATTGAGGTGATGCTGCCGAAAGCCGATATCCCTCCGCTGCTGGGGGCGATCACCAAAGCGCTGGAAGCGCGCAACAGCGCCTGATCATTTGTCGTTTCGCCAGGCCATCATCATCGGTTTGCCCGCCAGCAGGAGCCAGGCGGGCAACATCACGATGCAAAGTAACGGGATGAGGGTGGTATCCGGTACCACCACGGCGGCCATGAAGAGGCTCAGCCAGGCATCGCGCGTGACCACCAGCACCAGCCCCAGAATCGAGCAGGAAACGGTAATCGCAGCCGGAACGGCATCGACATGCTCGTGCAGCATCAGCCCCAGCGCGACGCCGACAAAGACCGCCGGGAAGATGCGTCCACCGCGGAAACCGCAGGCGGCCGCCACCACCAGCGCTGCCAGCTTGATCACGGCAAACAGCAGATAGTCGGAGACGCTAAACACCTGGCTGAAGGCCAGCTGCTGCATCTCGTCCAGTCCTTTAAACAGCGTCACCGGCCCGCCGATCGTACCTAAAATACCCAGAATCAAACCGCCAGCCCCCAGAATCAGCACCGGGTGTTTGAGTCTGTGCATCAGCCGGTGAAGGCGTGGAAGACACCATACTGCCACCATGCCCAGCGCAATGGCGATGGCGGCGACGATGGCACCGCTGAAAATATCGGCGATTTGTATCTGGCCGTAGTGGGGGAGGGAGAGTGAAAAATGGGGATGGAAAAACAGGCTGGTCGTCAACGCTCCGGCGGCGGCGGCCATCAGTGGGGCAAAGAGCTTGTCCCAGAGCGGGACATCGTTGTTACTGCTGAGCGTCTGAGAAAAGATCAGTGCCGCCGCAACGGGCGTGCCGAAGAGTGCCCCGATGGTGCCTGCGGAGGCGAGAATGGTCCAGTCCAGCGCGCCAACGCGGGGCAAAATGCGTGAACCAAGAAAAACCGCCAGGCCAATGTTCACGGCCATAATCGGATGCTCAGGTCCCAGACTAACACCGCCGGCCAGACCGATAATCAGCGCAATAATTAGCCCTGGCAACGCCGAGGGGGCTACCGGGGCACCAATCAACGGTTCCAGTGCCGGATCGGGGCCAGCATGGCCGGGACTAAAACGGATCACCAGGCCCACCGCAATACCGGTTAACGTCAGCATCCCAACGATCCAGGCAGGAGAGTCAGCGGTGACGCCCAGCCCTGCAGGAAGCGCGTTCCATAATAGTGTTTGCAGCACCGACGCGACTTTCATCACGACAATAAGGACCAGACTTGAAACCACGCCTATGATGAGCGCCGGAATTGCCAGCAACAGCATGGTTCTGGCTCGCGGGTGAAGCATGATGATTTCCTTGTACAAAACGGTATTACGTTACTTTGCACATTAAGCCTTATGGCAATAGTGCAAAAGGTGCTGAAACGGTAAAGTTATTCTGTGACGAAGATCGATAATCCATGGGCATTCACCTTCCGGTCGTTGTTGTTATCACGCCTTGAATTTACAGTGTCCCAAAGATTTATTCTGACTTTAGCGGAGCAGTAGAAGAATGACAAAGTATGCTTTGGTAGGCGATGTGGGCGGCACGAATGCGCGCCTTGCATTATGCGATGTAAATAGCGGTGAAATTTCCCGGGCGAAAACCTATTCCGGTCTCGATTATCCAAGCCTTGAGGCCGTTGTCCGCGTCTATCTGGAGGAGCATCAGATAAGCGTCGAAGATGGCTGCATCGCCATTGCCTGCCCGATAACCGGCGACTGGGTCGCCATGACCAACCATACCTGGGCATTCTCCATCGCCGAGATGAAAAAAAACCTCGGCTTTGCGCATCTTGAAATCATCAATGACTTTACCGCGGTGTCCATGGCGATCCCGATGCTGAAGCCTGAGCATCTGATCCAGTTTGGCGGCGCTGAACCGGTCGAAGGCAAGCCGATTGCGGTTTACGGGGCCGGTACCGGGCTGGGCGTTTCACATCTGGTGCATGTCGCTCAGCGCTGGGTGAGCCTGCCGGGTGAAGGTGGTCACGTGGACTTTGCGCCAAACAGCGAAGAAGAGGGCATTATCCTCGAAGAGTTACGCGCGGAGATCGGCCACGTCTCCGCCGAGCGCGTCCTTTCAGGACCGGGGCTGGTGAACCTGTACCGGGCGATTGTGAAATCGGACGGTCGTCTGCCGGAAAATCTGCAGCCGAAAGACGTCACCGAACGCGCGCTGGCGGACAGCTGCATTGACTGCCGTCGTGCCCTGGCGCTGTTCTGCGTGATCATGGGGCGCTTCGGCGGCAACCTGGCGCTGACGCTGGGTACCTTCGGAGGCGTTTATATCGCGGGCGGCATTGTGCCGCGCTTCCTGGAGTTCTTCAAAGCCTCCGGCTTCCGCGGCGGGTTTGAGGATAAAGGGCGCTTCAGAAGCTACGTGCAGGACATTCCGGTCTATCTGATCGTGCATGATAACCCAGGCCTGCTGGGGTCGGGTGCCCACCTGCGTCAGGTTCTCGGTCAAATCCTCTGACGCATAGCCCTCTCCCGCAGGAGAGGGCTTTTTTGTTACAGGTGCATGAGCTGGCGGAACTCTTTTACCTTGCTGCGGCTCACCGGCACCTGAAAATCCAGATCCTTCAGACGCAAAATGTAGGTGTTGTTAAACCAGGGTTCGATCTCGCGGATCTTGTTTAAATTGACGCAGAACGAGCGGTGGCAGCGGAAAAAGTGCGACGCAGGCAGCTTGCTGCAAAACTCGGTGATGTTCATCGCCATCACGTAAGATTCCCGTCGCGTATAGACAAACGTCATCTTTTCATGGGCTTCGGCATAGTAGATATCATTGACCGGCGTCACGATGATGCGCTCATCTTTGACCAAATTAATGGTGTCGTTTTCCCGTACCGTTGGGCTGGCGTTTGCAGGGGCGGTCTGCTGCTGCCACGCGGCCTCCAGCTTTTGCAGCATGCTGACAATCCGCGACTCCTGGTAAGGCTTAAGGATATAGTCAAATGCCTCCAGCTCGAAGGCCTCTACGGCGTGCTCTTTCCAGGCGGTCACGAACACAATAAACGGCTTATGGGCAAACTGATTGATGTTTTGCGCCAGCAATACGCCATCCAGCGACGGAATATTGATGTCCAGGAAGATGGCATCGACCCGGTTATGCTGCAGAAACTTCAGCACGTCCAGACCGTCATCAAAGGTACCCACAATTTCCATCTGGCTGTGGGTGTTGATAAGCCAGGTTAGCTCCTGTTGAGCCAGAATTTCATCTTCTACGATGATGACTTTCATGGGTTACTCCATCTGGGGCAACAGTGACGTTGCCGAATGAACGGGAGAGCGCTCGTTCGGGACGTAAAAAGCAATTTCGGTGCCCGGTTCAAAACGCTGAATATGCAGCCCGTCGCCGTAAAGCAGCTTGACCCGGTGGTGCACGTTCAGCAGGCCGATTTTATTTCCAGGCATCTCGTTAGACTCCACCCGCTCAATGACTTTTGGATCAATGCCGTGGCCGGTATCGCGCACGGCAATACGTACGCGGTTGCCGCTTTCGGTGACGCTGATGGTGACGACGCCTTTGCCTTTACACGGCTGAATGCCGTGAACAATCGCGTTTTCGACCAGCGGCTGGATAAGCAGGCTTGGGATCACGCAGTTGACCTCTTCATCAATATCGTAAATGACCGTGAGCTTGTCACCAAAGCGCGCCTGCTCAATCGCGATGTAGTCTTTAATCTGATACAGCTCTTTTTTGATGTCGATCTGCTCGTCATCTTTCAGCTCGATGTTGTAGCGCAGATAGCGCGACAGGTTAAAAATAAGCTGGCGCGCGGTGTCCGGATTAAGACGAATGGACGAGGAGATCGCGTTCAGCGCGTTAAACAGGAAATGGGGATTGATTTTGCTCTGCAGCGCGCGCAGCTCTGCCTTATTTGCCATCTCACGCAGTTGTTCCGCCCGGGATACTTCCAGCTGGGTGGAGATAATCTGTGACAGGCCGATGGCCATCTCCTGCAGCGTGGAGGTGATCTGATGCGCGTGGCAGTAATAAATTTTCAGCGTGCCCGTCACGACGCCTTTCTCCCACAGCGGAATCACCAGCATGGAGTGGATTTCCGGCGTTCGGTGGGCTTCATCATTGTTTTTAATAATGATTTTACCGTAGTTAATCGCCTGTCTGGTGGTTGGGCTGATGGTGTCATCATTATCGCGATAGTTGTGCTCCCCGACGCCAACGTAGGCCAGCACGTGGTCAATATTGGTGATGGCGACAGCGTCAGCGTGGATGTCATGGCGAATGATTTCGCAGACCTGACGCAACGACTCCGCGTTAACGTGGCGGAAGAGCGGCAGCGTTTTGTTGGCGATATCAAGCGCCAGCTTGGCCTGACGGGCGGCGCTGGCCTCTTTTTCCCCTTCTACGCTTTGCACCAGCAGCACGATAAAGCCGATGCACACGCTGCCCAGGATCATCGGAATACCGATTTTTGAGACGATATCCAGCCCAAGTTCGGTGGTCGGGGCCCAGACGACGACCAGGATCATGGTCAGCGTTTCGCACACCATGCCCGCCACGATCCCTGCGCGCCAGCGCTGTTTTTTCGGGATTTTGCGGCTGATCCAGCCGGAGAGCACCCCGGCGATAATGCTGGTAATAAAGCAGGGCACCGCCGTGACGCCGCCGATATCAATCAGGTAGCGATGGGTTCCGGCAATCACGCCGGTAATGACACCCACCCACGGGCCAAACAAAATTCCGCCGGACATCACGGCGATAATGCGCACGTTAACCAGCGAACCCTCTACCGGCACGCCAGACCAGGTGCTGAACAGGGCGAACAGCGAAAAGATGGCGGTAACGGCCAACAGCTCTTTTGGCGAGTGTGCGGATTTGTGCAATAGCTCGCGAAACAGGCGAATGCGAATGAGGAAAAACAGGCAAATCAGCATTAATGCCGCACGGTCAAAAACCGCCAGCAGCATAGTGAATATTTCGTGCACGAGTAGACCTGGGAAAACGGGAAAGAACCATGATAAAAAACCTGACGCGTGTTGACCAGCTATCCGTCAGGTTTATCAAATGAGGAAAAACCATAATTTCTAAAGGGGATCTTATGTCGGTAACGGACACATCCTGATTTTTTATAGCCTGCGTATCGTCAGGTAACTGTTTTGATATCATCCTGTTAAATAACAGCTATCAGAAAGCCAACCCTGAAACAGGGACTTCCGCTTTTCGGCACAGCCGGGTTCCGGTTTTCAGGCGATCGCTTTTTTTTCACTTCCCTCTCGACAGCGTGATTTTTTTCAGGTTATTTTCTAAGCACGCCACATCGGTGGCAGCGTCGCTCGGACGGTCCGGGCGCTAACGTTAATCTGAGGAATCTATGGCTGAATTCAGTCCTGAACGCCGTTTTACGCGTATCGATCGTCTCCCCCCTTATGTTTTCAATATCACCGCTGAACTGAAGATGGCTGCGCGTCGGCGCGGCGAAGATATTATTGATTTCAGCATGGGTAACCCTGACGGCCCAACGCCACCGCATATCGTTGAAAAACTCTGCACGGTTGCCCAGCGTCCGGATACGCACGGCTACTCGACCTCGCGCGGTATTCCCAGATTACGTCGCGCGATCTCGCGCTGGTATCAGGATCGCTATCAGGTTGATATCGATCCGGAAAGTGAAGCGATTGTCACCATCGGCTCGAAAGAGGGGCTGGCACACCTGATGCTGGCTACGCTGGATCATGGCGATACGGTGCTGGTACCGAATCCCAGCTACCCAATCCACATCTACGGTGCGGTGATTGCCGGGGCGCAGGTCCGTTCGGTTCCGCTGGTGGAAGGGGTCGATTTCTTTAACGAACTGGAACGTGCGATTCGCGAAAGCTATCCGAAACCGAAGATGATGATCCTCGGTTTCCCATCGAACCCAACGGCCCAGTGCGTGGAGCTCGATTTCTTCGAGAAAGTGGTCGCGCTGGCGAAGCGTTATGACGTGCTGGTGGTTCACGATTTAGCCTATGCCGACATCGTGTATGATGGCTGGAAAGCGCCATCTATTATGCAGGTCCCGGGCGCGCGTGACGTGGCGGTAGAGTTCTTCACCCTGTCGAAAAGCTACAACATGGCGGGCTGGCGTATTGGCTTTATGGTGGGTAACAAAACGCTGGTGAGCGCACTGGCGCGAATTAAAAGTTACCACGATTACGGCACCTTCACGCCGCTGCAGGTTGCGGCTATCGCTGCTCTTGAGGGCGACCAGCAGTGCGTCCACGAGATTGCCGCTCAGTATAAGCGCCGTCGCGACGTGCTGGTAAAAGGCTTGCATGAAGCGGGCTGGATGGTGGAAATGCCGAAGGCGTCCATGTACGTCTGGGCGAAAATTCCGGAACCATACGCGGCGATGGGATCGCTGGAGTTTGCCAAAAAGCTGCTCCAGGATGCGAAGGTGTGCGTATCACCGGGAATTGGCTTTGGTGATTATGGCGACACCCATGTGCGGTTTGCCCTGATTGAAAATAGCGACCGCATTCGTCAGGCGGTGAGGGGCATCAAGAGTATGTTCCGGGCCGACGGGCTTCTCTCCTCGAAGAGCGTGGCTGAAAATCCCGCGTCATCATGACATAAAAAAACAGGAGCCAATGGCTCCTGTTTTTTTGACTGCATGTTCTTCACTAGATCATCAGGGCAAAGGTTCCGGCCCAGACTAAAACAATCACCGAAATGCCCATAAAGAAATATTTCACGTTTCATCGCTCCGCGTATCTTGTGGTACGCATTTAAAAACAGAGTCCACCTGATTATAGAGAACTGAAATCCGGTCAAAGCGGAAATGAGAATTTTCCCGTTTCGCCGCTGACTCCAGCTCAGAATTCTGTGCTTTCCTGTTGCCAGACGGCGCTAATGTACGCCTAAAAATGAGGGGTGACAAGAGGGATTTTTTTAAATAATTTCCGTCACTTACGAGTGTCGTGGAACGGCGACAGTTTGATTTCGCATCGCAATAAATTCACTTTGGGCGACGCAATGAAAAACGGTTTCTTAACGGATGACAGGTGATTGAAAAGGTTAGTTTCTTAGCGAAACTAACCTTTCTGAAGAGCTTAAATATAGAGCGAGGCTTCGCCAATAGGGCGGGTTTTGAAACGACGATGCATCCACAGATACTGCTCTGGCGCACGCATGATTTCAGTTTCGATGACTTTATTGATAAACGCCGCGGCTTCGCACTCGTTTTCAGGATAGTTAGCCATCTCAGGAGAGATGTGCAGACGATAGCCTGATTTATCTGCTTTTCTCACCATCGTCACGGTCAGCATGGAAGCGCCCGACAAACGAGAAATGACAAAGGTGCCGTTGGTCGTCGCAACATCTTTAACCGCAAAGAAAGGCGCAAAGCTGCTGCCTTTACGTCCATAATCCTGATCGGGGGCAAACCAGACGGCTTCACCTTTCTTCAGAGCCCCGACCATACCGCGCAGGTTATTACGGCTGATCATCGCCTTATTCGAACGCATGCGGCCACGCGTTTGTACCCACTCCATCAGCGGACTGTTGTGTGGTCGATAGGTCGCCATCATTGGCTGGCACAGGCCCATCACGCGGCCACCCAGTTCCAGCGACATAAAGTGAACGCCGACGACCATCACGCCGCGTTTTTGCATCTGCGCGCGTTTAAGGTTATCCAGCCCTTCCACGTCAAACCACTTGCGGACGCGCTCATCCGGCCAGAACCAGGCCATGCCGGTTTCAAGCAGTGCCATGCCGATAGACTTGAAGTTTTCAGCGATGAGTTTCTCGCGCTCTTCGGCATTGTAATGCGGAAAGCAAAGCTCAATATTTTTACGCGCGATGGATTCGCGGCGTTTCAGGAAGAAGCGGGAAGCGCTGCCCAGTTTCGACCCCAGCAAACGCAGGACAGGGTACGGAAGTTGAACCAGCAGCCAGAGAACGCCAAGACCAAACCATGTAAACCAGTAACGCGGGTGTAAAAACGCGCGTTGAAATTTGGATTGAGACAAAATAGTAAAACCTATGTGAAGCCTGTAAAGGTAGCGCAGAGTTTGCGATACGACGTGCCGATAAGACCGTTCTTCAAGGTGATGGTTGCAGGCTTTACCGAACTTTACGGCGTTGCCTGGCCACTGCTGATTTGGGCGGGCGGCGTAATGTAGCACCGTTATACGATATGTGCTATTACTCGTTTTTGATTAAAAAAGCGGCAGTTAAGGAGGTGCTTGATTTTACAGATTTTATAGAAAGTCGCATTGAAAGTGTTTTTCCTGACTGAGCGGAGAGCAGAAGCCCTGGCGATCGGATGGAAGACGTAACGAAAAAGAATGGCATTGTTGAGTTACGGCAAATTAATTATTTCTCGTTTATTTCTTCCTTACCTAATAAATAAGAATTTTCTTTGTGAAAAATCTTATTTATTATTCATATCCTCAATGGAATAGTCGTCTTTTATCACCCACTTTTCTCTTCTTTTAATCGTACTGCAATAAAATATTGCAGTTCTTTCTTGTTTTTTGACATAGTGCCGTGATGCAAATCAAAATAAGATGTTTTTATTAATATCTCTCTGGCGGTAATGACTCCAACTTACTGATAGTGTTTTATGTTCAGATAATGCCCGATGACTTTGTCATGCAGCTCCACCGATTTTGAGAACGACAGT
>NZ_JBMKHB010000014.1:0-110137 GCF_049238285.1 Enterobacter cloacae complex sp. IR53041 | reverse complement strand
CTACGACCGAAAAACCCAGAGTGTGGTGCGGATAGACTAAAAGTGTTACCCATGTTCCCGGTCTGATCTGTCACCTATGTATCCGGTCATACACTGCGCTTACCGGGCCTACGGCTTGTGTAGGCCGGGTAAGGCGAAGCCGCCACCCGGCTTTTTACATCACTGGTCAGCCGTCTTATCAAAACGACCCAGCACCTCGCGTTCATACGCCAGCGCCTTTTTACGGTCGAATTTGTGTTCCCACTTGGCGATAACCAGCACCGCCAGCGCATTCCCCACCACGTTCAGCGCCGTACGCGCCATGTCGAGGATACGGTCCACACCCGCGATAAAGGCCAGGCCTTCCAGCGGAATGCCTACGCTGCCCAGCGTCGCCAGCAGTACCACGAACGAAACGCCCGGTACGCCTGCGATACCTTTAGACGTCACCATCAGGGTCAGCACCAGGACGATCTCCTGCCACAGCGACAGGTCAATGCCGTACAGCTGCGCAATAAAGATAGCGGCGATACTCTGGTAGAGCGTGGAACCATCCAGGTTAAAGGAGTAACCGGTCGGCACCACGAAGCTGGTGATCGACGCTGGCGCACCGTAGGCTTCCATCTTCTCAATAATACGCGGCAGCACGCTTTCAGAGCTTGCCGTGGAGTAGGCCAGAATCAGCTCATCTTTCAGGATACGAATCAGGATCCAGATGCTCAGCCCACACAGACGCGCCACAATTCCCAGCACCACCAGCGCAAAGAACAGGATGGCAAAGTGCACCAGGAGCACCAGCTTCGCCAGCGGCCAGAGGGAGGCAAAACCGAAGTTCGCCACGGTGACGGCGATAAGCGCAAACACCCCTACCGGCGCGTAACGCATCACCATGTGGGTCACTTTAAACATGGTTTCGGAGATCGAGCGGAACACGGTCACCAGCGGTTCGCGGTGCGTCGCGGGCAGTGAAGAGAGCCCCAGACCAAACAGGACCGAGAAGAAGATAATAGGCAGCATCTCGCCCTTCGCCATCGACGCCACGATGTTGGTCGGCACCAGAGAAAGGATCGTGCCCATCAGGCCGTGTGCATGGCTTTGCACGTCAGCGGTCGTACTTTGGTATTTCGAAATATCCACCGTCGCCAGCTGCGACATATCAATCCCGGAACCCGGCTGGAAAACGTTCGCCAGGGTGATACCGAGAATGATCGCAACCGTAGTGATCACTTCGAAATAGATAATGGTTTTCGCACCAATACGGCCTAACTGCTTCGCATCGCCGACGCCTGCAATACCCACCACCAGCGTCGAGATCACAATCGGTACTACGATCATCTTGATCAGGTGAATAAAGATATCCCCTGCCGGTGAAAGCAGGTTCGCAATCAGCCAGTCGCGGCTGTCGCTGTGATAGTGGAGGTAACTGCCCAGCAGGATGCCCAGCACAAGGGCGATTAAGATCTGCCAGGCCAGGCTGACTTTAACGTTTTTCATAGAAACTGACTTCCTCAATGAAGCGCCTTATTCACTCAAACTGCATGAATAGGGGGACATACTGAAAGGGTATGAATTGTGTTGCGTCGATTTATGGGATTTTTTAACGCGGCGTATGAGTATCATTTGCGCGGCCTGTTGCGCAAGCCTTAAAGAACGACGCATTTCACTCGTAAAAGCGTCTGTGACGGGAGTTTCTCCTGATTCTAATAAATAACCTTTTGTTATAAAAAACCTTTTTTAAACATAAATGTGAATAATCGTCAGCATAAATTATTTTCCTTCAAAGTTTCATTCGCTCATTTTTCAACCTGTTCAAACAATGCGTGATCTGTCGCCCAAATAATAAACAAAGCTTGTAAAGCCCCTACTATTAACGTTTTTGCGACATATTATTAACATCTTACAAGGAGAAAAAAAGCCATGAGCCAAATACACAAACATGACATTCCCGCAAACATTGCGGACCGTTGCCTGATCAACCCGGAGCAGTACCACGAGAAATATCAGCAATCTATCACCGCCCCGGACACCTTCTGGGGTGAGCAGGGCCATATCCTTGACTGGATCAAACCTTATCAGAAGGTAAAGAACACCTCCTTTGCGCCCGGTAACGTCTCCATTAAATGGTATGAAGATGGCACGCTGAACCTGGCGGCAAACTGTCTGGACCGTCACCTTGCCGCGCGCGGGAACGAAACGGCGATTATCTGGGAAGGCGATGATGCCTCGCAGAGCAAACACATTACCTATAAAGAACTGCACCGCGACGTGTGCCGCTTTGCCAACGTCCTGCTGGATAAAGGCATTAAAAAAGGCGACGTGGTCGCTATCTATATGCCGATGGTGCCGGAAGCGGCGGTGGCCATGCTGGCCTGTGCGCGTATCGGCGCGATTCATTCCGTTATTTTCGGTGGGTTCTCGCCAGAGGCGGTTGCGGGTCGTATTGTCGATTCAAGCTCAAAACTGGTGATCACCGCCGATGAAGGCGTGCGCGCAGGACGCAGTATCCCCCTGAAGAAAAACGTCGACGAAGCGCTGAAAAACCCGAACGTCAACACGGTCAGCAACGTCATCGTCCTCAAGCGTACCGGCGGCAAAATCGACTGGCACGAGGGGCGCGACCTGTGGTGGAGCGACCTGATTGAAAAGGCGAGCGACCAGCATCAGCCGGAAGAGATGAACGCGGAAGATCCGCTCTTCATTCTTTACACCTCTGGCTCAACCGGCAAACCGAAAGGCGTGCTGCACACCACCGGCGGTTATCTGGTCTACGCGGCCACTACCTTCAAATACGTCTTCGACTACCACCCGGGCGACATCTACTGGTGTACCGCCGACGTGGGCTGGGTCACCGGACACAGCTACCTGCTGTACGGCCCGCTGGCCTGTGGCGCCACCACGCTGATGTTTGAAGGCGTCCCGAACTGGCCGACCCCGGCGCGTATGTGCCAGGTGGTCGACAAACACCAGGTCAACATTCTCTACACCGCACCAACGGCCATCCGCGCCTTAATGGCGGAAGGCGACAAAGCCATCGAAGGCACCGACCGCTCTTCATTGCGCATCCTCGGTTCCGTGGGTGAGCCCATTAACCCGGAAGCCTGGGAGTGGTACTGGAAGAAAATCGGCAACGAGAAATGCCCGGTCATGGACACCTGGTGGCAGACCGAAACCGGCGGCTTTATGATCACCCCGATGCCGGGCGCCACGCAGCTGAAAGCGGGCTCGGCAACGCGTCCGTTCTTCGGCGTACAGCCTGCGCTGGTGGATAACGAAGGCAACCCACTGGAAGGGGCCACCGAAGGCAACCTGGTGATCACGGACTCGTGGCCGGGTCAGGCGCGTACCCTGTTCGGCGATCACGATCGCTTCGAGCAGACCTACTTCTCGACCTTTAAAAACATGTACTTCAGCGGCGACGGCGCGCGTCGTGATGAAGATGGCTATTACTGGATCACCGGACGCGTGGACGACGTGCTGAACGTCTCCGGCCACCGTCTGGGCACCGCGGAGATTGAATCGGCGCTGGTGTCGCATCCGAAGATTGCCGAAGCCGCCGTTGTCGGCATTCCGCACAACATCAAGGGCCAGGCAATTTACGCTTACGTCACCCTGAACCACGGGGAAGAGCCGTCGCCAGAGCTGTACACCGAAGTGCGCAACTGGGTGCGTAAAGAGATTGGCCCGCTGGCCACGCCGGACGTGCTGCACTGGACCGACTCGCTGCCGAAAACCCGCTCCGGCAAAATCATGCGCCGTATCTTGCGCAAAATCGCGGCAGGGGACACCAGCAACCTCGGTGATACCTCAACGCTCGCGGATCCTGGCGTGGTGGAAAAACTGCTCGAAGAGAAGCAGGCCATCGCAATGCCATCGTAATCTTTTCTCCCTCTCCCCGTGGGAGAGGGCCGGGGTGAGGGCATCAGACCGCACCTTCCTCCCCTCACCCTCTCCCCATAGGGGAGAGGGGATAAAAACAAACCAACCTTACCTTTGGAGACTCTGTGATGAATGACCATATTTGTCAGCAGATAGAGAATAGTGCGCACTACAGGGAGCTCGTCGATAAGCGGCAACGGTTTGCCTTCACCCTTTCCATCATCATGCTGATTATCTATGTCGGCTTTATTCTGCTGATCGCCTTTGCGCCGCACTGGCTGGGCACCCCGTTACACGAGGGGACCAGCGTGACGCGCGGTATTCCCATTGGCATTGGCGTGATTGTGATTTCATTTGTGCTCACCGGCGTCTACGTCTGGCGCGCGAACGGTGAATTCGATCGTCTTAATAAAGCGGTACTGCAAGAGGTAAAAGCATCATGAAGCGAGTCCTGACGGCGCTAGCCGCCACACTTCCCTTTGCCGCCCACGCGGCGGATGCCATTACCGGCGAGGTACAGCGCCAGCCAACCAACTGGCAGGCGATTATCATGTTCCTGATTTTCGTGGTGCTGACGCTGTACATTACATACTGGGCGTCAAAACGCGTGCGCTCCCGTAACGACTACTACACCGCAGGCGGCAACATTACCGGCTTCCAGAACGGCCTGGCGATTGCGGGTGACTTTATGTCCGCCGCCTCGTTCCTCGGGATCTCCGCGCTGGTCTACACCTCCGGCTATGACGGCCTGATTTACTCCCTCGGCTTCCTCGTCGGCTGGCCGATCATTCTGTTCCTGATTGCCGAGCGCCTGCGCAACCTGGGCCGCTATACCTTCGCCGACGTGGCCTCGTATCGCCTGAAGCAGGGGCCAATTCGCACCCTCTCCGCCTGCGGTTCGCTGGTGGTGGTGGCGCTGTATCTGATCGCGCAGATGGTGGGCGCGGGTAAATTGATCGAGCTGCTGTTCGGCCTGAACTACCACATCGCGGTGGTGCTGGTGGGCGTGCTGATGGTGATGTACGTCCTGTTCGGCGGCATGCTGGCGACCACCTGGGTGCAAATCATCAAAGCCGTCCTGCTGCTGTTCGGCGCCAGCTTTATGGCCTTTATGGTGATGAAGCACGTTGGGTTCAGCTTCAATAACCTGTTTACCGAAGCCATGGCGGTCCACCCGAAAGGGGAAGCCATTATGAGCCCGGGCGGGCTGGTGAAAGACCCGATTTCTGCCCTGTCGCTCGGTCTGGGCCTGATGTTTGGTACCGCAGGTCTACCGCACATTCTGATGCGCTTCTTCACCGTGAGCGATGCGCGTGAAGCGCGCAAGAGCGTCTTCTACGCTACCGGCTTCATGGGCTACTTCTATATCCTGACCTTTATCATCGGCTTTGGCGCAATCATGCTGGTGGGGGCAAACCCGGCGTTTAAAGATGCCGCGGGCGCGCTGATTGGCGGCAATAACATGGCGGCGGTACATCTGGCCGACGCGGTGGGCGGCAACCTGTTCCTCGGCTTTATCTCTGCCGTCGCCTTCGCCACCATTCTTGCGGTGGTTGCGGGTTTAACGCTGGCTGGGGCGTCGGCGGTTTCGCATGACCTCTACGCCAACGTCTTCCGCAAAGGCGCGAGCGAGCGCGATGAGCTGAAGGTCTCCAAAATCACCGTGCTGGTGCTGGGCGTTGTGGCGATCCTGCTGGGCATTCTGTTCGAGAAGCAAAACATCGCCTTTATGGTGGGGCTGGCCTTCTCCATCGCGGCAAGCTGTAACTTCCCGATTATCCTGCTCTCCATGTACTGGTCGAAACTGACCACCCGTGGCGCGATGATTGGCGGCTGGCTGGGGCTGCTGACGGCGGTGATCCTGATGATTCTGGGCCCGACGATCTGGGTGCAGATCCTCGGTCACGCCAGCGCCATCTTCCCGTATGAATACCCGGCGCTGTTCTCCATTGCCGTGGCGTTTATCGGTATCTGGGTCTTCTCGGCCACCGACAATTCGCCGGAGGGTAACCTGGAGCGCGAGAAATTCCGCGCCCAGTTTATTCGTTCACAAACCGGTCTTGGCGTTGAGCAGGGCCGCGCGCACTAAACCTTTCTCCCCGGCCATTCTGGTCGGGGAGCTTAAAACATCACCCACGCCACCAGCGGCGCAACCAGCACCATCACCACGCCCGACAGCATCATCACCAGGCTCGCGACAACGCCCTCCTGCTGGCCCAGCTCATAGGAACGTGCCGTGCCCGCGCCGTGCGACGCCGCGCCAAATCCCGCGCCTTTGGCCATTCCTTCCCGAATAGAAAGCCGCAGAAAGAGCATATCGCCCACTGCCATCCCGAAGACGCCCGTCACCACCACAAACAGCGCCACCAGATCCGGCTGTCCGCCGAGGGGTTTAGCCGCCGCCAGCGCAAACGGCGTGGTCACCGAGCGCACGGCCAGGCTGCGTTGAATTTCATCGGGCAGCGTAAACAGTCTCGCCAGCCAGACGGAGCTACAGACCGCGACCACCGTGGCGGTGATCACGCCTGCGCTGAGCGACATCCAATGGCGCCTGATAATCGCCAGGTTGTCATAAACGGGCACGGCAAAGGCGATGGTCGCCGGGCCGAGCAGCCACAGCAGCCAGTGGGACTCACCAATGTAGTTCTGCCAGGAAATGTGGCCGAAGACCAGCATCAGCACCAGCAGGATCGGCGTGAAGACCAGCGGCATCAGCGGCAGCGCATGAAACCGGCGATACAGCCGCTTGTTGGCGAAGTAGATCCCGAGCGTCGCGATCAGGCACAAGACGCTGATCTGAAAGTTAGTCATGTTTGTGCCTGCTGATTTCAAACCGGTAGACTTTATCCACGACCCAGGCGGTCGCCCCCAGCACCATCAACGTACTCAGCGCGATCACCGCAAAGATTCGCCAGCCGTCCACCATCAGCAGTTGCGCATAGTTCACCACCGCCACCACGGCAGGGACAAAGAACAGCAGCATCTCCGCCAGCAGCCAGCGCGCCCCGGCGCGCACCCAGTTAAGGGGGATCACGCGACAGAGGATGAGCGTCAGCATCAACAGCATCCCCACCAGGTTGGCAGGCAACGGCAGGTGGAGCCAGCCGACAAGATATTCGGCGAAAACAAACAGTCCCGCGTAGAGCAGTACCTGAACCGGGACCTGGAGTCGTTGTACAACGGCAGGCGTAACACGGCTTAACGCCACGGCCATGGGGGTTTTCCTCAAAAATGAGACGAGGCGCCAGTATAGTGAGCGCACGGTGTGGACTGAAATGAATTAAAATCATCAAAGGTATAGTTTCGAGGAATAATCATGGACATAAGAACGCTGCGCTATTTTGTCGAAGTGGTTCGTCAGCAAAGTTTTACCCGCGCAGCGGAGAAGTTGTTTGTTACCCAGCCCACCATCAGCAAAATGCTGAAAAACCTCGAAGATGAACTGAACTGTACCCTGCTGATCCGCGACGGGCGCAAGCTGCTGCTGACCGACACCGGACGCGTGGTGTTCGAACGCGGGCTGGCGATTCTGGCGGAGTTCCGCCAGCTGGAAGCAGAGCTGGACGATATTAATCATCTGACCAAAGGGGTGCTTCGCCTCGGCATTCCCCCGATGGTCGGCATGATGATGGCCGGGCCGATTAGCCTGTTTCGCCAGCGTTATCCCGGCGTAGAGCTGAAGATTTCGGAGTTTGGTGGGTTAACCGTCCAGCAGGCGGTCACTAACGGCGAGCTCGATGTGGCAATGACCGCCCTCCCCGTTGAGGAAGAGAGCGGCCTGGCGACGCTTCCGCTCTTTAGCCACCCGCTGTGCGTGCTGGTGCCCCGCTCCGGCGACTGGCTAAAGAGGGAGTCGGTGAAGCCTGAACTGCTCGGCGAGCACCCTCTGCTGATCTACAACGAAGACTTCGCCCTCAGCCGCCAGCTGATGACGCTGTTTAACCAGCATAACGTCAAGCCGCGCATTGCGGTACGCAGCGGACAGTGGGATTTCCTGGCAGCGATGGTGCAGGCCGGCGTGGGGATTGCCATTCTGCCGCAGCCGATTTGCGAGCGTCTGGATAAAAACACGCTGCGCTGGATCCCACTGGAGAGCGATCTGCACTGGCAGTTAGGGATGATCTGGCGTGAAGGGGTCTATTTGTCGCAGAGCGCGCAGGCGTGGCTGCAGTGTTGTGAGGGGTTTTGGGTGCGGTCTGAATAGTGCCGGGTGGCGGCTTCGCCTTACCCGGCCTACGGTTCAAATGTAGGCCCGGTAAGCGCAGCGCCACCGGGCAAAAGCGCGCTACTGATTCTCTATCAGCAGCGCTTCCAGCAGGTCCAGATCGTGCAGCAGTTTTTGCAGCGTCTCGTTGCTGATCTGGCGCGTGGCGCGCAGGTGATACAGTTCGGCACGCTCTGAGCGCAGCGCTGCCAGACGGAACCGGCGTTCCAGGTTCTCCTCCTGCAGCGAGCTTTCCACATCGTTACGCCCGTCCGCGCGGCGGCGAAGATTACCAATTACGCGGGAACTCACTTCCGTCAGCAGCTGATTATCGATGTTCTCTTCCGCATCCGCGGCCAGACGCTCTTCCATTTTCTGGATGGCGACAATCGCCACTTCGGCGGTCGCTGCACGCGCAATACGCTCTTCCTTGTGCTGCTGGGTCGAATCACCGACATCAATATGCTGGAGTAAAATCGGCAGCATAATCACGCCGACAAACAGTGAGAACAGAATGACGCCCGCCGCCAGGAACACCAGCTCGTAACGCGCCGGGAAGACGTCGCCCGTCGGCAGCAGCAGCGGAATGGAGAGGACACCGGCAAGGGTTATCGCCCCGCGTACGCCCGCAAAAGAGGCAATCAGCAGTTCACGCGTTGTCCACGAACCAAACTCCATCGGCTTTTTCTTCAGGAAGCGGACGCTGAAGTTTTTCATCGTCCACAGCCAGCCGAAACGCACCAGCATCAGCGCCAGGTAGATCAGCACGATGTCGGTAAACAGCATCCAGACTTCAACGTTCGGATCGGCTTCGGCCGCCACCAGCGAGGATTCCATAATGCCCGGCAGCTGCAGGCCCAACAGCAGGAACACCATGCCGTTAAAGACAAACTCCAGCATGGCCCAGGTGCTGTTGGCACGCAGACGCATAGCCAGCGGCGCGCGGCGCATCACGCCGGAGCGGGTAATGGTCATCCCTGCCGCCACTGCCGCCAGAATGCCCGACACGCCGATATGTTCGGCAATCAGATAAGAGGCGAACGGCAGCAGGAACAGCAGCACGATCTGCGTCGCGGGTTCATCGCCGCCCCAGCGGCTGAGGAAGCGCAATGAGCGGCCGTACAGCCAGCTCACCACGAAGCCCGCGAGAATACCGCCGATGGCTACCTTAAAGAACTCCAGCGTCGCGCCGCCGACGGTAAAGACCATCGTGCCCATCGCAACGGCCACGGCAAACTTCAGGGCAACCAGGCCGGAGGCGTCATTCATCAGCGCCTCACCCTGTAAAATCCCCATGATTTTCTTCGGAATGCGGCCTTCGCCCACAATGCCGGACAGCGCCACGGCATCGGTTGGCGACAGCACGGCGGCCAGCGCAAAGGCAGGAATTAACGGGATACCCGGTACCGTCCAGTAGATCAGGAAACCAATCCCGACGACGGTAACCACCACCAGCGCAAGCGCCAGGCCGAAGATCTCTCGCCCGTGCTCAAGGAACTCGCGCGTGGGCGTTTTCCAGCCATCGGCAAACAGCAGTGGCGGGATGAACAGCACGAGGAACAGTTCGGGGTCAAATTCCACGTGCAGGCCAAACGTCGGCCACGCCAGCAGCGCGCCGATGGCAATTTGCATTAATGGCAGGGGGACCTGAAAGGGCAGTACGCGTGTAACCACCCCGGATAGCGAGACCACAAGGGTCATGATGAGTATTGTGAAGAAGATTTCCATGCGTTCCCTGTTTGCTGTGTTGCTTATGTACTCCGGAAGGCGTCGTGCCTTTTATTCTATCTTCCCCAGAGTAACGCAAAAGGCAACAGGATGAGTCCTGAAAATAAAAACGGGCGGCCTGAGCCACCCGTTTTCGCATCAAAGGACAACTCAGATTGCCCAGCCGCCCGCGTAAAACGCCACCAGCGCAACGGCAATCACAACGGTGCCAACGTTGAGCTTGCGCCATTCACCGGAGACCAGACGACCAATCACCAGCGACGCGAAGCCGATCATAATGCCGGTCACGATGTTACAGGTCAGTACGATGAAGACCGCGGTAATCAGGCCAGACATCGCGTCAACGAAATCCGCAAAGTCGATTTTCGCCACGTTGCTCAGCATCAGCAGGCCAACGTACATCAGCGCTGGCGCGGTCGCGTACGCCGGAACCAGATAGGAGAGCGGGGAGAGGAACAGGATCAGCATGAACAGCACGCCCACGGTGATCGCCGTCAGGCCGGTTTTACCGCCCGCCGCCGTACCCGCTGCGGACTCGATGTACACCGCCGCAGGCGCTGCACCCACCAGGCCCGAGAAGACGCTGCTCAGGGAGTCCGTAGTCAGCGCTTTGCCGCCGTCAATAATCTGACCGTCTTTATCCAGCAGGTTCGCCTGACCGGCCACCGCACGAATGGTACCGGTCGCGTCAAACACGGCGGTCATCACCAGCGCCAGCACGCTTGGCAGGATCACCGGGTTGAGCGCGCCAACGATATCGAGGCTGCCAATCAGGGAGTTGCCTTTGTCATCGCTCAGCGACGGCATGGCGAAAATGCCGGAGAAGTGGACGTTCGGATCGAAAATCAGGCCCACAATGGACACGCCGATAATAGTCAGCAGAATGCCGCCCGGGACTTTCAGTTTTTCCAGACCGATAATCACCGCCAGGCCGATCAGCGACATGATCACCGGGAAGCTGGCGAAGTGGCCCAGCGCAACCGGCAGGCCGTCCAGCGGGTTCTTGATAACCAGACCGACGCCATTGGCGGCGATCAGCAGCAGGAACAGGCCGATGCCGATGCCGGTACCGTGCGCCACGCCCTGCGGCAGGTTGCGCAAGATCCAGCTACGGATGCCGGTCGCTGAAATAACGGTAAACAGCACACCCATCAGGAACACGGCGCCAAGCGCAACCGGTACGCTGATGTGCTGGCCCAGCACCAGGCTGAACGCGGTAAACGCGGTCAGGGAGATGGCGCAACCAATCGCCAGCGGCAGGTTCGCCCACAGGCCCATCACGATAGAGCCCACGCCGGCCACAAGGCAGGTCGCCACAAAGACAGCCGCTGGCGGGAAGCCCGCTTTGCCCAGCATACCCGGCACAACGATGACGGAATAAACCATCGCCAGAAACGTTGTCAAACCGGCAACGATTTCCTGGCGCACGGTGCTGCCGCGGGCCGAAATTTTAAACATGGCGTCAAGTGAACCGCCAGTACGCGCAGATGGCGTAGACATAGAAAACATCCCCTGAGAGTTTTTTAGGAAGTCCGTAAGCGAGGTGGAGACGCCACTGCCAGCTAAACGTCAAATCCTTGTGTTGCGTTTGCGACGAAAGGGCGTCACAGAAAAAGCAAACGTTTAGCTCCGCGCTTACAAACGGGTGGTCAAATTAAGGCAAACGATTATCTAGCCTAATCCCCGCCCTTTTCAACTGAACTTTATCGTTTTTCGCTAAAATTCCCTTATGACGCTGAAGAAATAAACAGAGGATGCGCAAACGTTATCGTCCATGCGCAATTTGTTTACATTTCAATCCTCACCCGGAATGGATAACGGTCCCCCTTGTGCCAGGGTTCGTTGCCAGCCGGGGCTGTTTTCAACTTTCGTTTTCCATGCCTGACTATGCGGCAGGTTGTCGATACCGCCGCGCGCCAGCAGGGCAAAGATCGGGAAGCTCATTTGAATGTCGGCCATGCTGAGCGAATCCCCGGCAAACCAGCTGTTTTTAGCAAGGTGCGACTCAATAAAGCGCGCATGGGTTTCCAGCTGGCGGTTAAGGTACGCTTTCTGCACCCCCTGCCCAAGCGCTTTGCCCAGGGTTCGGATACCAAACGGCACCGGCGGCTTGCCGAGACTGCTGAAGACCAGCTTCATTAGCAGCAGCGGCATCAGCGATCCTTCCGCGTAGTGCAGCCAGAAGCGATACTGCACCTTATGCGCCGGATCTAAAGGCTTAAGCCGCGACTCGGCATCGTATGTTTCCTGCAGATACTCCAGAATGGCGCCAGACTCCGCGAGGATCAGCCCGTTATCTTCGATGACCGGCGATTTGCCCAACGGATGCACCTTTTTGAGAGCCTCCGGCGCAAGCATGTTCTTTTCGCGCTGATAGTGAACGATCTCATAAGGCAGACCGAGTTCTTCCAGCGCCCAGATCACGCGGTGCGAACGCGACTGGTTAAGGTGGTGTACCGTGAGCATGGTTTTCTCCTGTTATTCATACTTTTTAACTATAGAAAATCGAACAACACCGCGAAAAAAATTCGGCTAAAAACCGGTCAGCGACGCTGGCGAAAAAACGGGTCTTGCATAGAATTAAAGTGTCAGCACAATCCGGAACCTCCCCAACCAGCTCGACATGAGGGGTGCTGACGTCGGGGGAAACCCTCCCGTGAACCAGCGGGATAGAGAGAAAGACAAAGACCGGGAAAAACTAAAGCGCCCTTTGTGGCGCTTTAGTTCTTTATGTATGTGGGGTTTTGCCGGGTGGCGGCTGCGCCTTACCCGGCCTACATTTGACGGTTTGGTAGGCCGGGTAAGCGAAGCGCCACCCGGCGAATGGGCTACACGCACGCTCAATCCTCTTCCAGCAACCGCGCTCCCGTCCCCTGCTCGCCCAGTTTGTCGCCGGGGTTACGCAACGGGCAGTCGCTGCGCGACAGGCAGCCGCAGCCGATACAACCGTCCAGCTCATCACGCAGCGCGACCAGCGTATGGATACGCCTGTCCAGCTCTTCTCGCCACTGGGATGAAAGCTCTTTCCACTCTTTCGGGCTCAGCGTATGCCCTTCCGGCAGCACGCCAAATGCCTCGCCAATGGTAGCCAGAGGAATGCCGATTCGTTGCGCAATTTTGATAATCGCCACGTAGCGGAGCACGTCGCGGGTATAGCGACGCTGGTTGCCGCCGTTGCGGATGCTTTTAATTAACCCTTTGCTTTCATAGAAGTGGAGCGCAGATACCGCAACGCCGCTTCGCTTTGCCACTTCGCCGGGGGTTAACAGCGCTTTAATGCGCGGCAATCTCTTTTCCATAAAACCTCTTTACCTCAAGTTAACTTGAGGAATTATACTCCCCCGCAGAGAAAACGACGAATCAACCGAGAAAGTTGTATCTACAGAGGGGCAACCTTATGTCGCATCAGCAGATTATTCAGACGCTTATTGAATGGATTGACGATCATATCGACCAACCGTTGAACATTGATGTGGTCGCGAAAAAGTCGGGCTATTCGAAATGGTATTTACAGAGAATGTTCCGCACGGTCATGCATCAGACGCTGGGTGAGTACATTCGTCAGCGCAGGCTGCTGCTGGCGGCGCAGGCGCTACGCTCAACGCAGCGGCCGATTTTTGATATCGCGATGGATCTTGGCTATGTGTCGCAACAAACCTTTTCCCGCGTGTTTCGCCGCGAGTTTGACCGCACGCCGAGCGACTATCGCCACCAGTTGAATTAATTACTCTCAGTGCAAAGGTTGCTGCTGCCAGGTCATAAATTCCTGGGGCGGCATCGCTTTCGCGAAGTGCCATCCCTGACAAAACTGCACGCCGCGCTTCAACAGCCAGCTCACCTGCTCTGCCGTCTCGACCCCTTCCGCAATGGTTTTCAGCCGCAGGCTTTGCGCCATCTCGATAATATGCTCGGCAATCAGGTGGCTGGTGCTGTTGGTTGTTAAGGTATCGATAAACGATTTGTCGATTTTCAGAATATCGACGTTCAGCGAGTAGAGGTTGTGCAGGTTCGAATAGCCGGTACCGAAATCATCGATCGCCACTTCATACCCCGCCTGACGGAAAGCCTGAATCACCGGCGTGGTTTTAGGCACATCGATAAAACCGCGTTCCGTCACTTCAATTTTGATTTGCTGCGCGCGGACGGCGTAGTGGCGAGCCTTCTCAGAAATCATGGCGATCAGCCGCGAGGAGTGGAAATCCGTGGCCGACAGGTTAATCGAAATATAGAGATGCGGGTGCTCGGCCAGGAAATGGCCCAAATCGCTGAACACTTCCTCAACGACGTAATCCGTAATCCGCTCGCTCATCCCCTCATTTTCAGCCAGCGGAATAAACTCAGCCGGGCTCATCACCTGCCCGTTAAAACCCGGCCAGCGTAACAACGCCTCCGCGCCGACACACCGGTTGTTCTTAATATCAATAATCGGTTGATAGTGCACGCAAAGCTGGCGTTTGTTCAGCGCCCGATGCAGTAAACGCCCCGGCGAATTAAGCTCACGATGAGTACGGGACCAGACCAGCAAAATAATAATGCTGCAGATCATGCCCAGCGGCAGCGTTAATGTCGCCTGATGATAAAGCGTTTCATAAAAGCGTTTATTCGATGTCGACACGATGGCCGCAATCGGTCTTTTGGGGGATGTGACGATCGTATAAAAGCGGTTATCTTTTTGAAATACCGATTCCTTATCCCGAATCAGCGAATTTAATAACGAAACGTTGGCTTTCTGACTGACGGAAAAGAAAGCATTGGTTACCGTGTCGTAAACCCCCCACGAGAGAGAATGATCCGCGGACATGACTTCGCTGTATGAAAGTGGATTAACGACCACTACATAATTTCCGCGCTGCATATATGTCATTTTATAGCCAGTATAAAATGGGGTGTCGCGATAATAATAGATAGCGACGTCAGGTTTTCGCGTGTAATCAGCGACGGGTATGGCGTAGGGTTGATCCGGTGTAAAAACGGTCGAACAAAGAAAATTCTGACCTTCAGCGTAAATTAAATCGGCAACAAACAGGCGACCACGAACAACGTTCAACATATATTGACGGTGTCCCGGGGTACAGAGCTCGCCCCGATATTTTTCTGCCTCGTCCCGGGCCAGATCAACCTGTTGTATAACCAGCTCAGTTTTGTCTAAAGCCAGTTCAGCAAATGTCCGTAGCTGGGCGCTTGTTTCAGACACGGCTCTTAGCTGGGCAAACCATAGCGCAAGCATCACCGGCAGCATAACTACCATGATGATCCCTACCATCCTGAGCATCTTGCGCCACGCGCTACGATTCATTTCCCGCCCTATATCCCTTCATGTTGTACGCCTGTAGTAATGAAGGCCGGATGCTGTGTTAAACAGGTGATTACGTTGCATGAATCATGCGAAGTTAGCAACTGACTTTTCGTATTAAAAATCTTAAATTTCGTTATGACGATAATATTTTCCCGTAAGTGAAACTGTAAGTATTCGTTCCGTTTCAATTAAGGAAAATAATTATCCAGCCCTCGAGGACGGAGGGAAGATAACACAACAGACGATCGTTGATTAAGCCAAACTTCTGGCAGCATGAAAAAAGCGCACCTTTATCATGACGTTTTATGCTATTTACTGTGGGGCTTTGTGTGCGTTGATTTATAAATAATCAGTCTTCGCCGCACTATTTTATGATTCGACTGAGCCCCCTCTTATAAAAACCGAATTTGAGGTAGCACTACTAGCCCGATGGACGTTTCCGGCACGCTGGGGGGCGCCTCCTCGCGCGCCGAAGGCAGGGCCAGCCTGCACACACTCTTTACCTGAGGAATAAAAACCGTTTTTTGATCGCACAGACACTGGCGAATAAATCAACAAATGTGATATAGTTCACACATATTCTGTAACGAGAAACACCGTTTCATTCAGGTCGTCTGTTTTGTAGAGGATGGGTTTATGGCAACCATTACTACCAGCATGGTTCTCCTGCGCTGGCCTTTGTTGAGTGCGGTACTGATGTTTTTGGCCAGCACGCTGAACATTCAGTTTCGTAAATCTGACTACGCGGGTCTCGCTGTCATCAGCACGCTGTTGGGGCTGGGTGCAGCATGTTGGTTTGCAACGGGGCTGCTTGGCATTACCCTGCTGGATATCGCCGCCGTCTGGGAAAATATCAAAGTGGTGATGGTTGAAGCGATGAGCCACACGCCACCAGACTGGCCAATGGTGATTACCTGATCCCTTTATGGAATAAAAAAACCCAGACGATGTCTGGGTTTTTTGTTTGAAGGACGCACAAATCAGAACGGAATGTCGTCGTCGAAATCCATTGGCGGTTCGTTAGACGGCGCCGGAGCAGACTGCTGCTGCGGGCGAGACTGCGCGCCGCCGCTGAACTGGTTGCCACCCTGCGGCTGCTGAGGCTGACCCCAACCGCCCTGCTGCTGGCCGCCACCTGCTGGTGCGCCACCGCCCTGACGGCCACCCAGCATCTGCATGGTGCCGCCGACGTTAACCACGACTTCAGTGGTGTACTTCTCAGCACCGGACTGATCGGTCCATTTGCGGGTACGCAGCTGGCCTTCGATATAGACCTGAGAACCTTTACGCAGATACTCACCGGCCACTTCTGCCAGTTTGCCAAACAGCACAACGCGGTGCCATTCGGTCTGCTCTTTCATCTCACCGGTCGCTTTATCACGCCAGGATTCGGAAGTAGCCAGCGTAATGTTGGCAACTGCGCCACCACTCGGCATGTAGCGTACTTCCGGGTCCTGGCCCAGATTACCGACGAGAATCACCTTGTTTACGCCTCTGCTGGCCATGTTCGTGTCTCCTGAATACGTTTCTTAATAGTGTAAACGCGCGAGTGTACCATTTCCATGCTGCACTTTGATAGTTGCGTAGCACGTTCCAGAGTTCTCCCGCAACTCGACATTGTTACACAGCGAATCAGAAAATGCATTCCAATACTGTATATTCAAACAGGTCAAATTGTGTCATAATTAGCCGTTTCTGACAGCCGTTTGTCCTTCAAACAAACCAGGCAATCCGTGTTCCAACCGGGAAAGGTGAATGGATAAGATCGAAGTTCGGGGCGCCCGCACCCACAATCTCAAGAATATCAACCTCATAATCCCTCGCGACAAACTCATTGTCGTGACCGGGCTTTCGGGGTCTGGCAAATCCTCACTGGCTTTCGACACTCTGTATGCCGAAGGACAGCGTCGTTACGTTGAATCGCTCTCGGCGTACGCGCGTCAGTTCCTGTCGCTGATGGAAAAACCGGATGTCGACCACATTGAAGGGTTGTCTCCTGCTATCTCTATCGAGCAGAAGTCCACGTCGCATAACCCGCGCTCCACGGTCGGTACCATTACTGAAATTCATGACTACCTGCGTCTGCTGTATGCCCGCGTGGGTGAGCCGCGCTGCCCGGACCACGACGTCCCGCTGGCGGCACAGACCGTGAGCCAGATGGTGGATAACGTGCTGTCTCAGCCGGAAGGCAAACGCCTGATGCTGCTGGCGCCAATCATTAAAGAGCGTAAGGGTGAGCACACCAAAACGCTGGAAAACCTGGCAAGCCAGGGCTATATCCGCGCCCGTATTGACGGCGAAGTGTGTGACCTGTCCGACCCGCCCAAGCTGGAACTGCAGAAGAAGCACACCATCGAGGTGGTGATTGACCGCTTTAAGGTGCGTGACGATCTCGCCACGCGTCTCGCAGAATCGTTTGAAACGGCGCTGGAGCTCTCCGGCGGCACGGCCGTGGTTTCCGACATGGACGACCCGCAGGCGGAAGAGCTGCTCTTCTCCGCCAACTTTGCCTGCCCGATTTGCGGCTACAGCATGCGCGAGCTGGAACCGCGCCTGTTCTCGTTTAACAACCCGGCGGGCGCCTGCCCGACGTGTGACGGTCTGGGCGTCCAGCAGTATTTCGACCCGGACCGCGTGATCCAGAATCCGGAGCTGTCGCTGGCGGGTGGCGCCATTCGCGGCTGGGACAAGCGTAACTTCTATTACTTCCAGATGCTGAAGTCGCTGGCGGAGCACTACAAGTTCGACGTGGAAGCGCCGTGGGCCAGCCTGAGCCCGAGCGTACACAAAGTGATCCTGTTTGGTTCTGGCAAAGAGAACATTGAGTTCAAGTATATGAACGATCGCGGCGATACCTCCGTGCGTCGCCACCCGTTCGAAGGGGTGCTGCACAATATGGAGCGCCGCTACAAAGAGACCGAATCCAGCGCGGTGCGCGAGGAACTGGCGAAGTTCATCAGCAACCGCTCCTGCGCCACCTGCGAGGGCACGCGCCTGCGTCGCGAAGCGCGCCACGTGTTTGTGGAAAATACGGCGCTGCCGACCATCTCAGACATGAGCATCGGCCACGCGATGGACTTCTTCAATAACCTGAAGCTGTCCGGCCAGCGCGCCAAAATTGCTGAAAAAGTCTTGAAAGAGATTGGCGATCGCCTGAAGTTCCTGGTGAACGTCGGCCTGAACTACCTGACGCTTTCACGCTCGGCAGAAACGCTCTCCGGCGGTGAAGCCCAGCGTATTCGTCTGGCGAGCCAGATTGGTGCGGGCCTGGTGGGCGTGATGTACGTGCTCGATGAGCCGTCCATCGGCCTGCACCAGCGCGATAACGAACGTCTGCTCGGCACCCTGGTTCACCTGCGTAACCTCGGTAACACGGTGATTGTGGTGGAGCACGACGAAGACGCGATCCGCGCCGCAGACCACGTGATCGACATCGGCCCGGGCGCTGGCGTCCACGGCGGCCAGGTGGTGGCGGAAGGCACGCTGAAGGACATTATGGCGGTGCCCGAGTCGCTGACCGGCCAGTACATGAGCGGCAAGCGCAAGATTGAAGTACCAAAACAGCGCGTGGCGGCGAACCCGGAAAAAGTGCTGAAGCTGACCGGCGCGCGCGGCAACAACCTGAAAGACGTTACCCTGACGCTGCCGGTGGGCCTGTTTACCTGCATTACCGGCGTGTCCGGTTCCGGTAAGTCGACGCTGATCAACGATACGCTGTTCCCGATTGCGCAGACGGCGCTGAACGGCGCGACGCTGGCCGAACCTGCACCGTACCGTGACATTCAGGGGCTGGAGCATTTCGATAAGGTTATCGACATCGACCAGAGCCCGATTGGCCGTACGCCACGCTCTAACCCGGCAACCTATACCGGTGTTTTCACGCCCGTACGTGAACTGTTTGCCGGTGTGCCGGAAGCGCGTTCACGCGGCTACACGCCGGGACGTTTCAGCTTTAACGTGCGCGGCGGCCGCTGTGAAGCGTGCCAGGGCGACGGCGTGATCAAGGTTGAAATGCACTTCCTGCCGGATATCTACGTGCCGTGCGACCAGTGCAAAGGCAAGCGCTATAACCGCGAAACGCTGGAGATTAAGTACAAGGGCAAGACCATCCACGAAGTGCTGGATATGACCATCGAAGAGGCGCGTGAGTTCTTTGACGCCGTCCCTGCGCTGGCGCGTAAGCTGCAGACGCTGATGGACGTCGGCCTGACCTACATTCGTCTGGGGCAGTCCGCCACGACGCTGTCCGGCGGTGAAGCGCAGCGCGTGAAGCTGGCGCGCGAGCTGTCAAAACGCGGCACCGGTCAGACGCTGTATATCCTGGATGAGCCGACCACCGGTCTGCACTTTGCTGATATCCAGCAGCTGCTGGACGTGCTGCATCAGCTGCGCGATCAGGGCAACACCATCGTGGTCATCGAGCATAACCTGGACGTGATTAAAACCGCGGACTGGATTGTCGATCTTGGCCCGGAAGGTGGCAGCGGCGGCGGTGAAATCCTCGTCTCCGGTACGCCAGAGACCGTTGCAGAGTGCGAAGCCTCGCACACCGCGCGCTTCCTTAAACCGTTGCTGTAATTGTCACACGGAGAGTTGCTGTCGGGTCGTTTCCGGCAGCAGCTCAACCGCCTGCTGATAGGACGCGTCCACCAGGTAGTAAATTTGCGAGCCTGGAATCGATCCATCCAGATAGACGGTGCTCCAGTGCGCCTTATTGAGGTGCTGGCTCGGCCTCACGTCATCATGCTGCTGACGGAGTAAATCGGCCAGTTCAGGGCTGGTTTTCAGCGACGCCGCCGGACGGCCCTCCACCTCTTTCACCATCGCAAACAGCACATCTCCCACCTTAACCTGCGTGGCTTTCCAGTCGCTATGGACGCTCTGCTCCGCGCCGGGCTTGCTCATGCAGTACTGAAGTATCTCCGAAATTGTCATCTTTATTCCCCTTGTAGCGTGGCGATAATTTTACGCGAACCACCGTGAATGCGATGCTCTCCCAGCCAGATCCCCTGCCACGTTCCCAACAGCAGCCGCCCGTTGTGGACCGGCAGCATCAACGATACGCCCAGCAAAGAGGATTTAATATGTGAAGGCATATCGTCCGCCCCCTCATAGTCATGCTCGTAGGGGGCGCTATCCGGGACGCTCTTCAGAAAATGCCGTTCCATGTCAGACCGGACGGTAGGATCGCAATTTTCATTCAGCGTCAGTGAGGCAGACGTATGCTGAAGCAGCAGATGCAGCAAACCCGTTCTGACGCGCGACAGGTCGCGGAGTTGCCCGATGACTTCATCCGTCACCAGGTGAAATCCGCGTGGCTTCGCGCTTAAGGTCAGGGTCTGTTGGTACCACATAGGCTGCTCCGTGATGAAAGATGAATCTTTCTAAGTGTGCAGCAAGAAGGCGAAAGGTAAAACCCGCAGCAGCGAGATTTGATTAAAAAAGAGTCAAACTCGCCGCCAGGGGCTCAATACTCCGAGTTGACGATCACCTCTTCACCAAACTTTCCGGCCATCGGCAGGGGTCGATAGGTCGAGTTAGACGCGCGTAACACCCTGATCCCTCTGGCACCAGCATCCTGTGCGGCGGTAATGTCGTTATCCGAATCGCCATAAAACACTTTGACGTTTTTCTTTTCCAGCCACTGGATTTTGGTGTTTTGCCCCTCTTTGTCACCCGCAAAGATGACCGGGTTCATGTTGGCTGCCGGGATCTGGAAATCGTCCTGCAGGGTTCTGGAGACGGTTTCCGTTTTAGTCTGGCTACGGCCGGTGACGAAGTAAATGCTGTCACCGCGCTTAACGTGCATAGCAATAAGCGCCCGGGCGACCTCTTTCGGGATGCTGTACTCGTCCCAGCCGTTATTCATTTTTTCCCAGAACTCCGGATTCTTCAGATACGCTTCGCTGTCCGGTGAATACATTTTTTTGCCGCGCCAGAAGCCAGGGCTTGAGAACAGCACGGTATCGTCAATGTCGAAGCCCACGGCCATTGGCGCGCGTCCCATCAGGCTGTTTTCGATTTGGGCCACGGAGACCCAGTGAATGGGCGCCTGTTCGGCAAGCATGGCGGCGGTGGTGCCGGTGTAAAGCGGCGTCGGCGCCGAGGCACGTGCGACGACGGCGCTATTAAGTGAGAACAATAAGCAGGCGGCGCTGAGCGCCAGTGTGATCTTGCGCATGTTTTCCCCTGAATATTCAGCTTGTTATCGTTTTATTTTGAGTGAATGGTCAAAAAACTATCCGACCTTAACCCCAGCGGGAGGTGAAGGGAAGGAGTTTTTGCTTATGAAGCGGAATAAAAAGAAGACGATCACAAAGTGTGGATGAGTGATGTAGGCCCGGTAAGGCGCAGCCGCCACCGGGCAAGATTTTCTGCGGCCTGATGCCCTCACCCCAGCCCTCTCCCACAGGGAGAGGGAGATAAAAAGTAGTGAGTACTTACATCACAGCTGCAAACGCCTGCGCCACGCGGTGTACGTTGCCGGCATTCAGGCCCGCCACGCACATACGGCCGCTGGCGATCAGGTAGACACCGAACTCTTCGCGCAGGCGATCGACCTGTGCCGCGCTCAGTCCGGTATAGCTGAACATCCCGCGCTGCTTGAGCAGATAATCAAAGTTATGCCCTGGCACGGCCTCTTTCAGGACGTTAACCAGCGCCTGACGCATCGACAGGATGCGCTTACGCATCGCTTCCACTTCGGCAAGCCAGGAGGCTTTCAGCGTTTCGTCACCGAGAACCGTCGCCACCACCTGAGCACCAAAGTTTGGCGGGCTGGAGTAGATACGGCGCACCGTCGCCTTCAGCTGGCCCAGCACGCGGCCCGCCGCTTCGGCGTCTTCACACACCACGGACAGGCCACCAACGCGTTCACCGTACAGGGAGAAGATCTTAGAGAAGGAGTTACTCACCAGTACAGGCAGCCCGGCGCTGGCAGCGGCACGGATGGCATAGGCGTCTTCTTCCATACCCGCGCCAAAGCCCTGGTAGGCAATGTCGAGGAACGGGATCAGGTTACGGGTCTTCAGCACCTCGATCACCGCATCCCACTGGGCATGGGTGAGATCCGCCCCGGTTGGGTTATGGCAGCATGGGTGCAGCAGCACAATACTGCGCGCTGGCAGCGTGTTCAGCTTTTCCAGCAGCGCGTCAACGCGCACGCCGTTCGTTTCGCTGTCGAACCACGGATAGGTCGCCACCTTAAAGCCCGCGCCCTCGAAGATCGCAACGTGGTTTTCCCACGTCGGGTCGCTGACCCACACGCCTGAATCCGGGAAGTATTTTTTCAGGAAGTCTGCACCGACTTTCAGCGCACCCGAGCCGCCCAGCGTCTGGATAGTCGCCACGCGTTTTTGCGCGAGCACAGCGTGATCGGCGCCGAACAGCAGCGGTGCAATGGTGTTGCGATAAGCGTTTAGCCCTTCCATCGGCAGATACAGAGACGCGCCGTGTGGAACCGCGTTCAGACGCGCTTCGGCTTCGGCAACGGCTTTTAATTGAGGAATAATGCCATCCTCGTTGTAATACAGACCGATGCTGAGGTTCACTTTGTCGCTGCGAGGATCTTCTTTGAAACGCTCCATTAAGGAGAGGATAGGGTCGCCGGCATAGGCGTCAACTTTCTGAAACACGCGATGGTTCTCCGGAATTCGATGAGGCAGGGATTTCAACAATAAACCGGAATATCACGCAACACCACCCCTTAAGATTATCCTGCGATCGGCATAGGTTTTTTGCGTCCTTTAGCCATGACATTTACCCAATATTTTCCCCTTCTCGCTTTCCGTAATGTGACTCCTGCGCAACCGCGCATTCACTGATTCAAGGAGTTCACATCATGGATTCACAATTTATTGGTTCAGTTATTAACGCCCTGCCGCTGGAGCATATGATCGGCGGTCCGCTGCAGGCGATGATCAAAGCACAGGTTCAGGCGAGCAAGTCCTATACCGACTTCCTGCTCTCTGTCTGCATTAAAGACGGCAAAGCCGTCGCGATCGAGTTCGACTACGACGAAACCGTGGTAGACGAACAAGGCGTGAACAAAGGCAGCGTGACCCGCAAGATGAGCATTCCGCTGCTGGCGGCGATCACGCACCCTATCATCTGTATCGAAGACGGCACCATCGACTTTGAGCTGGAAGTGAGCCAGAGCGAAGCCAGTTCCAGCAGTACCGAAGCGGAGGCCTCCGTGGAAGCGTCCGTCGGCTGGGGTGTCTTTAAAGCCAAAATGACCGGCAAGGTCTCCCATAAATCGGAGCAGACCCGTTCGACCGATACACGCGCGAAATACTCCATTCATACCCAGATCAAACGCCAGGAGCCACCAGAAGCTCTGCAGCGCGTAATTGACTATCTGACCAACGCCAAAACCAAGCCTGTCGCCGCGCAATAATCTTCCACGCCGCGACATACGTGCGATTCCGTAACGCAGGGGCTACCCGGGTAGCCCTTTTTCCAGGAGCGAAATATGTCTTTTAAAAAATGGCTGCGCGGCGGCAAGGATGAAGAGCCGGAAAACAGGACGGACAAAGAGGATGAAGGCACGCCGCCGGTACAGGAAAACACGCCCCCTACGCCGCCAGCCGATATTCCCGGCGTGCCGATCTCGCTTGAAGATATCACGCGCGGGATGCAGTACGCGGCCACGGCAGCCAACGAACTGATTGCTCAGCAGTATATGAAAGCGCTGGATCCCTTTTTCGAACCTGCTGAGGACGGTTCGTTGGTTCCACGCACGGTACAGCTGGCACTGGATGAAAAGCACTACTTTGACCTGCCCTTGGTCGCACTTTCAACGCCGCGCGGACTGATGCTGGAGAAAATGAAGGTCAACCTGACGATCCGTACGGAAGGCATGCAGGCACCTTCCCGCCAGTCCGGTGAAAACGAATTTGGTCGCTTTCATGTCAGCCTTTCGCCTTCCAGCGATAACAAAGGCGGGCGTGACAGCCGCCACGTCGATGTGGAGATGCAGTTTACCGCGCTTGAGCCACCGGAAAGCGTTATGCGCTTGATTGACGAATACACCAACAAGGTGATTCCCCGTCCGAAAGCAGAGGAGACTCCGTAATGCACACACAACCAGAACGTACAGGTGACAAGGGTATTCAGCTGATTTGCCAGTTTGAAGGACTGAAGCTGGAGCGTTATCGCGATGCCGTAGGTTTATGGACCATCGGCTATGGCCATTTGATCCTCAAAGAGGAGATGGAAAAGCTCACCAAAATTACTACCGGCGAAGCCAAAGATCTGCTGCGCAAAGATCTGAAACGCACCGAGGACGGCGTGAAAAAGCTGCTGAACCAGCCAGCAACGCAGGCGCAATTCGACGCGCTGGTTTCCTTCGCCTTCAACCTCGGCGTTGGCAATTTAAAGAAATCAACGCTGCTAAAAAAATTCAACGCGGGCGATGTTCAGGGTGCCGCACTGCAGTTCAAAAGCTGGAATAAGGCAGGCGGGAAGGTATTGGCCGGTCTGACGCGTCGCCGCGAGGCGGAAATGAAGTTATTTCTTGGTTAAATTTGGAGGTTAACATGACATCATCTGTGGCTTTAAAAAAAGTGATTTTCTTTGTACCCCTGCTTACCGTTATGCAGGTCAATGCAGCGTTACCCACCTGCGAGAGTGAGATTAAGGACGTTAATACCTTCCTGTCTTTACAGGGTACCGCCCGAATAAATGATGTGGATGATCTGGCAAAAATATTGCGCAGTCTCACACAAACTGGGCGACTGCCGCCGCGCTACATCACCAGTGATGAAGCGAAACGTCAGGGATGGTCGGGTAATGAAACAGAAACACTCTGGGGTATTAAACCCACCAATAACAAATGGATAGGCGGGGATAACTATGTCAGTTCAAAACTTCCCTCAGCACAATCCTGGTTTAGCGCCGATATTGATGTTTCTAAAGGATACCGGGGGACCAAACGACTGATCTACACCCTTTCCGGACCTCAGCGCTATATCACCACCGATAAATACCAACATTTAGTGGAAGTAAACGCCTGCAATTAATCCATACGTTAACACCGGAGAAGCATGATGGAACTGAAAACAGAATGTCTTCCAGCAGGCGTGCTCGGCTACAAGGCCTGCAAATATAAAGCAAAAGACTGGGATTCAACGAAGTATCGTAGTGAGGCAACAAACAATGATGAATGGTCTGGATTTTATACGGGTAGTACGGAAACCCTGACATTCGGCTATATGCCAGATTGCACTGACAATCAGGGGAATGGGACGGCCTATCTGAACATTGTGAACATAACTACACCTGCGCGTATTATTGTATGCCAGGATGAGAGATTTAAATCCCCGGTGCAGGACAAGACGGCATTATTAAATGAAATTAAAGAAGCATTACGCAGAATAGAAATTCCCGTAGCGGATAGTGATTTGTTAATACCCACACTAGCCCGCTATCGTTTCTACTTTAAATGTTACAATAACGAAGATAGTAACGATATGGAAATCATTATACCAAACGACCTGGTTGATAACGTAGCGCTACAAAGCTATAAGCAGCAAATATTTATAAATGGCGTTGGTCAGACACTGACCAAATATGTCAAATAGACATAATAATGTGGCTTTTATTCACAAAAAGACCCTCCTGCGAGGGTCTTGTTATCAATGAGGAGATTGTCATGTATACCTCCGTTCCTCCAGCTTTAATTAGCGCTTCACTCCTGGCTCTCGCAGGATTATTCGGTGGTGTCAGTATATCTTTTTTTTGGCAACCACAGCGCTTACATCAGCACAGTAAGTTCATTGCAGGCATTATATTTGGTGGAATCAGTATGGGTGCCGCCGTAGCGTTAGGCGGTCTGGCCGCAAGATGGTTGAAGATTGATTTAAACCAGTCGGATATCACCCTGGGATTAGGTTATATTCTCGGAGCAATGAGCAATGGTCTTATTGTTTGGCTGGCAAATTTTTTTCGCCGTCACGAGCAGCAAGATATTTTTGATGTCGCCTCAGTCATCAAGAAAAGAGTACGTAATGAAGCACTCCCCGACGCATCCCTTATTAATACTGATAAAGAGGACTAACATGAGCAGCGTAACAGACTGGTGGATGTTATTTATAACAATCATGCTGGACCTTGTTATTTCTTTTATTATTCTCTTTTGCGCATACAGTAATAGAATTAAAAAACAGCCTATCCTCTATAAGATAGGATTTGCCGCGATAGCTTTTGGGCTATTTGCACAAAGCGGATTAAACATTGAAAGTTTATTGACAGGCCATGATAATTTTAGCGCAAGTGTTCCTTTTTGGTTTCTTCAGGATGCTGGCACCTTAATGATCATCATTCGTTTCTTTTTAGCAAGATAATTATCGCATGACAAAATGCGTGACAAATGCCATCGTTGTCACGCATTTTTAAATAAAAAGTTTTCAGGATATAACGGAGTATAAATGATAACTCATTTATCAATGTATTTAAAATATAACCTTGCTGCTTGTGTGCGGTTATTCACCTGCAAACGATGAAATATTGATTCCAGATGAACCTTGACGGTACCAGCACTAATGTTCAATGCTCTACCGATTTGCTTGTTTGTTCCGCCATTTGCCAGCAAGCTCAATACTTCCTTTTGCCGCTGGCTAAGCATAAGAACGGGTGAATTAATTGTCGTTGCGGTACCCTGCATAATTACTTGTTCTGGGATACAGATAACTCCCGACAACACTACATTGATAACTTGTACTATTTTTTCAGCAGAGAGTGATTTTGTGAAAACACCTCTAATATTATGATGCTGATAAAGGTTAAAATTTCGCTCGCATGCTTTACGGAACATGATCACTATCGGCACCATCGGCCATTCAAGCTCAAGCTCTTCAACAAACTTAGAATAGTCCATATCGCCATCAAGCAGCACAATCGAAACAGGCATCGACTTGAGCACTTCTTTTGCATCTTCGTAGCTGTTAGTAGCAGAAAAAGTACATTCTGGCATGACTCTCTTCAGTTCATTTTTCATACCATGAATGTAGATCGGTAATTCATCGATCATCAATATATTCATCTCAACTTAACCTCATCCAAGTACTATTCTTTTAGGTTATGAATATTAACATCAACATATTCCAAAAATGAGTATGAGCGCTAATTGAGATCTTATAAAACATCATTTGCCATAGGGTAAATATCATATACAGCATGACTAACATCAAGATGAAGCAGGAGTACAATCCACAAATAATGTTCTGCATCATTTTCTACGAAAAATAGCATTTCCCACAGAGCATATATTCATTCATAACGCTGCTGTTTATTATTTCTGTGCTGTAAACACAATTAACTAAGGAGAAACATGTGCCGTGGTCCAATCAATATGGTTTTAATTATAAAAATATGGTTTTTCAGAATTCGTGCTTCCCGAATTGCCTGCAGATGGTTCTGGCTAATTTCGGTACCTATTCCCGCAACGATATTCTCGAAAACCAGTGGGATGCACTTCAGGTTGCCCACCATCTTCCCGGTCTCGCTGCGCAGGCGCCGAATGAGGATGATGTTAATCGTAACCTGGCACGTACCGATCTAAAAGGAGCTGGCTGCCGGATTATCACTCCGTCAATGCTGGGAGATTACGTTAATCGTCAGGCGCTAGAGCAGGAGACTCAACACTATCTGGCTGACTATAGTGCAATGATCATCGGTGTCGGGCATGCGACAGTGATTTACCGGACCACTACCGGGTTTGTTCATGTGATCCCTTCCCCGGACATCAACCAGGTGCACGTTGAACACTATGCAAACCTGGACCTTAATGTTGTCGAGCATCAGGGGCAACACGCGGTACGAGTGATTAACAGGGCGAACGGGCAACCGATTATTGCCGGAACCTTTGTAATGCTGCTTCGTCCGTAAAACGGTGACGGTGGCTCCCCAGGAGCCACCATTTTGCGGATCAATCCAGATACTTCATCGCCACCCGCGACGTCAGGCGGGTGATAAGTTCGTAAGCACTCACTTTAGTGATTTCAGCAATACGTTCAACGGGTAAACCTTCCCCCCACATCACCACATCGTCGCCGGGTTTATCCTGCGCTTCTGGCCCCAGATCGACGCAAATCATGTCCATCGCCACGCGGCCAACGATCTTCACCTCGCGACCGTTGACCAGCACCGGCGTACCCGTTGGTGCAGCGCGCGGATAGCCGTCGCCGTAGCCCATCGCCACCACGCCGAGACGCGTGTCGCGCTCGCTGGTCCAGGTGCCACCATAGCCCACCGGTTCACCGGCTTTGTGTTCACGTACGGCAATCAGAGTAGACACCAGAGACATCACCGGCTGGAAACCCATGTCCGGCCCCCAGGGTTTATTCTCCAGCGGCGACACGCCGTAAAGAATGATGCCCGGTCGCGCCCAGTCGAAATGCGACTGCGGCCACAGCAGAATACCGCCGGATGCGGCGATCGAGCGCATCCCCGGCTTGCCTTCGCAGAAGGTATTAAAGATATCCAGCTGTCGCTCGGTCGCACCGCACTCGGGCTCATCGGCACGGGCGAAGTGGCTGACAATATTCACCGGCTGGCGCACGTTTTTGCACCGGCATAAACGCTGATAAAACGCTTCGGCGCTTTCCGGACGCACGCCCAGACGGTGCATGCCCGTATCAAGCTTCATCCACACGGTCACCGGCTCGCTCAGCTCAGCGGTTTCCAGCGCGGCCAGCTGTTCTTCGTTGTGTACCGCCGTGTGCAGATGCTGATCCGCGATAGTTGGCAGATCGGCGGCTTCGAAAAAGCCTTCGAGGAGCAGAATCGGCTGGGTAATCCCCCCCGCGCGCAGGCGAAGGGCTTCTTCAAGACGGGCGACGCCAAAGGCGTCGGCATCGGGGAGCGTTCGCGCGGTCTCAAGAAGACCGTGTCCGTAAGCGTTCGCTTTCACGACTGCAACGAGCTTGCTGGAGGGTGCCAGTTCACGCAGACGTTGCAGGTTGTGTCGCAGAGCGCGGCGGTTAATGACAACAGTTGCCGCTTGCATTTGAATTCCTTAGAAATTACTCATCATCATATTGAGGACCGGCATAGTTGTCGAAACGCGACCACTGGCCGTTAAAGGTCAGACGCACCGTCCCGATCGGGCCGTTACGTTGTTTACCAATAATAATTTCGGCGATCCCTTTCAGGTCGCTGTTCTCGTGATAAACCTCATCACGGTAGATAAACATGATTAAGTCGGCATCCTGCTCGATGGAGCCGGATTCACGCAGGTCGGAGTTGACCGGGCGCTTGTCGGCACGTTGTTCCAGAGAGCGGTTAAGCTGCGACAGTGCCACCACCGGCACGTGCAGCTCTTTGGCTAACGCCTTGAGCGAGCGGGAAATTTCGGCGATCTCCAGCGTACGATTGTCGGAGAGCGACGGGACCCGCATCAGCTGAAGGTAGTCGATCATGATAAGGCCGATACCGCCGTGTTCGCGGGCGATACGACGCGCGCGGGAACGGACTTCCGTCGGCGTCAGGCCGGAGGAGTCATCAATATAGATGTTACGTTTTTCCAGCAGAATGCCCATGGTGCCGGAAATGCGCGCCCAGTCCTCATCGTCGAGCTGGCCGGTACGGATGCGGGTCTGGTCCACGCGCGACAGCGATGCCAGAGAACGCATCATGATCTGCTCAGAGGGCATCTCAAGGCTGAAAATCAGTACCGGCTTATCCTGCAACATCGCCGCATTTTCGACGAGGTTCATCGCAAATGTCGTTTTACCCATCGACGGACGCGCGGCGACGATAATCAAATCCGACGGCTGCAGACCGGCGGTTTTCTTGTTGAGATCGTCATAGCCGGTGTTCACCCCGGTCACACCGTCGTGCGGCTGCTGGAACAGCTGTTCGATACGGGCAACGGTGGCGTCGAGGACGTCGGCGATATTTTTGGGGCCTTCGTCTTTGTTGGCGCGGCTTTCGGCGATTTTGAAGACGCGAGACTCGGCAAGGTCGAGCAGGTCTTCACTCGTGCGACCCTGCGGATCAAAACCCGCTTCGGCGATCTCATTCGCCACCGAGATCATCTCGCGGACAACGGCGCGTTCACGCACGATGTCAGCATAAGCGCTGATGTTCGCCGCACTTGGCGTGTTTTTTGACAGTTCTGCCAGATAGGCAAACCCGCCGACGCTGTCCAGCTGTCCCTGACGCTCCAGCGATTCCGCGAGGGTGATCAGGTCAATCGGGCTACCCGACTCCTGCAGGCGCGCCATTTCGGTAAAGATATGACGGTGCGGACGGGTATAGAAATCCTCAGACACCACGCGCTCGGCGACGTCGTCCCAGCGCTCGTTATCCAGCATTAAACCGCCCAACACCGACTGTTCCGCTTCAATCGAGTGCGGCGGGACTTTTAACCCTGCGACCTGGAAATCACGCTCGCGAGGTTCAGTCTGTTTGTTGAAGGGTTTGTTTCCTGCCATAGTGAATGGAGTTACCGAGATAAAGAGTGGGTCGAAAGATTACCACATTCTGGAGGAAGCATGGCAACACGTATTGAATTTCACAAGCATGGTGGCCCTGACGTACTCAACGCGGTGGAGTTCACCCCCACCGCGCCTGGCGAAAACGAAGTGCAGGTTGAAAACAAAGCCATCGGCATAAACTACATCGATACCTATATACGCGGCGGGCTCTACCCGCCTCCGTCGATGCCGAGCGGACTGGGCACCGAGGCGGCCGGCGTCGTCGTCAAAGTGGGCAGCGCGGTTAAGCATATTAAAGAAGGCGACCGCGTGGTGTACGCGCAATCTCCGCTGGGCGCTTACAGCTCCGTCCACAACGTCCCGGCGGATAAAGCCGCCCTGCTGCCCAACGCCATCTCCTTTGAGCAGGCGGCGGCCTCCTTTCTAAAAGGGTTAACCGTTTACTACCTGCTGCGCAAAACCTATGAAATTAAACCCGACGAGCAGTTCCTGTTTCATGCCGCGGCGGGTGGCGTCGGGCTCATCGCCTGTCAGTGGGCAAAAGCGCTGGGCGCAAAACTGATCGGCACCGTGGGCAATGCCCAAAAAGCCCAGCGCGCGCTGCAGGCGGGCGCCTGGCAGGTGATTAACTACCGTGAAGAGAGCATTGTCGAACGGCTGAAGGAGATCACCAGCGGCAAAAAGGTGCGCGTGGTGTATGACTCGGTAGGGAAAGATACCTGGGAAGCGTCGCTGGACTGCCTGCAGCGTCGTGGGCTGATGGTGAGCTTCGGGAATGCGTCAGGCGCAGTCACCGGCGTGAATCTCGGCATCCTGAACCAGAAAGGCTCGCTGTACGTCACGCGCCCTTCCCTGCAAGGCTACATCACCAACCGGGAAGAACTTGAGGAAGCCAGCAACGAGCTGTTCTCGCTGATCGCCAGCGGCGTCATTAAGGTGGATGTGGCAGAAGCGCAGAAATACCCGCTAGCCGACGCGCAGCGCGCGCATGAGGTGCTGGAGAGCCGGGCAACGCAGGGATCGAGCTTGTTGATTCCCTGAGCCCCAAAAAGAAATTGGGCTTCCCGTGGGAAGCCCTTTCTTTTTTTAGTTCGGCTGTATGTAGGGTACAGCGCGATGAATTCTTTAACGGCAGTCATAGTGACAGATTCGATAAGTAAATCCTATTCTGTTCTAAGCCAGGCTGCCGGAAAAGTTACAACTCTGTGACGAACCCCTCAATACCTTAGTAACGGAAGCGGTTATTGCGCTGATAACTGGGCACTTTTGGCGATTTAATCGCCCGTATCACCCACACCGCCGCGACGGCCAGCAGTAACCACGGCAGCAGTTTGATCGTCAGGGCAAACAATCCGCCAATAAACATGACGACCGTCGCCACCACGATAGCCGCCAGAATGCCGAGCAGCGAAATGCCCGTTGCTAACAGCATGACAAAAAAGCCAATCACAAAAAGTAGTTCCAGCATGGTGCTCTCCCACGAGTTCCCGAATGATGCAGCAAACATTACAAGAATCATGCCAGACATAACGTGTTGTTCTTAAAGCAAAACGCCCCGCGAGAATTCGCAGGGCGTGGTGAATTTGACGAACTTTTAGCGAAAGTTATCGCTTGTCCGCCACCAGGCGCAACGCATGTTCCAGCACCTCAATATCGGCCCCGGCTTTATGGGCGTTTTCGCTCAGGTAGCGACGCCACTGACGCGCGCCCGGAATGCCCTGGAACAGCCCAAGCATATGGCGAGTGATATGGCCGAGATACGTACCGTTGCTCAGCTCGCGCTCAATGTAAGGATACATCGCACGCACGACGCCAACCGGATCGGTGTCTGCACCTTCGATGCCAAAGATTTCGCGATCGACCGTCGCCAGAATGCCCGGGTTCTGATACGCCTCGCGCCCGACCATCACCCCATCCATATGTTCAAGATGCGCTTTGGCCTCTTCCAGCGACTTGATGCCGCCGTTAATGGACATCGTCAGGTGCGGGAAGTCACGCTTCAGCTGATACACGCGCGGATAGTCCAGCGGCGGGATCTCACGGTTCTCTTTCGGGCTCAGGCCGGAGAGCCAGGCTTTTCGCGCGTGGATGATGAACATCTCGCATTCGCCCTTGCCGGAGACCGTATTGATGAAATCGCACAGGAATTCGTAGCTGTCCTGGTCGTCAATCCCGATACGGGTTTTGACCGTCACCGGAATGGAAACGACGTCGCGCATCGCCTTGATACAGTCCGCCACTAGCTGCGCGTTCCCCATCAGGCAGGCGCCGAACATGCCGTTTTGCACGCGATCGGACGGGCAGCCAACGTTGAGGTTGATCTCGTCGTAGCCGCGCGCTTCAGCCAGCTTCGCGCACTGCGCCAGGGCGGCCGGATCGCTGCCGCCCAGCTGCAGGGCAACCGGATGCTCTTCTTCGCTATAGGCCAGATAGTCGCCCTTGCCGTGAATGATTGCGCCTGTGGTCACCATTTCGGTGTACAGCAGCGTATGGCGGGAGAGCTGGCGCAGGAAATAGCGGCAGTGTCTGTCCGTCCAGTCGAGCATCGGCGCAATGGAAAAACGGTGTGCAGGGAAAGCGGTCTGTAATTCTGACGACATGGCGAAGTTTTAAGCATCTGGTGGAAAAGGGGCGCTACTATAGCACAAAGAAAAGCCGGAGGCGCAGCGCCTCCGGTGGACTTTAGAACGTCATGCTCAGCTGAGCCCCTGCGCCCCAGGTTTCGTCTTCACCGTACAGGCCCATCAGGTCAACATGCACGGTGCTAAACGGCGCGAAACCGACACCGCCGGTAAAGACATTGCTGTCGTTACCCTTCACGTCGGCACGATAACCCGCACGCACCGCCAGCCAGCTCAGCGGCGTCACCTCGGCACCGACACCCACGTACTGCGATGTATCTTCGCTCTTGAAGCCTTTGGTTTCGGTCAGATCGCCATCGGCGGTCAGCGTCACCAGGTCGTTGTGCCAGGCAGCACCGGCGGTCACCAGCGGACGGATCTGGTAGGTGTCTTTATAGCTCACCACTTCTCCCGTACGGCCGTTGCGGATACGGATATCTTTGGTGTCGATATCACGCGACATCAGGTTTTGTCCGCTCACGCCCACGGTCCAGTGTTCGCCGAAATCGGCCGCAATACCGGCATCCACGTTGAAGCCCGTATCGTCAGTGCGGTAGCGGCTGTCGTTCCACTTGTTACTGTCGTAATCGTAGATTGACGTGGTGTAGTTATAGACCCAGGTTTTTTGCAGTTTTGGCGTAACCCCCACGGAAACCGGGACGCCACCCAGATCGAACTGACGGGCAACAGCAACACCGTAATCGGAGACTATCGCCGCCCGGCCGGATGCCGTTGAGTTGAGGTTTTTGGTGATCTGATCCGTACCATTCAGCGCAGCGTCCAGCGCGACACCGGCAGCCACGACATTGCTTCGTTGAATACGGCGAAGGTAATCAATATCTTGCTGATCGATAGACGAGCTCACCCGGCCATGGGCATAGCCTTTCGCCATGAAGGCTACCGAAAGGACATCGTTAGGGATACTCACCGCAAGCCCTGCCCCTGCCGTTGCGCGTGCGGTTTTGCCTTTGAGATAGTCCAGCTCATCGGCCAGATCTTTGGCCGCGCCCTGGAATTGATTAATGGAACCTAATGGATTGGTGATAATTTCTCGTGGCGTGAGATTATCAACCACATCCTTGTAGTGATTAATTTTGTCGTTGATGTTATCAATCTCGTCCTGAAGATTGTCTTCATCCGTGATTTGCGCGCCAACCGAAGGCAATATGACCGTCACATCATCGTCCGGTTTTGCCTTTGCCAGCAGCGCGGGGTTGATTAACGCCCCACTACCATAGCTTCCCGAAGCCACGCCGGTGCCACCCATTGCGTCGCTGCGTGATTCTGTCCAGGTATTGGCTGCTCCCGCCTGATTTGCCATAAACAAGGAGACAGCAATGCTAACCACCGAAAATTTAAAATTTTTTTTCACAGTATGCCCGTTATAGTCTGTTATGAAATAACCCCTGTCTGTTATCACCCAAACAGGAACGAACTATTGCTGTGAATAAGTAGTAAAAGACCCGCTATTTCTTTCCCTAAGTAAAACTCCCTTACGGCCTGTTATATTTTGTGACGGCCCTCAATATTTATAGAAGAGGAAATTATTTTTTCCCAGGTTTTCCATCATGCGGTCCAAAAAACTGCGGGGGATGATCTACCCAGCGATCTTCCCGCGTGGCGGCATACACGGGGTTGAGCGGGTAGTAGATGCGGTTGTGCTTCTTGTTGGCCTCGCCAACGACCAGGAGCCGAACCTCATCGTCCGTGTTGTTGATAAAGGTATGACAGATGCCGGTTCCGGCGGGAAAGCCTACGCTGTCGCCAGGCTCCAGTTTCCACAAGTAGCCGTTAATCCAGGCTTCAGGGTAGCCTTCGAGCACGTAAACAAACTCTTCTTCGTCGCTCTCCGCATGCGGATAGGACGTTCTGCGCCCAGGCGGCAGGCGCTCATGATGGATGCCAATACGCCCGAGCCCAAGCTTGCGAGCCAGCGGAGCACCAATGGAAAACAGCTCATCGCTGTCGGGGTAGGTCGAGTCATCCGCGCCTTCCACGTCGCGCCAGTGTCGAATGCAGTCAGGTCTTTTCATTCTGGTTCTCACGGTTTTCGATGGGTCAGGTATAGCACAGACTGGCGGATCTCGGTGTTTTTAGCAGAACATGATAAAGTGAAGGTTTTCCGTCCTATAACATCCGGGGTGCTACATGGATAAGTCCACAAAAGAGCTGTTAGCGCAGGCCGAAAAGCTGTGTGCGCAACGCAATGTGCGCCTGACTCCGCAGCGCCTTGAAGTATTACGTCTGATGAGCCTGCAGCAGGGTGCCATCAGCGCCTACGATCTGCTGGATCTGCTGCGCGAAAGCGAGCCGCAGGCAAAGCCGCCGACGGTCTATCGCGCTCTGGATTTCCTGCTTGAACAAGGGTTCGTGCACAAGGTGGAATCCACCAACAGCTATGTGCTATGCCATCTGTTCGATCAACCCACCCACACATCGGCGATGTTTATCTGTGACCGCTGCGGCGTGGTGAAGGAAGAGGCTGCGGAAGGCGTGGAAGATATTATGCATACGCTGGCAGCGAAAATGGGCTTTGCCCTGCGTCATAACGTGATTGAAGCGCACGGGCTCTGTTCCGCGTGCGTGGAGGTGGAAGCCTGTCGCCATCAGGACGCGTGTCAGCACGACCACTCTATCCTGGTGAAGAAAAAGCCGCGTTAGCGTCAAAAGCAAAGGCGGCTCATGGCCGCCCTCAGGGTGTACTTCCTTGTACTTTCGGGTATAGCCCGGTTACCAGCGGTAGTCGTTGCGTTTTTCCCAGTCGCCCACTTCTTTTTCCGCCTGGTCTTTTGCGTAGCCGTAACGCTCCTGGATTTTACCGACAAGCTGATCGCGTTTACCTTCGATGACGGTCATGTCGTCATCCGTCAGCTTACCCCACTGTTCTTTCGCTTTACCTTTGAACTGCTTCCAGTTGCCGCCGATTTCGTCTTTATTCATCATCGTGTCCTCTTCGTTAAGCGTCGGGTCGTAACGTCCGTTACGTTCTTTTCTGCTGGACGTGATAATTATTGTAGTTAAGGATTCCGTGGTTAATTTCATATTCGGAATCTTTAACCGTCACGATATATCGTGGCGTGAGGGAAACCAGGTATTGTTTTGCCAGTGTCGATGCCAGATAAACGCCAGCGACAACCCGCGCAGTGAGAGGAAGACGGCCAGGGCCAGCCACAAACCATGATTCCCCAGCCAGGGGAGCGTCAGCAGCGTCAGGCCAAACCCGGCCGCCGCGACGGCCATGCTGTTACGCATTTCGGCCCCGCGCGTCGCACCAATAAACATGCCGTCCAGCAGATAACACCAGACGCCAACCACCGGTAAGACGACTTGCCAGATGAGATAGTGGCTCGCCAGCTCGCGCAGCGCAGGGAGAGAGGTAAGCAATGCAACGATCTGCTCACCGAAGCAGGCGTAAACCAGGCCAAATGCCAGCGCCACCAGTCCCGACTGACGGCAGGCTGCCCGCCAGACATCCCGTAGCTGCCCGCTTTCGCGCGCCCCGTACGCCTGCCCGGAATGCGCTTCAACCGCGTAGGCAAAACCGTCCAGCGCGTAGGCGGTAAACGTCAGCAACGTCATCAATACTGCGTTGACCGCGACGATTTCTGGCCCCAGTCGAGCTCCGAAAACCGTCAGTGCCCCGAAGCAAAGCTGGAGAAGAAGCGAGCGCAGCATGATGTCACGGTTGAGGGCCAGCAGCTTACGGATATTGCCGCGCCATGCGGTTTTGAGCAGCGCCAGGGAGATCCCGCGCATGGCCAGTACCCGCCAGACCATCCACAAGCCAATGATAAAGGTCCCGTATTCGGCAATCGCCGTCGCCAGCGCCGCGCCCTGCACGTTCAAATGCAGACCCATGACCAGCCAGACGTCCAGAACAATGTTGAGCAGATTACCCACCACCAGCAAAATCACGGGCGCGCGGGCGTACTGCACGCCCAGTAGCCACCCCAGCAGAACCAGGTTAGCCAGTGACGCGGGTGCGCTGAGCCAGCGGATTTCAAGGAAACGTCGCGCCTGCTCTAATACCGCCTCGCTGCCGCCAACAATATGAAGCGCAAGATCGATCAGGGGTGCCCGCAATACAACGATTAACGCACCCGCGCCAAGCGCGAGGATCAGCGGCTGCACCAGCGCGCGCGCCAGACGCAGCGGATCTTTCGCGCCATAAGCCTGTGCGGTAAGACCGGTGGTGCTCATGCGCAAAAAGAGCAGCAGCATAAACAGGAAGCTGGTTGCCGTCGCGCCAATCGCCACGCCACCAAGATAAACCGGTGAATCAAGATGGCCTATAACGGCAGTATCGACCAGTCCCAGCAAGGGCACGGTAATATTGGAGAAAATCATCGGCAGAGCAAGACGCCACAATGCCTTATCGGATGCCGTCAGCAGTGACATGAAAGATACCGGGAGTGGGGAATGAATCAGGCTACAGCGGTGCCATAGCCTGTCAGGAAGAGGTTACAGCCATTCACCGTTGCGAATCACGCCTACCGCCAGACCTTCAATAGAGAAGCTCTGTTCGCGGAGGTCGACCACAATCGGGGTGAACTCGCTGTTTTCGGGCAGCAACTGAACAGTGTTGCCCTGCTTTTTCAGACGCTTAACGGTCACTTCGTCATCAATGCGTGCGACCACGACCTGGCCGTTTCGCACGTCCTGGGTTTTATGCACCGCAAGCAGATCGCCATCAAGAATGCCGATGTCTTTCATCGACATGCCACTGACGCGCAGCAGGAAATCAGCGCTCGGTTTGAACATGCCGGGATCGACCTGGTAGTGACCTTCAATATGCTGTTGTGCCAGCAGCGGCTCACCTGCAGCAACGCGGCCTATCAGCGGAATGCCCGTCTCTTCTTCCACCAGCAGGCGGATACCACGCGACGCGCCTGACACAATCTCAATCACACCCTTACGCGCCAGCGCTTTCAGGTGTTCCTCGGCAGCATTCGGAGAACGGAAGCCCAGACGCTGCGCGATTTCCGCACGCGTGGGTGGCATACCCGTCTGGCCGATATGATCCCGAATGAGATCAAACACCTCTTGCTGCCTGGTCGTTAACGCTTTCATTCCGCCCCCTGGGTGTATATACAGTTATGCTGTGAGTATATACAGTCAAAGGCGATTTTGGAACCAAAAACTGCACAAAAAACCAGGGACTTAATTATTCCTCGAGGCTCATCGGAAATGTGACCAAAGCAGGGTGACCCAGGTGATAACGGCAGTGATAATCGCCAGCAACACGGCAGCAGAGCCCATGTCTTTTGCACGGCCAGAAAGCTCATGGAAATCGGAACCAATGCGATCAACAACGGCCTCAATAGCGCTATTAAGAATTTCCACTATCATCACCAGAAGTACGGAACCGATAAGCAGTACGCGGGTAATCGCATCAACATCAAGGAAACAGGCGACGATCACCGCGATGATTGCGGCGACGCCCTCCTGGCGAAAAGCGGCTTCGTTGACCCATGCGGCACGGAAACCTTTCCATGAATAGCCGGCGGCTTTGATGATACGCGTTAACCCAGTGGTATTATTGGCCATTAAAAGAACCTTTTTTAAAAAAGAGCGTCATTAACATGAGGCGGAGCGCGTTTCGCTACAGCCTGAAGTATGACGGGTAACAACAGAAATTTTGCGCGCTTTCTGTTATCCTTGCGCCGCAATTGCATTATTAACCAGAGGCTTTACATCGTTTATGTCCGGCTGGCCACGAATTTACTACAAATTACTTAATTTACCATTAAGCATCCTGGTAAAAAGCAAGTCTATCCCAGCAGAACCCGCGCTGGAACTGGGGCTCGATACGTCGCGCCCTATTATGTACGTTTTGCCTTATAACTCGAAGGCAGACTTACTGACGCTTCGCGCCCAGTGTCTGGCGCATGACTTACCTGACCCGCTTGAACCGCTGGAAGTTGACGGTACGCTGCTGCCACGCTATGTGTTCATCCACGGCGGGCCGCGCGTGTTTACCTATTACACGCCGAAAGAAGAGTCCATCAAGCTGTTCCATGACTATCTCGACCTGCACCGCAGCAACCCCGATCTGGATGTGCAGATGGTGCCGGTATCGGTGATGTTTGGTCGTCGTCCGGGTCGTGAAAAAGGCGAAGAGAATCCGCCGCTGCGCATGCTTAACGGCATCCAGAAGTTCTTCGCGGTCTCCTGGCTGGGACGCGACAGCTTTGTGCGTTTCTCCCCTTCCGTTTCGCTGCGTCGCATGGCGGACGAGCACGGCACCGACAAGATCATCGCGCAAAAACTGGCGCGCGTGGCGCGTATGCACTTCGCCCGTCAGCGCCTGGCGGCCGTAGGGCCACGCCTTCCGGCGCGTCAGGACCTGTTCAACAAGCTGCTGGCCTCCAAAGCGATCGCCCGCGCCGTTGAAGACGAAGCGCGCAGCAAGAAAATTTCGCATGAGAAAGCTCAGCAGAACGCCATTGCGCTGATGGAAGAGATCGCAGCGAACTTCTCTTATGAGATGATTCGCCTGTCCGATCGTATTCTCGGCTTTACCTGGAACCGCCTGTATCAGGGTATCAACGTCCATAACGCCGAGCGCGTGCGTCAGCTGGCGCACGATGGCCATGAGATTGTCTATGTCCCCTGCCACCGCAGCCACATGGACTACCTGCTCCTTTCCTACGTGCTCTATCACCAGGGGCTGGTGCCACCGCACATCGCAGCCGGTATCAACCTGAACTTCTGGCCCGCGGGCCCGATTTTCCGTCGCCTGGGCGCGTTCTTTATTCGTCGTACCTTCAAGGGCAACAAGCTCTACTCCACCGTGTTCCGCGAGTATCTAGGCGAGCTGTTCAGCCGCGGCTATTCCGTGGAGTACTTCGTGGAGGGTGGGCGTTCCCGTACCGGTCGTCTGCTCGATCCGAAGACCGGCACGCTGTCGATGACCATCCAGGCCATGCTGCGCGGCGGTACGCGTCCGATCACGCTGGTGCCTATCTACATCGGCTACGAGCACGTGATGGAAGTGGGCACGTACGCGAAAGAGCTGCGTGGCGCGACCAAAGAGAAAGAGAGCCTGCCGCAGATGCTGCGCGGCTTGAGCAAGCTGCGCAATCTCGGTCAGGGCTACGTGAACTTCGGCGAGCCGATGCCGCTGATGACCTACCTGAACCATCACGTGCCGGAGTGGCGCGAGTCCATCGATCCTATCGAAGCGGTGCGTCCGGCCTGGCTGACGCCAACGGTTAACGGCATCGCATCGGAGCTGATGGTGCGCATTAACAACGCCGGTGCGGCTAACGCCATGAACCTGTGCTGTACGGCACTTCTGGCTTCACGTCAGCGCTCGCTGACCCGTGAACAGCTCACGGAGCAGCTGGATTGCTATCTGGACATGATGCGTAACGTGCCGTACTCGGTTGATTCAACCGTGCCTTCTGCGACCGCCAGTGAACTTATCGATCACGCGTTGCAGATGAACAAGTTTGAAGTGGAGAAGGACACGATCGGCGACATCATCATTCTGCCGCGCGAGCAGGCGGTGCTGATGACCTACTACCGCAACAACATCACGCATATGCTGATGCTGCCGTCGCTCATGGCCGCCATTATTACCCAGCATCGTCATATCTCCCGTCAGGAGCTATTGCGCCATCTTGAGACCCTCTATCCGATGCTGAAAGCGGAGCTGTTCCTGCGCTGGAGTAAGGATGAGCTGGCGACAGAACTGGATAAGATGACGGAAGAGATGCGTCGCCAGGGGCTGATTACCCTGAACAACGACGAGCTGCACATCAATCCGTCACGCTCCCGCACCCTGCAGCTGCTGGCGGCCGGTGCGCGCGAAACGCTGCAGCGCTACGCCATTACGTTCTGGCTGCTGAGCGCGAATCCGTCTATCAACCGCGGTACGCTGGAGAAAGAGAGCCGGACGCTGGCCCAGCGCCTGTCCGTTCTGCACGGCATTAACGCCCCTGAATTCTTCGACAAAGCGGTCTTCAGTTCCCTGGTGCTGACGCTGCGTGATGAAGGCTTCATCAGCGATACGGGTGATGCCGAGCCGGAAGAGACGCTGAAGGTATACCAGATGCTGGCAGAGCTAATTACCTCGGACGTGCGCTTGACGATTGAGAGCGCCACGCAGGGCGAGTAACACAATGCCGGGTTATGGCCCGGCCTGACGCCCTGGATAATAAAAAGGCCCGGTAAGCGCTGACGCTACCGGGCCTTATTTTTAGCCTTGTTAAATCACCGCATTTAGCTGAGCAGCGTAAAGGCAATCATCCCGACAATTGCACCCGTCGTGCCGAGAATGGTTTCCATCAGCGTCCAGGTTTTCAGGGTTTGCGCTTCGGTGGCGCCGGTAAACTTACCGAACAGCCAGAAGCCGGCGTCGTTAACGTGAGAGACCACAATCGAACCACCCGCGATACAAATAGAAAGCGCGGCCATCTGGGCACCGGAGTAGTTCAGCTGTTCAATCACCGGCATCACCAGACCCACGGCGGTTAAACACGCCACGGTAGCAGAACCCTGGATGATACGTACCGCCGCAGCCAGCACAAAGCAGGTCACCGCAATCGGCAGGCCCATCCCGGTCAGCGCTTCACCCAGAGCCGGGCCCACGCCGGAATCCACCAGCACCTGCTTGAACACACCGCCTGCACCGATCACCAGCAGGATAATCCCCGCAGGCTGCAGCGCCGCACCGCAGATCTCCATCACCCGGTCTTTTGGCATCCCCTGACGCATCGCCAGGCCGTAAATCGCCACCAGGCACGCCACCAGAATCGCCGTGAACGGGTGACCGATGAACTCAAACCACTCGTAGGCAGTGGACCCCACCGGCACAAAGCGCGCAGCGATGGTTTTCAGACCCACCAGCACCAGCGGCAGCAGGATCAGCGACAGGCTGAAGCCGAAGGATGGCATTTTGCCCTCGCCCAGGTGCGGCTCGGTGATGTCATCCGGAATATGCAGCTCAACGTAACGGCTGATGAAGTTGCCCCACAGCGGGCCGGCGATAATCATCCCCGGGATTGCCGCGCACAGGCCAATCAGAATCATCCAGCCAAAGTCGGCGTGCATCTGGGATGCCAGCAGCATCGGGGCTGGTCCCGGCAGCAGAAACGCCGCAGCCGCCGCCACGCCCGCAAACAGCGGAATGACCAGCTTCACGAGGTTAGTACCGGTATGGCGCGCCATGGAGAATGCGACGCTTATCAGCAGCACAACGGCCACTTCGAAGAACAGCGGCAGCGCGCAAATCAGACCGGCCAGACCAATCGCGTAATGCGCACGGCTGTGGCCAAAGGATTTCAGCATCTTGACGGCAATCTGGTCGACCGCACCCGTCTCGTGCAAAATCTTGCCAAACATCGCGCCCAGCGCGACCACAATCGCCAGGAAGCCCAGCGTACTGCCCATCCCTTTTTCCATCGTCGCGGCGATCTTGTCGAGCGGCATACCGGAAAAGAGACCAGCACCAATAGAAACCACCATCAAAGCAACAAAGGCGTGCATACGCGCCTTCATCACTAAAAACAGCAGCAGCAATACCGAACCCACTGCTGTCAAAACTAGCGTTAATGTACTCAAAACTTACTGCCTTTTATTAATGACCTCGATGGTGCTGGCAACAACACCCTCCAGTGACTGATCGATATCAACCACTAAGACGTCTTTCTCGTCTTCACCCGGCTCCTGCAGCGCTTCGAACTGCGTTACCAGCATCTGGGTTTTGAAGAAGTGACCTTTGCGCGCCTTCAGGCGGCTTTCAATCACTTCGAAATCTCCTTTCAGGTAGATGAAAGAGAGGTTCGGGTTGCCATCACGCAGCAGGTCGCGATAGGTTTTTTTCAGCGCGGAGCAGACGATCAGGGAGACTTTGTTGGTGCGCTGCATCGCGAACGCGGCGTCATTCAGCGCCTGCAACCACGGTTTGCGGTCGTCATCGTTCAGCGGCTCGCCGGAGGCCATTTTCATGATGTTGCTGCGCGGATGGAGGAAGTCGCCATCAAGAAACGCAGCCTGGAGTTGATGCGCCACTTCGCTGGCCACGGCTGATTTCCCGCTACCGGAAACGCCCATCAGGACGTAGACGTGGTGATCGTGATTAGTCGTGCTCAAAGGGTGTCCCTCAGTCAATTGTTACGGGTAACAGTTATCGGTAACATTGTCCTGCTGGGGCAAAAGAGAAGCAATATCCAAACGTGCGCGAAGTGAATAAGTGTGAGCTACTTCAAATTTGTCAGTTCAAATAGATCCACCCGGTGACAAGGTGAAACCTAAATCTAACATTTTCGGGGTCACCGTCTCGCCACGAATGCGCGCCAGCAGGCGTTCTGCGCCAATACGGCCCATACGTTCACGCGGCGTCAGGACGCTCGCCAGACGCGGCTCCATCACCTGGCCAATATCGTGGCCGTGGAAACCGGCGATCGCCATATCATCAGGGATCTTCAGCCCCAGACGCTGACACTCAAATGCTGCGCCGACCGCAAGGTCATCGTTGGTACAGAAAATACCGTCCAGTTGCGGATACTCGCGTCGCGCCTGACGCATCAGCTCAATACCCGACGTATAGGAAGAGGACTGCTCCACCATCACGCTGTACGGGGTTAAGTTCGCGTCGAGCATCGCCTGCTCGTATCCCTTCTGTTTGATGATAGTACGTTCATCAAGACGCGCACCCAGATAGGCGATATGACGATGCCCGCGGGCGATGATGGCCGCCGTCATCTGACGCGCCGCTTCGAAGTTATCAAACCCCACGGCGATGTCGAGGCACGGCGACTGGCTGTCCATCAGCTCCACGACTGGGATACCGGCCACTTCAATCATTTTGAGCGTGCGGGCAGTGTGGGTTCGTTCGGTTAAAATCAGGCCGTCAATGTTCCAGGAAAGCATCGATTCAAGACGTTCCTCTTCGAGTTCCGGCTTGTACCCGTAGTGGGCGAGCATGGTCTGGTAGCCAAACGCATCGGTGACGCTTTCAATGCCGCGCAAAACTTCGGCGAAAACCTGGTTGGTCAAAGAAGGAAGCAGAACGCCCACCGCGCGGCTGGTCGCATTCGAGAGAATATCGGGTGCACGGTTGGGGATATAACCCAGTTCATCAAGGGCAGCGGCAATCTTGCCACGTAACGCCACGGAAACCTGTTCCGGGTTACGTAAAAAACGGCTGACCGTCATTTTGGTCACACCGACGCGATCGGCGACATCCTGAAGTACGGGGCGTTTCTTTTTCATCGTCCTGAGAAATCTTGAAGTGAGAGATTTGCTCAGTTTACCACGGACAAAGCCCATCCTTCCCCTGTCAAAGGGAAGGATGGGGATTTATTTATGTTTTATTACACCGGCGGCAGGTCAAACAGCAGAATTTCGCTTTCGCTGTCGGCATGCACGGAGATCGCCTGCTCATCCCAGATCGCCAGACCATCGGCGGTTGTCGCTTTGGTGCCGTTGATGGACACGTCCCCTTTCACCACCTGGATCCAGACGCGGCGGTTAGCGGCAATCTGATGCACGGACTGTTCATCTTTCGCCAGCGCCCAGCGGTACAGCTCCATATCCTGATGCACTTTCAGGGAACCTTCACGCGCATCCGGGGAGAGCACCAGCTGTTTACCCTGTTTGGCGTCGAAGCGGCGCTGCTCGTAGCGCGGCGTGATGCCGGTCTCTTCTGGAATGATCCAGATTTGATACAGGTGCAGTTTTTCCGTTTTGCTTGGGTTGTACTCGGAGTGACGCACCCCGGTACCCGCGCTCATAATCTGGAACTCGCCCGCCGGAACCTGCTCTTTGTTGCCCATGCTGTCCTGGTGCTCAACCGCGCCTTCCAGCACATAGGTCAGGATTTCCATGTCTTTGTGCGGGTGGGTACCGAAGCCCTGGCCTGCATCAATCACGTCGTCGTTAATCACGCGCAGTGCGGAGAAGCCCATGAAGTTCGGGTCGTAGTAGTCGGCAAACGAGAATGAATGCCATGAGTCCAGCCAGCCATGATTCGCGTGACCACGTTCGTTTGCTTTGCGTAAGTAGATCATTGTTTTCACCCTCAGTTCGTTTCGATGGAATAAGTGTGGACGCAAACGGCCTGGGATCATAGAGGGTGAAAATTGACTCCTCTGTTCAAAAATTGTGAACAAGTGCAGAGGAGCCGTTTTTGCTTATTTTGCGAGGGTTATCGTGGCAGGAGAAGCCTGTTCGAAGGCCCGTTCAAGGATTTCGAGGTTGGTCAGAACGTCAGATTCCTTGACGTAATTCGCCGTGCCGTTTGTGAGGGTCTCAAACAGCGCATCATAGACGCGGCCATAGTCGCCGGTTTCCGGCTTCAGCGTTTCTTTGACCGTCACGCCCTCGTCGTTCACATACTCCAGCACGCCCACGGAATCGTCCGCGGCAAAGCCCGGCTCACCCGGCATGATATTGGCCTTCAGGCTGGTCTCCTGCTGGTCAATGCCGTACTTAATGAACGAACCTTTAGTGCCGTGAACGATAAATTTCGGGTAGTCGATTTTCACCAGATGGCTGGTTTTGACGATGGCCTTCAGGTCGCCGTAGAACAGCTGAGCTTCGAAGGTATCGTCCGGGTTGGCTTTGTTGCGTAGGCTGCGAATGTCATACGCCACGTGGTCCGGGCGGCCAAACAGGGAGATGATCTGGTCCATGGTGTGCACGCCCAGACCATAGAACGAACCATCCTGCGGCAGTCCGGGTTGCGTTTCCGCCACCGGACGGTAGTAATCGAAGTGGCTTTCGATTTCCACGATGTTGCCGAGCTTGCCGCTTTCAATCGCTTTTTTCGCCGTCAGGAAGCAGCTGTCAAAGCGACGGTTCTGATACGGCGTGACGGTCAGGCCTTTGCTTTTCGCCAGCGCGAACAGCTCTTTCGCTTCGGCAATAGTCGGGGTGAACGGCTTTTCTACCAGCACGTTTTTACCCGCATTGAGCGCGCGTTTGGCATAGTCAAAATGGCTGTCGGCGTGGGTGCAGACAACCACCAGCTTCACCTGTGGGTCGTTAAGCACCTCATCGAGATTGCTGGTGAAGTGGATGTGGGAATACTGCGGAGATTGCTCTTCCGGCTTCGCGCGGCGGCGGTAGATATGGGCCACATGCCAGCTGTCTTTGCGGTTAAGAACATACGGAAGGTGATAGCGGGTCGTACTTTTACCAAATCCAATAAATGCGCAATGTAGTGTCATAGCTCAGTCCTTTTGGAAGGTTACTGAGTCTAACCATAACAAAAAAAAAGCCAGCTAAAAGCTGGCTAAAGTAATACTGGAAGCAATGTGAGCAATGTCGTGCTTTCAGGTTCCCGTAGGGGTCTTCCTGAATGCAGAGCAATAATAATCATTCTCATTCGCACTTGTCCAATACTTTTTGCAAAAAATAGCGGTTGACTCAAATTTTAAAGTCATTGATGTTGGAAGGGCCTTTTAACTGACTGAGGAACAAGGAATGAGTGAGATAGTGATACGCCACATCGAACCCAGCGATGCAGAAGCTTTACGTGACATCATGTCGCATCCTGATGTGTATCACGACACGCTACAGCTCCCTCATCCTTCTATGGAAATGTGGCACGAACGCGTTGCGACAAAACCAGGCCGACGCCATCTCGTTGCCTGTCTGGACCAGCGCGTTATTGGACATATGGCACTGGACGTAATGGAAAACCCGCGTCGCAGCCATGTTGCCACATTCGGCATCAGCGTGGCTGCGGATATGCAGGGACGCGGCGTAGGCCGCAGGCTCATGAGCGAGATGATCAACCTGTGTGACAACTGGTTGCGTATTGAACGTATCGAACTGACGGTCTTTGCCGATAACCCCTCGGCAGTTGCCCTCTATAAAAATTTTGGTTTTGAAATCGAAGGAACCGGCAAGAAATTTGCCCTGCGCAACGGCGAATATGTGGACGCGTATTATATGGCGAGAATGAAGTAATGATTTGCCGGGTGGCGGCTTCGCCTTACCCGGCCTACGTTCGTGCAGTTGTAGGCCCGGTAAGCGCAGCGCCACCGGGCAATACATCAATACCCCGCCGTCAAATCATCCACCGAACGCGGGTCTGATGCGCCAAACAGCGCTCCGTCCGGCCCCACCATAATGCTCTGGGTGCTGCCCATCGCCTCCTTCACCGCCACCTTCTGCCCACGCTGCTCAAGCAGTTTAATGGTGTCCGGGCTAAAGCCCTTCTCGACGCGCAGCTCGTCCGGCAGCCACTGGTGGTGGAAACGCGGGGCGTTAGTCGCTTCGGCGACGTTCATCCCAAAGTCGATGCTGTTCACCACCATCTGCAATACGGTGGTGATAATCCGGCTGCCGCCCGGGCTACCGGTTACCAGCCAGGTTTTGCCCTCTTTCACCACGATGGTGGGCGACATGGACGACAGCGGACGTTTCTTCGGCCCTACCGCATTCGCATCGCCGCCGACCAGCCCGTAGACGTTCGGCACGCCCGGCTTGGCAGAGAAGTCATCCATCTCGTTGTTCAGCAGAATGCCGCTATTGCCCGCCACAATCCCAGTTCCGAAGGTGGTGTTGAGCGTATAGGTCACCGCCACCGCGTTACCGTCTTTATCCACCACCGAGAAGTGGGTGGTCTGGTTGCTTTCATACGGTGCCAGCTTGCCGGGACGGATCTCGCTCGACGGCTTGGCCTTGTTGATGTCGATCTGATCGGCAATGGATTTGGCGTACGCCTTGTTGGTCAGCGCCTGCCACGGCACCTTCACGAAGTCCGGGTCGCCGAGATATTCCGAGCGGTCGGCATAGGCGCGTTTTTCCGCTTCCGCCATTATCTGCATGGCATCCGCGCTGCCGAAACCGAACTTGTGCATATCGAAGTTTTCAAGAATGTTGAGGATCTGCACGATGTGAATGCCCCCGGAAGACGGCGGCGGCATGGAGAAGACCTCGTACCCGCGGTAGGTGCCGCTAATCGGCTCGCGCTCCACCGCCCTGTAGTCCGCCAGATCCGCTTTGGTGATGAGCCCGCCGTTCTTCTGCATCTCTTCCGCAATCTGGTCGGCAATCGCCCCTTTGTAGAAAGCGTCCGGACCGTGCTCCGCAATCAGCTCCAGGCTTTTGGCGAGGTTCTTCTGCACCAGCTTATCGCCCTTCTTCAGCGGTTCACCGTCTTTCCAGAAGATCGCCTTGCTGTTTTCGTGATTCGGGATGACTTCGCTGCCGTAGGTTTTGAGGTCGTCCGCCAGGGCGTCATTCACCACAAAGCCCTCCCGCGCCAGCTTGATAGCAGGCTGCACCACCTTGTTCAGCGGCATCGTGCCGTATTTTTCCAGCGCCAGCGAGAAGCCCGCAACGGTGCCCGGCGTGCCGGAGGCCAGGTGCGAGGTCAGGGATTTTTTACTGTCCGGGTTGCCCTGGTCATCGAGGAACATGTCCCGTGACGCCTGAGAAGGCGCCATTTCACGGAAGTCGATGGCGGTGGTTTTCCCGTCTTTGGTGCGCAGCATCATAAAGCCGCCGCCGCCCAGGTTCCCCGCCTGCGGGTGCGTCACCGCCAGCGCATAGCCGACGGCGACCGCCGCATCCACCGCGTTACCGCCCTGCCTGAGAATATCGACGCCCACGCGGGTCGCCAGCGCATCCACCGACGCCACCATGCCGTGGGTTGCCCGCACGGGATGAAAGACATCTTCCTCCACGCCGTAAGAGACCGGAGGCGCCGCGGGCGGGTTGGCCGCCACGCTAAATGTACCGCCTGCCATCAGCGCGGCGAGGGCGACCCAGCGCAAAAACGTTGGTTTCATCATTATTGTTCTCCAGGTGAAGGGATCCATATTCCCCGCTTAAGCCTGGTTCACAACTCCTAAAAAATCATCGTCATGGTGAAATCAGGGTAAACTTAAGAGAGACCTCAAAAGGAGGAAATGACAATGAAACGCTTATTGATTCTTACGGCGCTGATCCCCTTTGCCGCGCTCGCACAGCCACTCAATACGATGAATAACCCTAACCAGCAGGGTTACGTTATCCCGAGCCAGCAGCGTATGCAGACCGAGATGATGAGCCAGCAACAGCAGCAAAAAGGGATGCTGAATCAGCAGCTGAGAACGCAGACCCAGATGCAGCAGCAAAGCCTGCAAAATCAGATGAACGCCAACACCCAGCGCGTGCAGCAGGGGCAGGTTCGCGAGCAGCCGCTGCCGAACAAAAATGGCGGAATGTTAGGTGGAATGACCTCGTCAGGCAGCGGACAGCAGCATATGCTGCCGCCGCAGTCGAATGGCAGTATGCTTAATCCGCAGAACTAAAGTCCGGGCCGATCAGGTCAATCGCATCGGTACAGATGCTGTCCACGCCCCAGCGCAGCAGTTCGGTCGCACGCTGGGGTTTATTGACGGTGTAAACCAGAATATGCAGTCCCGCGTCTTTCAGCATCTTCACCCGCGCCTCATCCAGCAGCTTGTGATTAAGATGAATAGAGACACACGCTAAGCGCGTCGTCAGCTCGCGCCAGTCCTCGCGCCACTCGTCCAGCAATAGCCCGCGCGGCAATTCCGGCACGGCCGCCTGCGCCGCCTCCAGGGCGTCAATTTCAAACGAGGAGAGCAGCGGCGCGGTCATCCCTTCCCACAGCTCGCGCGCGGCCAGGGCAATGACTTTGCCCGTCAGCGGCCCGGTGCCGGTGGTCGGTTTGATTTCGATATTGGCCATCATGCCGTGCTGGCGACAGCGATCGGCCACTTCCGCCAGCAGCGGCAGCGGTTCGCCTTTGAATTCGCCGCTGTACCAGCTTCCGGCGTCGACTTTCAGCAGATCGCGCCACGGCAGCTCGCCCGCCACGCCCCAGCCGTTGCTGGTGCGTTCGAGGTTATCGTCATGCAGCAGGAAAATCTCGCCGTCTTTCGACAGCTTGGCGTCGAACTCGATCATGGTGTGGCCGTAACGCGCGCCAACATCAATCGCCGCCAGGGTGTTCTCCGGCGCCAGCTTACCGCCGCCGCGGTGGGCGACGACGTGGGGATAAGGCCAGTTGCTCATACTCGTTGTCCTGTTTCACCGTCAAAAAGGTGCAGATGATTTTCCGGCAGGTGCAGCCACAGCGTGCTGCCCGCTTTCGGGCGCTCCTGGTGCGCCAGACGCACCACCATCTTTTGCTCGCCCCAGCGCCCGTGCGCCAGGTTATCTGCACCCAACATCTCCAGCGTGTCCATCACCAGCGGCACGCCGCCTTCCGCCTGAGAGGTTAAACCGATATGTTCCGGGCGGATACCGAGCGTCATCTTACGCCCGGCGTAGCCACGATAGTACCAGTTGATCGGCAATGCCATCCCGCTTTCCAGCTCAAAGTGCGTGCCCGTGCTGCTGATGCGCCCTTCGAGCAGGTTCATCGCCGGGCTGCCGATAAAGCTCGCCACAAAGCGGGTGGCCGGTTTCTCGTAGACTTCCACGGGGGTACCAATCTGCTCGGCAACGCCTTTGTTCATCACCATCACGCGCTGGGCGAGGGTCATGGCTTCGACCTGATCGTGGGTAACGTACAGCGATGTGGTTTTCAGACGACGGTGCAATTGCTGCAGCTCAAGACGCATCTGCACGCGCAGCTTGGCGTCGAGGTTAGACAGCGGCTCGTCGAACAGGAATACCGCCGGGTCGCGCACGATGGCGCGTCCCATCGCCACGCGCTGGCGCTGGCCGCCGGAGAGCTCTCGCGGGCGGCGCTTGAGCAGGCCGTCCAGCTCCAGAATGCGCGCCGCTTCTTTCACGCGCTCCTCGATATGGCCTTTGCCCATGCCGCGAATTTTCAGCCCCCAGGCCATGTTCTCTTCCACGCTCATGTGCGGATAGAGGGCGTAGTTCTGGAATACCATCGCGATGCCGCGATCTTTGGGTTCCATCTCGGTAACGCGCTGGCGGTCAATCCAGATATCCCCGGACGTCACGCGCTCCAGCCCCGCCACCATGCGCAGCAGCGTAGATTTGCCGCAGCCGGACGGGCCGACCATCACGATAAACTCCCCGTCCGCCACGTCGAGCGTGAGCGGCTGAATCACCTGGGTTTTGCCGTCCCAGCTTTTGGTTACTGCCTGAAGTTTTAAACCTGCCATCTTATTTCTCGCTATCGACCAGGCCGCGGACAAACGCGCGCTGCATGGCTAAAACAATGACTACGGGTGGGATTAGGGTGAGCAGCATCGCCGCCATCACCTGGTTCCAGAGGGTGGTGCCTTCGCCGGTGGCAATCATGCCTTTGATGCCCGCCACGGCGGTGCCGAGATTGACGTCCTGAATAATCAGCAGCGGCCACAGGTACTGGTTCCAGCCGTAGATAAAGGTGATCACAAACAGCGCCGCAAGGTTGGTTTTCGACAGCGGCAGCACGATGTCACGGAAGAAGCGCATCGGCGAGGCGCCGTCGATGCGCGCGGCTTCAATCAGCTCGTCCGGCAGGGTCATAAAGAACTGGCGGAACAGGAAGGTGGCGGTCGCCGAGGCCATCAGCGGCAGGGTTAGGCCCGCGTAGCTGTCGAGCATCTTCAGGTTGGCGATCACTTCCACCGTCGGGAAGATACGCACCTCCACCGGCAGCATCAGGGTGATAAAAATCATCCAGAAAAACAGGTTGCGCAGCGGAAAGCGGAACCAGACGATGGCGAAGGCCGAGAGCATCGACACCGTAATTTTGCCGACCGTAATGCCGAACGCCATGATGAAGCTATTGAGCATCATCAGCCAGAACGGCGCGCTGTTGGCGCCCACGCCCTGGGTCCAGATGGTCTTCATGTTCTCGAACAGATGCGTGCCTGGGATCAGCGTCATCGGCGTATCGAACACCGCTTTGGTGTCCAGCGTGGCGGCGACAAACGCCACGTACAGCGGGAACAGGATGACGATGATCCCCAGAATCAGCATGGTGTGGCTGAAAATCGTCAGCCCGCGACGGTTCTCAATCATTGGTAGCGCACCTTACTTTCAACATAGCGGAACTGCACCACCGTGAGGATGATGACGAGGAACATCAGCACCACCGACTGCGCGGCGGAGGCCGAGAGATCCAGCCCGGCGAAGCCTTCGCGGTAGATCTTATAGATAAGCGTGGTGGTCGCCTGCACCGGACCGCCTGCGGTGGCCGCATCGATCACCGGGAAGGTGTCGAAGAAGGCGTAGACGAGGTTAACCACCAGCAGGAAGAAGCTCACCGGGGCGATCAGCGGCAGCGACAGCCTGAAGAAGCGACGAATCGGCCCTGCGCCGTCAATCGCGGCGGCCTCCACCAGCGAACGCGGGATGGACTGCAGCGCGGCAAAGAAGAACAGGAAGTTGTAGCTGATCTGCTTCCACACCGAGGCGAACACCACCAGGAACATGGCCTGGCCGCTGTTCTGGGCGTGGTTCCAGTCGTAGCCGAACTCTGCCAGGAAATGGGTAATCAACCCGCGGCCGGGGTTAAACAGGAAAATCCATAGCACGGCGGCGACGGCGGGTGCCACGGCGTACGGCAGCAGCATCAGGGTCTGATACAGGCGGCTGCCGCGCACCACATAGTCCACCAGCGCGGCGAAAAACAGCGAGGCAACAAGGCCGCTGACGGTGACCAGCGCGCTGAACCTGATCGTCGTCCAGAAGGCGTCCAGGTAGTAGCTGTCATGGAACAGCGCGGTAAAGTTGTCCAGCCCGACAAACTGGCTGGAGAGCCCAAACGGATCGACGCTTTGTACCGAGTACCACAGCGCTTCGCCCGCAGGCCAGATAAAGAAGATAACGGTGATGACCAGCTGAGGCGCGACCAGCAGGTACGGCAGCCAGCGGGAACGGAACACCGGACGGGATGATGACATTGAGATTGGGTTCCTGAACAGTGCCGGGTGGCGGCTACGCCTTACCCGGCCTACATGGGGCACATCGTAGGCCCGGTAAGCGCAGCGCCACCGGGCGAATCACGGATTACGATTTCGTCGACTGCTCAAAGCGGCGCAGCAGCTGATTTCCGCGCTCTACCGCGGAATCCAGCGCCTGCTGTGGCGTTTTCTTCCCGGTCCAGACGCTTTCCAGCTCTTCATCCACGATGGTGCGGATCTGCGGCATGTTGCCCAGACGCAGGCCTTTGGTGAACGGCAACGGCGGCTTGTTCAGCATCTGACGCGTCGCGATATCCGCGCCCGGGTTCTTGCTGTAGAAGCCCTGCTCGCGGGTCAGGTCATACGCGGCTTTGGTGATCGGCAGGTAGCCGGTCTTCTGGTGCCATTCGGCGGCGTTTTCCGGCTTCGCCAGGAAGTCAAGGAACTCGGCCACGCCTTTGTAGGTGCCCTTGTCTTTACCCTGCATCACCCACAGGCTCGCCCCGCCGATGATGGCGTTCTGCGGCGCGCCCTTCACGTCAGCGTCGTACGGCATCATGCCCACGCCGTAGTTGAATTTGGCGTAGTGACGGATATCCGCCAGAGAGCCGGACGAGGCGGTGGTAATGGCGCAGTCGCCGTTGTAGAACTTCTCGGTGGATTCGTCTTTACGCCCGAAGTAGCTGAAGTCGCCCTTCTTGTTGAGTTCTTCCAGCAGCGCAATGTGCTTCACCTGCTCCGGCTTGTTGAACTCCAGTACCGCATCGGTGCCGTCGAAGCCGTTGTTTTTGGTTGCCACCGGCAGGCCGTGCCAGGCGCTGAAGTTTTCAATCTGGATCCAGCCCTGCCAGCCGCTGGCGTAGCCGCACTTCATCCCCGCCGCTTTCAGCTTCGCGGTGTATTCGGCCAGGTCCTGCCAGGTTTTTGGCGGCTGCTCCGGGTCTAAACCGGCTTTCTTGAAGGCGTCTTTGTTGTAGTACAGCACCGGCGTGGAGCTGTTAAACGGCTGAGACAGCAGATGTCCGGTTTTGGAATCGGTGTAGTAACCCGCTACGGTTGGCACGAACTGGGATTCATCGAAGTTAATACCCGCTTCTTTGAACACTTCATAGACCGGCTTGATGGCTTTGGAGGCCATCATGGTGGCGGTGCCCACTTCATAAACCTGTAACAGCGCAGGCGCGTTGCCGGTACGGAAGGCGGCAATGCCCGCGCTCAGGCTCTGCTCGTAGTTACCTTTGTACACCGGCACAATTTTGTAATCCAGGTGGGTGTCGTTGAAACGCTGCGCCAGGGAGTCAACTTCTTTACCCAACTCCCCTTCCATGGAATGCCAGAACGGAATGGTCGTCACAGCCATTGCGTTCGTCGCAAAAGCCAGACCCAGTGCCAGACCCAAAGCTGTGTGTCGTAACGATGTCATTGTCATCTCTCTTATTGTGCCGGATGCGCGATATCACGCGTTTTATGCTCGCGAGGTAACATGACATGCTCGAATGACAGAAAAATAACTGTTTGTTTACAGATAAGTGACAGCAAAGGGTCAGGGGGATGATGGTTGTGTGAAGGGGTGTGGTGGTTAAAAAAGCCGGGTGGCGGCTACGCCTTACCCGGCCTGGTCGATCCCTGTAGGCCCGGTAAGCGCAGCGCCACCGGGCGATACAGACGGCTCAGCCGCCCAGGTAAGCGCTCCGCACCGCTTCGTTCGCCAGCAGCGCGTCGCCGGTGTCTTCCAGCACCACGCGGCCGTTCTCCAGCACGTAGCCACGGTCAGCCAGCTTCAGCGCCTGGTTGGCGTTCTGCTCAACGAGGAAGATGGTCATCCCCTCTTTACGCAGCTGCTCAATGGTGTCGAAAATCTGCTGGATGATGATCGGCGCCAGGCCGAGCGACGGCTCATCCAGCAGCAGCAGGCGCGGCTGGCTCATCAGCGCGCGGCCGATCGCCAGCATCTGCTGTTCACCGCCGGACATGGTGCCCGCACGCTGGATGCGACGCTCCCACAGGCGCGGGAAGAGTTCGTACACCCACTTGATGCGGGTCTGGTATTCATCGCGGTGGGCGAAGAAGCCGCCCATCGCCAGGTTCTCTTCCACCGTCATACGCGAGAACACGCGACGCCCTTCCGGAACAATCGCCACCGCCTCGCGCATGATTCTGGCGGTCTGCCAGTCGGTAATGTCTTTGCCGTCAAACACAATCCGCCCGCTGGTGGCGCGCGGGTCACCGCACAGGGTGCCGAGCAGCGTGGTCTTACCCGCGCCGTTGGCGCCAATCAGGGTGACGATTTCACCCTGGTTGATATGCAGGCTGACGTCGTGCAGCGCCTGGATCTTGCCGTAGTGCGCATTGACCTTGTCGAACGTTAACATCGCTTTTTCCATCTTATGCCTCACCCAGGTATGCGCGGATCACGTCCGGGTTGTTGCGGATCTCTTCCGGCGTGCCGTTTGCCAGCGGCGTGCCCTGGTTGACCACGTAGATACGGTCGGAAATGCCCATCACCAGCTTCATGTCATGCTCAATCAGCAGAATGGTGGTGTCGTGGTGATCGCGCAGCTCGGCAATCAGCTCGTCCAGCTCTTTGGTCTCTTTCGGGTTGAGGCCCGCCGCCGGTTCGTCGAGCATGAGGATCTCCGGCTGGGTCACCATGCAGCGCACAATCTCCAGGCGACGCTGGTCGCCGTAGGCCAGGTTGCTCGCCTGACGGTTGGCGTGCTGCAGCAGGCCAATTCGGTCGAGCCAGGTGGCGGCGCGATCGAGCGCTTCATCCTGGGCGCGGCGGAAGGCCGGGGTTTTCAGCAGGCCGGAGAACAGCCCGGTTTTCAGCTGCTGATGCTGTGCCACCAGCAGGTTCTCAATCACCGTCATCTCGCGGAACAGACGCACGTGCTGGAAGGTACGCACCACGCCCATGCGGGCAATCTGCTGGCCCGGCAGCCCTTCAAGATGCTGATCGCGCAGCATGATGGTGCCGCCCGTCGGCTTGTAGAAGCCGGTCAGGCAGTTAAAGACCGTGGTTTTCCCCGCGCCGTTCGGGCCAATCAGGGAGACAATCTCTTTCTTGTGCAAATCCAGATTCACGTTGTTGACCGCCAGCAGGCCGCCAAAACGCATCATCAGACCGTTAACGGATAATAATGGCTGACTCATGCCTGCTCTCCTTTCGCTTGCCCGTTCTTCAGCTTCAGCTGTGGACGGGTCATCGGCAGCAAGCCCTGCGGACGCCAGATCATCATCAGCACCATCAAACCACCCAGCATTAACATGCTGTATTCGTTAAAGTCGCGCATCAGCTCGCGCGAGACCACCAGCAGGATGGCCGCCAGGATAACGGCGAACTGCGAGCCCATCCCGCCCAGCACCACAATCGCCAGCACAAAGGCGGATTCGGCAAAGGTGAACGATTCCGGGCTGACGAAGCCCTGACGCGCGGCAAACAGCGTCCCGGCGAAACCGGCAAACGCGGCGCTGATGGTGAACGCGGTCAGCTTGATGCGGGTCGGGTTCAGGCCCAGGGAGCGGCAGGCGATCTCATCTTCGCGCAGCGCTTCCCACGCGCGGCCCAGCGGCATGCGCAGCAGGCGGTTAATCACGAACAGGGTGATGACCACCAGCAGCAGCGCCACCAGATAGAGCCAGATGACGCGGTCGGACGGGTCATACTTCACGCCAAAGAAGTTACTGAAGGTGTCCCAGCCGCCTTCGCGAGCGGTGCGGCTGAACTCCAGGCCGAAGAAGGTCGGTTTCGGGATCTGGCTTATGCCGTTCGGGCCGCCGGTCACTTCGGTGTTGTTCAGCAGCAGGATACGGACGATTTCACCGAAGCCTAAGGTCACAATCGCCAGGTAGTCACCGCGCAGGCGCAGCACCGGGAAACCGAGCAGGAAGCCTGCGGCGGCAGAGACCAGCCCTGCCAGCGGCAGGCAGGTCCAGAAGCCGAGCCCGTAATAGTGGTTCAGCAGCGCGAAGGTATAGGCACCGATGGCGTAGAAGCCGCCGTAGCCCAGCACCAGCAGGCCTGAGAGCCCCACCACCACGTTCAGACCGAGACCGAGGATCACGTAGATCATGGTCAGGGTAGCGATATCCACGGTTCCACGAGACACCACGAACGGCCAGGCCACGGCAGCCACCAGCAGCGCCACGAGGAACAGCTTCTGCTTAACGGTAGACCCGTCGATGGCCGGCAGGACGAATTTCGGCCCGGAGACGTTTTTCAGCGACTTCTGGAACAGCGGACGCAGCAGCTGGAACAGGAACACCACGGCGGTACCGATAAACACCCACTGCCAGCGGATGTCGGGGGCGGTATCCACCACCAGTTTGGTGCCATTCAGCTCAAGCTGGACGCCCATAAAGACGCCCGCCAGCACGAAGAACATGGCGGCAGAGAGCAGCGCCATTGCAAAATGCATCGGTTTCATACTTTCTCTACCTCCGGACGGCCCAGAATACCGGTAGGCATGACCAGCAGAACCAGAATCAGCAGGGCAAACGACACAACGTCTTTATATTCGGTGCTCAGATACGCCGAAGAGAGCGCTTCCGCCACGCCCAGGATCAGGCCGCCAATCATCGCGCCCGGAATACTGCCGATACCGCCCAGCACCGCCGCGGTAAAGGCTTTCATCCCGGCCATAAAGCCGATGTACGGGTTGATCACGCCGTAGAACTGGCCGAGCAGCACGCCTGCGACGGCAGCCATCGCGGCGCCAATCACGAAGGTCAGGGCAATCACGCGGTCGGTGTTGATGCCGAGCAGGCTCGCCATCTTCAGGTCTTCTGCGCAGGCGCGGCAGGCGCGTCCCATCCGCGAGTAGCGGATGAACAGCGTCAGGGCCAGCATCGCAATAAAGGTCACGACCCAGATAACCAGCTGCATGGTAGTGATAGAGGCCGCGAAGTTTTCGCTGGCTCCCACAATCCACTGGCCGTTAAACAGGCTTGGCAGCGCCACGTCGCGCGAGCCTTCGGTCAGGCTGACGTAGTTTTGCAGGAAGATCGACATCCCGATGGCGGAAATCAGTGCAATCAAACGCTTGGAGCTGCGCACCGGCCGGTAGGCCACGCGCTCGATGCTCCAGCCATAGGCGCTGGCAATCACAATCGCGCCGACAAACCCGGCGGCGACCAGCAGCCAGCTGCTGTCGATGCCCATCATCATCAGGGCGGCGATAATCATAAAGGAGACATAGCTACCGATCATGTAGACCTCGCCGTGGGCGAAGTTGATCATGCCGATAATGCCGTAAACCATCGTATAGCCGATGGCGATCAGCGCGTAGGTGCTTCCCAGCGTGACGCCGTTAAACATCTGCTGCAGGAAATAGAGAAACTGCTCGGACATATGCAAACCTTTTTATACCCGCCCGTCATGCCGGGCGGTGGGATAATTATTTGGCGGCCGAAGACGAACCGTCGGCGTGCCACTTAAAGACACCAAACTCAAATCCCTTCAGATCGCCTTTCTCATCCCAGTTCAGCGGCCCAATCACGGTGTTCGCCCCGTGTGCTTTTAAATCTTTCACCAGATCCAGCGGTTCTTTGCTGCCGGTACGATCCAGCGCGGTGGCCAGAGACTGTACGGCGGCATAGGTGATCCAGACGTACGGACCACTCGGATCTTTCTTCTGCGCCTTGAGCGCATCCACGATAGCCTTGTTGGCCGGATCCTGGTCATAGCGTTTTGGCATCGTCACCAGCATGCCTTCGGCAGAATCCCCGGCGATGTTGGACAGGGAGGCATTGCCCACACCCTCTGGCCCCATAAACTGAGTTTTCAGACCGGTGGCGCGCGCCTGACGCAGCATCTGCCCCATCTCCGGGTAGTAGCCGCCGTAGTAAACAAAGTCGATATTCTCTTTTTGCAGACGGGCGATCAGCGCGGAGAAGTCTTTCTCACCGGCGGTAATGCCGTCGAAGAAGACGATGTTCGCGCCGCCTTTTTTCAGGCCGTCCTGAACGGAGCGCGCCAGGCCTTCGCCGTACTGCTGCTTGTCATGAATAATGGCGATACGCTGCGGCTTGACGGTTTCAAGGATGTATTTGGCGGCGGTAGGCCCCTGAGAGGAGTCCAGACCGGCGGTGCGCATGATGTGCTGGTAGCCGCGCTGGGTCAGCTCAGGGTTAGTGGCGCCAGGGGTGATCATCAGAATGCCTTCGTCTTCGTAGATGTCAGACGCGGGCTGGGTGGACGATGAGCACAGGTGGCCGATCACATACTGGATGCCATCGTTGACGATTTTGTTGGCGACCGCGACGGCCTGTTTCGGATCGCAGGCGTCGTCATATTCTACGCCCACCAGCTTGTCGCCTTTGATGCCGCCCTTAGCGTTGATGTCTTTGATGGCCTGGCGCGCACCGTTGAATTCCATGTCACCCCACTGGGCAACAGGGCCGGACATCGCACCCACAACCGCAACTTTAATGTCCTCCGCCATGGCGGCATGCGAGATCGACAGTGCGACCATCCCCGCGATTAACGTCTTCGCGTTCCTTTTCATCTCTGAATCCCCATTCGTGATGTCGTGTTTATATTTTGTTTTATTATGGTTAAAAAGCATTCTGTACTTTTAATGAACAACGCTATTTTTACCAGTGCCTTTAATGGTTTAGCGCAGGTTTTTGTCAAAAACCAGACTAAAATCTCTATTTTTCAGGCGATTAAGCAAAGATAATATTCTGAAATCAGGCAGAGATAAACAACTAAAAGTGCAGTTTGCAGCATAAAATAACGGTACAAAGCGCCGAATAAATCACTACCCATCAGGTTAAAATTCTGCGTATTTTTCGATCCATGTGTTTTCAAACTGCCCAACGCGTTGCCAAAAAACTAATCACCTGGCGAATGAGAATAAAAAGAGGAAGCCCCTGAGTGAATAAATTGAGTACACTGCCTCTACTCAATTTGATTTGGACAAGTAGCTAATGAAACTGACTATCGTGCGTCTGGTGACCTTTAGCGACCAGGATCATATCGACCTGGGCAAGATCTGGCCGGAATATTCCCCTTCGTCGCTACGCGTGGATGAGACCCACCGCATTTATGCCGCGCGTTTTAACGAGCGCCTGCTGGCAGCGGTTCGCGTCACCCTGAGCGGTACAGAAGGGGCGCTGGACTCGCTGCGCGTGCGTGACGTCACCCGTCGTCGCGGCGTGGGACAGTATTTAATTGAAGAAGTGATCCGCGAAAACCCGAGCGTGACCTCCTGGTGGATGGCCGACGTGGGCGTGGAAGACCGCGACGTGATGGCGGCGTTTATGCAGGCGTTAGGCTTTACGGCGCAGGAGAGCGGGTGGGAGAAGCGCTAAAAGAAAGCCGGGTGGCGGCTACGCCTTACCCGGCCTACAATTTCTACCGCATTTTCCCAAGCATTTCGTGTTGCAGGAAGGCGGCAAGTTATGAAATCCCCGGGAGCTTACATAAGTAAGTGACCGGGGTTGAATAACGCAGCCAACGCACCTGCGGCGCGAAAGGCGACGGGAAAATTATTTGGCGTCTGTCGCCGTGCCATTGGCATGCCAGTCAAACACGCCGAACTCGAAGCCCTTCAGGTCGCCCTTCGCGTCCCAAGAAAGAGGCCCCATGACGGTCTCAACCGTGTTCGCTTTCAGCCAGGTGGCAATCTCAGCCGGATCGGCTGACTGGTTCAGGCCTGCCTGCAGAGACTGCAGCGCCGCATAGGTGGTCCAGACGAACGCGCCGCTTGGATCCTGTTTCTTCGCCTTGATGGCATCTACGATAGGTTTGTTCGCAGGAACCTGGTCGTAGTTCTTCGGTTTGGTCACCAGTAGGCCTTCAGCGGATTCGCCTGCGATGTTAGACAGAGAAACGTTCGCCACCCCTTCCGGGCCCATGAACTGGGTTTTCAGACCCGCTGCGCGCGCCTGGCGCAGGATCTGGCCCATTTCCGGGTGGTAGCCGCCGTAGTATACGAAGTCGATATTCTCTTTCTTCAGACGCGCCACCAGGGTGGAGAAGTCTTTCTCACCGGCGGTGATCCCGTCGAAGAACACCACATCGGCATTGGCTTTCTTGAGGTTGTCCTGCACTGAACGCGCCAGACCTTCACCGTACTGCTGCTTGTCATGAACGATGGCAATGCGCTTCGGCTTCACTTTTTCAACGATGTACTTCGCCGCGGTTGGGCCCTGGTCAGAGTCCAGCCCGGTGGTACGCAGGGTCAGCTTGTAACCGCGTGCGGTCAGCTCCGGTGCGGTCGCAGCCGGGGTGATCATCAGGATACCTTCGTCTTCGTAGATGTCAGACGCGGGCTGAGTAGAAGAAGAGCACAGGTGACCGATAACGTATTTGATCCCGTCGTTCACCACTTTGTTCGCGACCGCGACCGCTTGTTTCGGGTCACAGGCATCATCATATTTTACGATCTGCAGTTTTTCGCCCTTAATACCGCCTTTGGCATTAATGTCTGCAACCGCCTGTTCTGCGCCAGTAAACTCCTGGTCGCCGTACTGCGCTACCGGTCCGGACATGGCGCCAACCACAGCCACTTTAATGTCTGCCTGTGCCATGGTGCTGAATGCCAACGCGATACATCCTGCCAGTAACGCTTTACCCTTCATGTTCATCCTGAGATTCCCCATTATTATGGTTATTACGATTGTTGTGATGTTGTTGTGCAGCGCTTTATGTCATTTATAGGTGTGCTGTTCGCGCTTTTTCAGCATACTCTGCTAAAACATACCCGATTTTTATGATTTTGGAATAGCTAATTTGAAATGAATATATGATAGGCCCGGCAGGGATTTTCGCCGGGCATATGGCTTTAACGTGTCAGCGACGCGGAGATAATGTCCAGCGCTTTACGGAACTGCACTTCGGGAATCGTCAGCGGATACAGGAAACGAATGACGTTGCCGTAGACGCCGCAGCTCAGAAGCAGCAGACCTTCCTGCAGTGCACGCTCCTGCACCTGGCGGGTAAATTCCGGCGAAGGCTGACCCGTTTGCGGATCGTTAAACTCCACCGCCACCATCGAGCCCTGCGCGCGAATATCCGCGATATACGGGCAGTGTTCCTTCGCCTTGTTCAACACTTCCACCAGGTGATGGCCAAGATGCGCCGATCGCGTGCAGAGATCCTCTTCGTCAATCACGTCCAGCACGGCGTGCGCCGCCGCAATCGCCAGCGGGTTACCCGCGTAGGTACCGCCCAGCCCACCCGGCGCGGGCGCATCCATCACTTCAGCACGGCCCGACACCGCCGAGAGCGGCATCCCGCCCGCCAGGCTTTTCGCCATAGTGATCAGATCGGGCTTCACGCAGTGGTGTTCCATCGAGAACAGCTTGCCGGTGCGGGCGAAGCCGCTTTGCACCTCGTCGGCAATCAGCAAAATGCCGTGGGTATCGCACAGGGCGCGCAGCGCCTGCATAAAATCAGCCGGGGCGATGTTGAAACCGCCCTCTCCCTGAACCGGTTCGAGAATAATCGCCGCGACCTGGTCAGGGGCAATATCCGCTTTAAAGATGCGTTCCAGGCTTTTCAACGCTTCCGCCGTGCTGACGCCGTGCAGTTCATTCGGATACTGGGCGTGATACACCGAGCCGGGGAAAGGTCCAAAGCCGAGCTTGTAGGGCGCGACTTTGCCGGTCAGCGCCATGGTCATAAAGGTGCGGCCGTGGAACGCGCCGCCGAAGGTGATAAGGCCGGGACGTCTGGTAAAGGCGCGTGCAATTTTCACCGCGTTTTCGACCGCCTCAGCCCCCGTCGAGAAGAACGCGGTTTTAGCCGGGCCGTCAATCGGCACGCGCTGGTTGATGCGCTCGGCAAGCGCCACGTAGCCTTCGTACGGCACAATCTGGTAGGCCGTGTGGGTAAACGCGTGGAGTTGTTTTTCGATGGCGGAAATGACTTTAGGATGGCGATGGCCGGTATTCAGCACCGCGATCCCGGCGGCGAAGTCGATGTACTCATTGCCTTCCACGTCCCACACCGTGGCGTTTTCGGCTTTATCGGCATAGAAGTTACACATCACGCCGATGCCGCGCGGCGTCGCCTGTAACCGCCGGTCGTTCAGTTCGTTGTTTTTCACCCTGTCCCCCTGAGAAAGTCGCCTGCTTAGCGCATCAGTAAGTGTTTGCCAGGGGGGAGAAATTCGCCAGAGCGGGCGCTAAAAAAACAAAACCCCCAGACTCTCATCCAGGGGTTCTCGGTGTACTTCGCGTTAATTACGCTTCGATAGCGGCGCGAAGTTTCTTCATGGCGTTCTTTTCAAGCTGACGGACACGTTCCGCAGAGACGCCGTAGCGGTCGGCCAGCTCCTGCAGCGTGGACTTGTTGTCTTCGTCCAGCCAGCGGGCGCGGATAATGTCCTGGCTACGTTCGTCGAGGCCTTCCATCGCATAGCTCAGCTTGTTCGCGGCCTGATCTTCCCAGTTATCCTCTTCGATGCCGTCGGCAAAGTTAGAGGTTTTATCCTGCAGATACAGAACCGGTGCCATCGGCTGGCTGTCAGATGCGTCGTCGTCGGAGGACATATCGAAGGTCATGTCCTGCGCGGCCATACGGGATTCCATCTCACGCACGTCTTTGCTGGATACGCCCAGCTCGCGCGCGACCATTTCCACTTCATCCTGATTGAACCAGCCCAGACGCTGCTTGGTTTTACGCAGGTTGAAGAACAGTTTGCGTTGCGCTTTTGTCGTGGCGACTTTCACGATACGCCAGTTGCGCAGCACGTATTCATGAATTTCTGCTTTGATCCAGTGGACGGCGAAGGAGACCAGTCGCACCCCCACTTCCGGGTTAAAGCGACGCACAGCCTTCATCAGGCCGATGTTACCTTCCTGAATCAAGTCCGCCTGCGGCAGGCCATAGCCCGCATAATTACGAGCAATGTGAACAACAAAGCGCAGGTGAGACAGGATCAGCTTTTTCGCTGCTTCCAGATCGCCCTGGTAATGCAGCTTTTCAGCAAGCTCCTTTTCTTCCTCGGCCGTTAACATCGGCCAGGTGTTCGCAGCCCGGATATAGGATTCCAGGTTACCAACAGGGGCTAAAGCTAAAGTTTGCATTTCTTTGGTCATTCATTCCTCTCAGTGTTTCTTCTGGTCCAGGCTGTCCCCGTCAGGCAACAACCATGCCAAAGCGTTTGAGCAACGAGATTAGCATTCACTCTTTTATCAGACAGTGATTTTATCCACAAGTTCCAGGTGCAACGGTGAATAAATTACGCACAAAATGTGACATGGAGATGATAACAGGGGAAGAGACAACAGGGACGCTTTCCCTGCAGAGCGAACATCTCGGTGCAGGGAAAGATTATATCACGCTTTTATTAGTCGGGAGTAAAGTGACGTAAATGTTGAACGGTTGCCAGCCACGCTGCCACCCACCCAATCATTGAACACACCAGCAGCAGTAACAGGCACTCATCGAACCCTAAGCCGCTGATATCAAACTTCGTTCCGAAAACCTGCGCCACTTCAGTCACGGCAGAGGAAAGCCGCATCACCAAAATTTCTGACAATATCAGTGAAAGAAATGCGCCGGAAAAACCGAGCAGTGCGCCACCGTAGAGGAACGGTCGGAGGATGAAGCCATCCGTCGCACCAATCAGTTTCTGCACGTTGATGGTATCGCGACGAGCGAAGATGCTCAGGCGTACGCTGTTGCCAATGACGAGGAAGACCGCCGCCACCATCAGCACGCCAATCATCGCCGCGACGCGGCCTACCAGCCCGGTCAAAGCAGCGAGACGCGCAAACCAGCTGTCATCCATGCGCACTTCATCAATGCCCTTAATGCGCGTGATGCGATCGCGCAGGGTGTTAAGCGAATCGGTCCCCTGGAAATCCAGCTTCGGGATCACCACCGCCACGGCGGGCAGCGGGTTCTCTTCAAGCATATCCAGCGCACCGCCAAAGCCTGACCAGTTGCGGAACTCGCCCAGCGCGTCTTCACGTGAGAGATAGTTGACCTTCTCCACGCCCTGCTCGGCCTGAATTTGCCCAACCACCTGCGCGGCCGCGTTATCGTCGAGCGCTTTATCCAGATAGACCGTGATCTGCGGAGACGGATAATACTGCGACGCCGCCTGGTTGACGTTCTTGTAAACCATGTAGCAGACGCTTGGCAGCGTCAGGGAGATGGCGATTACCATCACCGTCAGGAACGTCGCCAGCGGTTTGCTTTTCAGGTCCTGCAGCGCGCCGTGGAACGCGTAGCGCACCTGCTCGTTAAAGACGTTGGTTTTGCGGGAGGCCGGTTTTGGCGCGGCCTTCTGGCGCTTCGGCGCATTACGATTGCCGTCACCACCGCCCTGCGGCTTACGGAAACGGTCAAACCGGTTCCCGAACTGCCGAATCTGGTTTATTGCATCACGCTTGTTCACCGTGGCCTCCGTGCAAATGCCCGTCGCTCAGGGTCAGCATGCGGTACGAACGACGGGAAATCAGCCCGATGTCGTGCGTTGCCATCAATACGGTAACCCCTACGCGGTTAAACTCCTCAAACAGACGCAAAATCCCTTCTGACAGGGCATCGTCCAGGTTACCGGTCGGTTCATCCGCCAGCAGCACGGCAGGCTTGTTCACCACCGCGCGGGCGATACCCACGCGCTGCTGTTCACCGCCGGAGAGCTGGATCGGGAAGTTCTTCGCTTTGTCCAGTAGCCCGACCTTATCCAGCGCCGCAGAGACGCGGCGGCGGATATCGTCATAGCTGGCGCCGGCAATAATCAGCGGAATGGCCACGTTATCGAAAACGGTGCGATCCATCAGCAGGTGGTGATCCTGGAAAATCATGCCGATCTGACGACGCAGGAACGGCACCTCACGGTTTTTCAGACGGCTGATCTCATGGCCGCTGAAAAAGATTTTTCCGGCGCTTGGCCGCTCGATCCCACAGATAAGCTTGAGCAGGGTACTTTTCCCCGCGCCGGAATGGCCGGTCAGGAATGCCATCTCGCCCGGCTGCAGGTGAAAAGTCACCCCCTGCAGCGCTTGTCTCCCACCGAGATAGGCCTTGCTGACGTGTTCAAAGCGAATCATTGTTAGTCCTCTCGGGCAAATAATGCCTCAATAAAGTCGTCCGCCTTAAACGGACGTAAATCCTCAATACGCTCGCCCACACCGATGTAACGGATAGGAATGCCGAACTGGTCGGCTACGGAGAAGATCACCCCGCCTTTCGCGGTGCCGTCCAGTTTGGTCAGCGTGATCCCCGTCAGTCCTACCGCTTCATGGAACAGTTTTGCCTGGCTGATGGCGTTCTGTCCGGTGCTGGCATCAATGGTCAGCATAATTTCATGCGGTGCGTCTTCGTCCAGCTTCTTCATGACGCGAACGATTTTCTTCAGCTCTTCCATCAGGTGCGATTTGTTCTGCAAACGCCCTGCGGTATCGGCAATCAGCACGTCCACGTTGCGCGCCTTCGCCGCCTGGATGGCGTCAAAGATCACGGATGCGGAATCCGCGCCGGTATGCTGAGCAATCACCGGGATGTTGTTGCGCTGGCCCCAGACCTGCAGCTGCTCAACCGCCGCCGCACGGAAGGTATCGCCCGCCGCCAGCATCACCGATTTGCCCTGCTGCTCGAACTGACGCGCCAGCTTGCCGATGGTGGTGGTTTTACCCACGCCGTTCACGCCGACCATCAGAATAACAAATGGCGTTTTGCCTTCAATATTAAGCGGTTCGTCAACTTTTGCGAGAATTTCACCCATCTCGTCTTTCAGCAGGCCGTACAGCGCTTCGGCGTCACGCAATTGCTTGCGGCTCGCCCCTTCGGTCAGATTAGTGATGATCTTACGGGTGGTTTCCACCCCAACGTCCGCAATCAGCAACTGCTCTTCCAGCTCTTCAAACAGATCGTCGTCGATCTTCTTGCCGCGGAACAGACTGATAAATCCGGAACCTAAGTTTTCTTTGGTTTTAAGCAGGCTGCGCTTCAGGCGCGCGAAGAAACCCTCTTTGGTCGGTTTTTCCTGCTCCTGAACGGTCTCTTCTTCGGCCTGCTCTTCTACCGGCACAACGATGACCGCTTCTTCAGCCGCTTCCGCCGCCAGCGCCTGGGCTTCCAGCTCTTCGTCGGTTAGCTCCGGCTCGAGCGCCGCTTCTTCTTCCACCGCCTCAACGATTTCAACGGTTTCCGCTTCGGCCTGCCACTCTTCGGCAGACACCGCTTCGTCTTTGACCTCTTCCGGCAGCGGAAGCTCTTCGTGTTCGATAGCGGCCTGTGGCGCTTCGATAGCGGCTTCTACGACAACCGGTTCTGGCTTCTCGCTCTCCTGAACCTGTTCAGTGACCTCAACCACCTCTTCAGCAAAGGTTTCAACCTCTTCTTTGCTGTGCGCCGTTTCTTCCGCATCGACAACCGCGGCGGTTTCTACTGGCGTTTCAGGCTGCGATGGCTCTTCAACGGCTTGTTGCTCTTCGGTTTTCTGTTCTGTTTCTTGCTCTTTTTCACCGAAGCCCAGCCAGGAAAAGAAGCCACGTTTTTTTTGTTTTGCCATCTGCGACTACACTCCTCGCGGCGCTATATACATGGAAGCTAAAAAAATGATGAAATAGTCTAACACTTTACTTAATTGACATCACCGCCCGCAATCGCAGGCCAATTGTTAACAGAGCTTTCCTGAGATGAAGAAACCCAACCGCGCCCCGGCCGGTCAAATTCGTATTATCGGCGGTCAGTGGCGAGGCCGGAAATTACCGGTGCCGGACAGCCCCGGTTTACGCCCCACTACCGACCGCGTGCGCGAGACGCTGTTTAACTGGCTGGCCCCGTCAATGGTAGACGCCCGCTGCCTGGACTGCTTCGCCGGTAGCGGCGCGCTCGGGCTGGAAGCGCTGTCGCGCTATGCTGCCAGCGCCACGCTGCTGGAGATGGAGCGCGGCGTGGCGCAGACGCTGCAGCAAAATCTGGCGACGCTGAAGGCGAGCAACGCGAAAGTGGTTAACACCAACACGCTGAGCTTCCTCGCGCAAAAGGGCACGCCGCACACCGTGGTGTTTGTCGACCCGCCGTTCCGCAAGGGGCTGCTGGAAGAGACGTTATCCCTGCTGGAGCAAAACGGCTGGCTGGCGGATGACGCATTGATTTACGTGGAAAGCGAAGTGGAAAACGGTTTGCCGCCGGTTCCCGCTCACTGGGATCTGCACCGTGAAAAAGTGGCAGGTCAGGTTGCTTATCGTCTGTATCACCGTCAGGCACAAGGAGGATCCGATGCCGGTACTGATTAATCTGGGACGTCTGCTGATGCTGGGCGTCTGGGCGTTTTTGCTGCTCAACCTGGTGCACCCGTTCCCGCGCCCGATGAATATTTTTGTTAACGTCGCGCTGATTTTCACCTCGTTCATGCACGCCCTGCAGATGGTGATGCTGAAAAACGGTCTGCCGAAAGACGGCCCGCAGATGACGGGCTGGCAGCAGCTGCGCGTGTTTATTTTCGGCGTGTTTGAGCTGCTGGTGTGGATGAAGAAGTTTAAGGCGCAGGTGAAGAAGTAAGGTGCGTTTAGTCGCCCGGTGGCGCTTCGCTTACCGGGCCTACGAAACCACGTAGGCCGGGCAAACGCAGTGCCGCCCGGCGTTACAACTCCGGAACAAAGCCCTCAAACCGCGATCCTTTGTAACTCAGCGTTCCTTTTTCCCCCACCGTCAGCTGGTGGTACTGCTGCGCCTCCAGGCGGAAGGTCATCTCCAGGCCGCCCGTTTCCGGCTTAAAGCTCGCTTCATAGCGCATTGTTGTGCCCGCAGGCGTCACTTGCTGCTGGCGCGAGCGGCGGTCATTGAGCGGTTTTTCGCGTTTGTTCGTCACCACCACGCGCTTTTGCATCAGCGGTGCGGCATCGTTATCCGCCTTCTCGCGGCGCTGCTGCACGAAGCGGAACGAGGCGGCAATGACGATAATCGCCACCACGATAATGAAAAACAGCGGCATCTTGCTCATTCTACAATCCCATCAGATTATGCGGAATTCAGGATACCCTGCCTTCCCCGCCATTGCCAAACGCCCGCCCGCGTCACTACACTGGATCAGAAACTGATTATTCAGACTTAACAGATACAGGGAGTTAATATGCTTTGGTCATTTATCGCTGTCTGTTTTTCCGCATGGCTTTATGTCGATGCGTCGTACCGTGGTCCCACCTGGCAGCGCTGGCTGTTTAAACCCGTCACGCTGTTGCTCCTGTTGCTGCTGGCCTGGCAAGCGCCGATGTTCAACGCCGTCAGCTATCTGGTGCTCGCCGGGCTGTGCGCCTCTCTGATTGGCGACGCCCTGACCCTGCTGCCGCGCCAGCGCCTGCTGTATGCCGTAGGGGCATTTTTCCTGTCGCACCTGCTGTATACCATCTACTTCGCCAGCCAGATGACGCTCTCTTTCTTCTGGCCGCTGCCGCTGGTCCTGCTGGTGATTGGCGCCCTGCTGATCGCGGTGATCTGGTCGCGTCTGGAAGAGATGCGTTTGCCGGTCTGCACGTTTATCGCCATGACCCTGGTGATGGTATGGCTGGCAGGTGAACTGTGGTTCTTCCGTCCGACCGCTCCGGCAATGTCCGCATTCTTCGGCGCCGCGCTGCTGCTGATTGGGAATATCGTGTGGCTGGGCAGCCACTATCGCCGCCGTTTCCGGGCGGATAACGCGATTGCCGCCGCCTGTTACTTTGCCGGGCACTTCCTGATTGTGCGTTCGCTGTATATCTAAATAACGCTTGACTCTGGAGTCGACTCCAGAGTGTATGCTGCGGTTAATGAGAAAATTATCATTGCCGGAGACTGCCATGTCGACTCCAGAAACACCCAAAAAAGTTCCTCAATTCTCGGCGCTTAAGCTCAGCCCGGTTCCGCCGCAAGACGACTGCTGCTGCGAAGGCGCGTGCGAAACGCAAACGGAAATGCTGCCCGAAAGCGGCAACCGCTACAGCTGGGTCGTTAACGGCATGGACTGCGCCGCCTGCGCCCGTAAAGTGGAAAATGCGGTGAAACAGGTGCCGGGCGTCAGCCACGTTCAGGTGCTGTTCGCCACCGAAAAGCTGCTGGTTAGCGCCGAAAACGACGTCAGCAAACAGGTGGAAGCCGCGGTAAGCAAGGCGGGTTACAGCCTGCGTAGCGAAGCCGCGCCCGCGGAAAAAACGTCATCCCTGCGGGAAAACCTGCCGCTCATCACCCTCATCATCATGATGGCCCTGAGCTGGGGGCTGGAACAGATTAACCATCCGTTCGGCAACCTGGCGTTTATCGCCACCACGCTGGTCGGTCTGTTCCCGATTGCCCGTCAGGCGCTGCGCCTGATGAAAAGCGGCAGCTGGTTTGCCATCGAAACGCTGATGAGCGTGGCGGCCATCGGCGCGCTGTTTATTGGCGCGACGGCAGAAGCGGCGATGGTGCTACTGCTGTTCTTAATCGGTGAACGCCTTGAGGGCTGGGCAGCCAGCCGGGCGCGTAAAGGGGTCAGCGCGCTGATGGCGCTGAAGCCGGAAACCGCCACGCGCGTGGTAAACGGCACGCGAGAAACGGTCGCCATCACGACCCTTCGTCCGGGCGACGTGATTGAAGTCGCGGCAGGCGGACGCTTGCCTGCAGACGGTGCGCTGCTTACCGCCACCGCGAGCTTTGATGAAAGCGCCCTGACCGGAGAATCCATTCCGGTCGAACGTGAGGCGGGTGAAAAAGTGCCAGCGGGCGCCACCAGCGTCGACCGTCTGGTGCAGCTCACCGTGCTTTCCGAGCCGGGTGACAGCGCCATCGACCGCATCCTGAAGCTGATTGAAGAGGCCGAAGAGCGCCGCGCGCCGGTCGAACGCTTTATCGACCGCTTCAGCCGGATCTACACGCCCGCCATTATGCTGGTTGCCCTGCTGGTTACCGTCGTTCCGCCGCTGTTCTCTGGCGCGCCGTGGGAGGGGTGGATTTATAAAGGGCTGACGCTATTGCTGATCGGCTGCCCGTGCGCGCTGGTGATTTCCACACCGGCGGCCATTACCTCCGGGCTGGCGGCTGCGGCACGTCGCGGGGCGCTGATTAAGGGCGGCGCGGCGCTGGAGCAGCTGAGCCAGGTCCAGCATATCGCCTTCGATAAAACCGGTACGCTGACCGTCGGCAAGCCGCAGGTCACCGGTGTGTATCCGCAGGAAATCAGTGAAGACGAACTGCTGATCCTGGCCGCCGCCGTTGAGCAGGGTTCCACTCACCCGCTGGCGCTGGCGATTGTGCGAGAAGCGCAGTCGCGCGGGCTGAATATCCCACCGGCAACCGCTCAGCGGGCGCTGGTAGGCTCCGGGATTGAGGCCACCGTTGACGGTAAAAAGGTACTGATTGTCGCGGCGGGCAAGTCTTCTCATCCAGAGGTGGAGGCGTTAGAACAGACCGGACAAACTGTCGTGACCGTTATGCAGGACGGCGTCGCAAAAGGGATGCTGGCGCTGCGCGACACCCTGCGCGATGACGCAAAAGAGGCCGTGGCGGCGCTGCATCAGCTGGGCGTGCAGGGCGTGATTCTCACCGGCGATAACCCTCGCGCGGCGGCAGCGATTGCCGGTGAGCTGGGGCTGGCGTTTAAAGCCGGATTGCTGCCGGCGGATAAGGTCAGCGCGGTAACGGAGCTGAACGCGCACGCCCCGCTGGCGATGGTCGGTGACGGGATTAACGATGCCCCGGCGATGAAGGCGTCCACCATCGGCATTGCGATGGGCAGCGGCACCGACGTGGCGCTAGAGACGGCGGACGCGGCGCTGACCCACAACCGCCTGACCGGACTGGCGCAGATGATCGATCTTGCGCGGGCGACGCGTGCCAACATCCGCCAGAACATCGGCATCGCGCTGGGGCTGAAGGGGATTTTCCTGGTGACCACCCTGCTCGGCATGACCGGACTGTGGCTGGCGGTGCTGGCGGATACCGGCGCGACGGTGCTGGTGACGGCGAACGCGCTGCGGCTGCTGCGTCGCCGGTAAAAAAACGCCCGGTGGCGCTGACGCTTACCGGGCCTACATATCCTGCTAAAACGTAGGCCGGGTAAGGCGAAGCCGCCACCCGGCTTTTTTTATAAGAAGTAGCTCATCGCCAGCCCTAAAAACAGCACCAGACCGACGTAGTTATTGTTCATAAACGCCTTGAAGCAGGCGTCGCGTTCGCGCTTCGCAATCAGCTTTTGCTGGTACGCAAACAGCAGCCCCGCCACCAGCACCGACCAGTAAAACGCCCAGTTCAGCCCGTTCAGGCGGCCAATCGCCACCATCAGCGCCAGCACGGCGACCTGCAGAATCCCGATAATCAGCTTGTCCTGACGGCCAAAGAGGATGGCGGTGGATTTGATGCCAATTTTCAGGTCATCGTCGCGGTCAACCATCGCGTATTGCGTGTCGTAAGCCACGGCCCAAAGTATGTTCGCCAGAAACATCAGCCAGCAGCTGAGCGGTAAGGACTCACTAACTGCCGCAAACGCCATTGGAATCGACCAGCCAAACGCGGCGCCCAGCACCACCTGAGGCAGGTGGGTATAGCGCTTCATAAACGGATAAACCCAGGCCAGTGCCAGCGCCGCAACGGAAAGCAGTATGGTCATGGTGTTCAGGGTTAACACCAGCAGGAAAGAGAGCAGCACCAGAACAGCAAACAGCACGCGGGCTTCTTTCCCGGTCACCTGCCCGCTGGGTAACGGACGACCGGCAGTCCGCTTTACATGGCCGTCGAATTTACGATCGGCATAATCATTGACCACGCAGCCCGCTGCGCGCATCAGCCAGACGCCAGCAACAAACACGCCGAGGATCCACAGCGGCGGCACGCCCGGCGTGGCGACCCACAGCGCCCATAAGGTCGGCCACAGCAGCAGTAACGCGCCAATCGGTTTATCGGTACGCATTAAGCGGTGATACGCCAACAGCTTATTCTGCGTCAGGCTCCACTCCATTTTTTCTTCCTCTTAGTACAACGGTGATGCCGGTAAAAAAAGCTCCGTCAGAATTAACGGTTTACCGCTCAGGCGAAGGCGGGAACGACGCCCCCACAGTTCGGCATCACGACCAATTTCAATAAAATCCCGGGTAAGTTCTGACGAGGTGAAGAGGTAACGCCCCAGCGGCGTTTTCCCCAGACGCTGCAGCGCCAGCTCGGGCCCGGAAAGGGTGGACTCGGGCACCACCGTCCGTCCGGCAAGCCACGGCTCGCCGTCAGCGCAGAGTAAAATTTCACGCAGCCAGTAACGTGGCTCGTGCGGCAGCAGCGGCAGCTCGTTGGCGATCTCATCGCCGGAGACAAACCCTTCCTGAATCAGGGTCACCGTGACCGTTTTTCCCTGCTGCTCAAAACGTTTTGTCATGGAATCTTCCAGCAACAGCCAGTCCAGCTGCTGCGGATCAAGCGCAGGTATTTGGTCGAAATAGCGCAGCGCACGCAGTTGCGTTAGCGCAGGGTGTGACATGCCAGACTCTCCGATACATAACGTACAGGCATTGTATCGCAGAAACGCGGATTGAGGGGGGCCAAACGTTATTTAACGATCACGATCGCAACAAGAGTGCAACAGCCCGGCGGAGACGAAAAAAAGTGCGCCCACTCAGGCGCACCAAACGACTAACAAATCAGCATTGTGGGGAAACGGTTACCCCTTGCCTTTTACACTGCTGATAAAGGTGGAACGGGCAGTGGTTGAACCTAAACGTTCGGCTTCATCAAGCAGCTTCAGCGCTTTATCGACATCGCCGCGCTTCACTGCCTGCTTGATGGCATTGTTGAAGTATTCTTCGGTGTCGTTCAGTACCGGCTCCGCTTTCTTCGCCGGGGCCGGCGCTGCGGTCGCTACCGGTGCGGCTGCCGTGGCAGCGGGTGCGGTATAGGCAGGCGCAGCGGTGTTGCCCACGGTGACAGGGCCGGTACCGGAGGAGCCAAACAGCGGGCCGACCAGGACGCTGGACGCACTGCTGGTCGACACTTTCAGCTTCACAAGACCGTCAGTGGTGTGGCGGGCGATCGGATCCGGGATATCCGGTGCGGCGTTACCTACGCCTTTGGCATAGGCCTTCGCAGGATCAAGCAGCGTGGTGGTTTGCTGCAAATCTTTTTCCGTGGTGAAGACGAGTACATAAATTTTCTGCTGACCCAGCGCAGGCGTCAGGCGCATTACCCCTTCCAGGCGATCGGCGCTCATGACGCCCGGTTCCTGATAGGTAAAATATTCGCTCGGGAAGAACGCAGAAGGCGTCATGTTCTGGTCAAGAATCAGCACGTTCGGCGCAAAGACGCTGGTCTGTTTATTGACTTCACTGGAGAGCGTTAACGTCAGTTCGCCAATGTTAGCGGGCACGCTGTACGCGACCACCGGACCACTAATACCCGGAACATTAAGCGGTTGCCCACCCGTCGAGAGCTGGGTCGTTTGGGCTTTAGATTGATCGACAGGCGTCCAGACCAGCTGTTGCAACGCAGCTGCCGGAATGGCCGGCGCGGATGTTGTGTTTTGCGGAACGAAATTCACATTAGCGAGCGTTACAGCAGGCGCGCTCGCCAGCAACCCTGCGGATAAACAAAGGGCAAGGAGAGTTTTGTTCATTTTCATTGTTATCACCTCAAAATGCACAGGTCAGCGGTAGCCAGGCAATAGCGCGCCGTCCCAAGGATTGAGGGGCTTGCGCCCCTCAGTTTGGTCATTACGTCAGATTAAGACGGGATTACCACCAGATTTCCATCTGGGCGCCGAAGGACCACTCATCGTTGTCACCACGGCTGTAGGTTGTGGCTTTGGTATCGCTTTTTGCAATGCCGTTGTCATAACCCCATTTCTCATCCCACTTCGCGTAAGTTGCGAAGACACGGATCGCTGGACGAGACCAGATGCTGTTACCGGCCTGCCATTGCTGTGCAAGGGTAATTTTGTACTGGTTGTTGGTATCGTCAGTTTTCTGCGACTTAACGTTGTCGTAGCCCACTTCAAGCAAGGTGCTCATGATTGGCGTCCATTTATACATTGGGCGCACACCCACGGTGTACCAGGTCGTACCGTTGTTGTCGTCACGATCGATATCCTGATACATACCGACGTACATCAGATCCCAGCTGTCACCCAAAGAGATCGCACCGTGGTCAAGAATACGAACCAGAGAGCCGTTGTTGTTGATCTTGTTGTCTACAACACCAATTTCAGCGTCTTTGTCATAGTTGTTGCCGGTGAACGAACCCTGCGGAATACCTTTGCCCTGAGTGGTCATTGCATCGGTAGCGTACTGGACAACAAACTTGTTGTAGCCTTTCAGCATGCTCTGGGTATGTTCAGCGGTGAACATCCAGCCATCTTTAGATGCGCCGTCAGCGAAGCTGTAACCGTCAGTTTTGTTAGCTCGGCCATAGTCAACACCCAGCTCCAGCGTACCGCCCGGGTTGATTTCCATCTGCGCTAAACGCACATCGAAGACGTCGTTAGCGGTGTCTTTGAAGTTATGATAGATATCGTTGCTGGTGAAGATGTATGAGCCACCCGCTTCCTGAGAACGGGTCGCGGCCAGAGACAGTTTACCGAAGCCTAGATCGACGTTTTCGATACCCGCACCAGGACCTGAAATATCCCAGTAGTAGAAGTCGATCATGTGGACGTCATGACGCTGATAGAAGCGCTTACCGGCCCAGATGGTGGAACCTGGCAGCCACTCAATCAGGTTTTTACCCTGCACGTTGGCTTCACGGAACGCCGGATCAGTGGCTTCCCAGTCGTTCTGTTGCGCCACGGAGTACGCTACGTTGGTGTCGAAGTAGAAGCTCTTGTCGCCTTCTTTCCACACTTCCTGGCCCAGCTTCAGTTCCGCATAGGTTTCACATTCGTTACCCAGACGGTATTTACTTTGAGCACCGGTTGCCTGGAAGCACTGTTGTTCGCCGCCACTCCCCGTCCAGCCGATACCGGAACGAGCATAACCATGGAAATCCACGGCCATTGCCTGAGCAGACATTACGCCCGCTGCGACGGCAACTGCCAGAGGAAGTTTGCGCAGAGTAATCATCATTCTATCTCCTGAGATCATTGCTTTTCTTTGAACACTTCACCTGTCGGTTTCGTGTCTTCTTTTGGGATTGCTTAAACGCCTGGCTCTTTGTGCAACCGACGACATGCAGTGCCATCCTCACGGAACAGATGGCAACGCTCTGGCGGCAAGCCGATAGCGAATGTGGCACCCTCTTCTACCAACACCACGTCGTTCTGGCGGTAGACCAGGTTCTGACGGATGGCGGGGATCTGGATATGAATCTGTGTTTCGTGACCAAGCTGTTCGACGACCTGAACTTCACCTTCCAGCGTCACATCGGCGATGTGGCTCGGCAGTAAATGCTCAGGACGAATACCGAGGGACATGTTTGCCCCCACCTGTACGTTGGCGCTGTCGACCGGCAGCCAGACCTGCTGACGGTTTGGCAGCTCCACCTGTACCTGTTCAATGGCTGTCGCGGTCACTTTGACGGGCAGGAAGTTCATCTTTGGCGAGCCAATGAAGCCCGCAACAAAGCGGTCTGCCGGGTAGTGATACAGCTCCAGCGGTTTGCCCACCTGCGCCACGCGGCCGGCATCCAGCACCACAATTTTGTCGGCGAGGGTCATCGCTTCGACCTGATCGTGGGTGACGTAAATCATCGTGCGGCCAAGACGCTTGTGCAGACGGGAGATTTCGATACGCATCTGGACGCGCAGGGCGGCATCCAGGTTGGAAAGCGGTTCGTCGAGCAGGAAGACGCGCGGCTCGGCGACCAGGGTACGGCCAATCGCCACACGCTGACGCTGACCGCCGGAAAGCGCTTTCGGTTTACGCTCCAGCAGGTGCGCCAGCTGTAATACTTCCGCCACCTGCGTCACGCGCTGGTTAATCACCTCTTTCTTCGCGCCGGCCAGCTTCAGACCAAAGGACATGTTCTCGGCGACGGAAAGATGGGGATAGAGTGCATAAGACTGGAACACCATGCCTACGCCACGTTCGGCAGGCGGGATGTCATTCATTCGGGTATCACCGATCAGCAAGTCGCCGCTGGTGATGGTTTCAAGACCGGCAATCATACGCAGCAGGGTTGATTTACCGCAGCCTGATGGGCCGACAAATACCACGAATTCACCTTCGTGGATGTCCAGATTGATGTCTTTCGACACCACAACGTCACCCCAGGCTTTCGTTACATTACGCAGCTGTACGCTCGCCATGCCCTTCTCCCTTCGTTACAACCTGTCACCGACAGAAACATTCAAGATAAGGTGACTATGGGGGATCCATTACTTTCACGAATCCTCCACCCCCCGGCTTTTTTATGGGGGAGGAGGCGGGAGGATGAGAGAGCAGGCTCTGCGACCGGCGTGGGCGGGCTGAGGCAAAATTCGTGAAGCCGCCTGCAAAATTCAGTGCGTTTTTATGTGCGCCAGCACTCATAACTTAAATTTATGCAACGGAGATCACACAAACGGGGGGTGGGGCGTAGGGGTTGGGAGGATGGAAAGAGGATGTCAAATAAGGAGACTGAGTCACGTTGAACCACTGAAGTCATACCACGAGACATCACCAAAAAGGATGGCAGATATGAATATCAAGACTGGCGCACGCGTTTTCGCATTGTCCGCCCTTGCAGCAATGATGATTTCCGCACCGGCGCTCGCCAAAATTGAAGAAGGCAAGCTGGTTATCTGGATTAACGGCGACAAGGGCTATAACGGCCTGGCCGAAGTGGGCAAAAAATTCGAGAAAGACACCGGCATCAAAGTGACCGTAGAGCACCCGGACAAACTGGAAGAGAAATTCCCGCAGGTTGCGGCAACCGGCGACGGCCCGGACATCATCTTCTGGGCGCATGACCGTTTTGGCGGTTACGCACAGTCTGGCCTGCTGGCTGAAGTCACCCCGGACAAAGCTTTCCAGGACAAACTGTTCCCGTTCACCTGGGACGCCGTTCGCTATAACGGCAAGCTGATCGCTTACCCTGTCGCGGTTGAAGCCCTGTCTCTGATTTACAACAAAGACCTGGTCCCTAACCCACCGAAAACCTGGGAAGAGATCCCGAAACTGGATAAAGAGCTGAAGGCGAAAGGTAAATCTGCCCTGATGTTCAACCTGCAAGAGCCGTACTTCACCTGGCCGCTGATTGCTGCCGACGGCGGTTACGCGTTCAAGTTTGAAAACGGCAAATACGACGTGAAAGACGTGGGCGTCGACAGCGCGGGCGCGAAAGCGGGCCTGACCTTCCTGGTCGACCTGATCAAGAACAAACACATGAACGCGGATACCGATTACTCCATCGCGGAAGCGGCGTTCAACAAAGGCGAAACCGCGATGACCATCAACGGTCCGTGGGCCTGGACCAACATCGACAAGAGCAAAGTCAACTACGGCGTGACGCTGCTGCCAACCTTCAAAGGCAAGCCGTCTAAACCGTTCGTTGGCGTGCTGAGCGCAGGCATCAACGCCGCCAGCCCGAACAAAGAGCTGGCGAAAGAGTTCCTGGAAAACTACCTGCTGACCGATCAGGGTCTGGATGAAGTGAACAAGGACAAACCGCTGGGTGCCGTTGCGCTGAAATCCTTCCAGGATCAGCTGGCGAAAGACCCACGTATCGCGGCCACCATGGATAACGCCCAGAAAGGCGAAATCATGCCGAACATCCCACAGATGGCCGCATTCTGGTACGCCACCCGTACCGCGGTTATCAACGCTGCAAGCGGTCGTCAGACTGTCGATGCCGCACTGAAAGATGCTCAGGGTCGTATTACTAAGTAAGTCTGAAAAACGGCGGGTAGCGCGTGCGCTTACCCGCCCTACGACTACGGCACGATCCGTAGGTCAGGTAAGCGCAGCGCCACCTGACGATAAGATTCCACCGTTGTAGAGGAAGAACCCCATGGATGTCATTAAAAAGAAACGCTGGTGGCAAAGCGACGCGCTGAAATGGTCAGCGATCGGTCTGCTGTGTCTGCTGGTGGGTTACCTTGTTGTTTTAATGTACGTACAAGGGGAATATCTGTTCGCCATCATGACGCTGATTTTAAGCTCTGCTGGCCTGTATATTTTCGCCAACCGTAAAGCCTATGCCTGGCGCTATGTCTACCCGGGCGTGGCCGGGATGGGGCTGTTTGTCCTGTTCCCGTTGATTTGTACCGTCGCCATTGCGTTTACCAACTACAGCAGCACCAACCAGCTTGCGCAGGAACGCGCGCAGCAGGTCCTGCTGGACCGCTCATACCAGGCAGGCAAGACCTTTAACTTCGGCCTTTATCCCGCAGGCAACGAATGGAAGTTAGCGCTTACTGACGAAGCAAGCGGGAAATACTATGTCTCTGACGCCTTCAAATTTGGCGGCGAGCAGAAGCTGGCCTTAAAAGAGGCCCAGGCTCTGCCGGAAGGTGAACGTGCCAACCTGCGCGTCATCACCCAAAACCGTCAGGCGCTGACCCAGCTCACCGCCGTGCTGCCAGACGACAGCAAAGTGATCATGAGCTCGCTGCGCCAGTTCTCCGGCACCCAACCGCTCTATACCCTGGGGGATGACGGCACGCTGACCAACAACCAGAGCGGCGTGAAGTACCGTCCGAATAACGACATTGGTTTCTATCAGTCCATTACTGCCGACGGCAAATGGGGTGATGACAAGCTCAGCCCGGGCTACACCGTCACCATCGGCTGGGACAACTTTACCCGCGTGTTTACCGACGAAGGCATTCAGAAACCGTTCTTCGCCATCTTCGTCTGGACGGTGGTCTTCTCCGTACTGACCGTGATCCTCACCGTGGCCGTGGGCATGGTGCTGGCCTGTCTTGTCCAGTGGGAATCCCTGAAGGGCAAAGCGATCTACCGCGTGCTGCTGATTCTGCCGTATGCCGTGCCGTCGTTTATCTCGATTCTGATTTTCAAAGGGCTGTTTAACCAGAGCTTCGGTGAAATCAACATGATGCTGAGCGCGCTGTTCGGCATCAAACCGGCCTGGTTCAGCGACCCGACCACCGCCCGCTCGATGATCATCATCGTGAACACCTGGCTGGGCTATCCGTACATGATGATCCTGTGCATGGGGCTGCTGAAGGCCATCCCGGATGACTTGTACGAAGCTTCGGCGATGGACGGCGCGGGTCCGTTCCAGAACTTCTTTAAGATTACGCTGCCGCTGCTCATCAAGCCGCTCACCCCGCTGATGATTGCCAGCTTCGCCTTTAACTTTAACAACTTCGTGCTGATTCAGCTGTTGACCAACGGCGGCCCGGACCGTCTTGGCACCACCACGCCGGCAGGCTATACCGACCTGCTCGTGAGCTACACCTACCGTATCGCCTTCGAAGGCGGCGGCGGTCAGGACTTCGGTCTGGCGGCAGCGATTGCCACCCTGATCTTCCTGCTGGTGGGCGCCCTGGCGATTGTGAACCTGAAAGCCACGCGTATGAAATTTGACTAAGGAGGGCACTGAACATGGCTATGGTACAACCCAAATCTCAGAAACTGCGCCTCCTGGCGACGCACCTGGGCCTGCTGATTTTTATCGCGGCGATCATGTTCCCGCTGCTGATGGTTATCGCCATCTCCCTGCGTTCGGGTAACTTCGCCACCGGGAGCCTGATCCCGGACGAAATCTCCTGGGAGCACTGGAAGCTCGCGCTGGGCTTCAGCGTGGAACACGCGGATGGCCGCGTCACGCCGCCGCCGTTCCCGGTGCTGCTGTGGCTGTGGAACTCGGTGAAAATCGCAGGCATTACTGCGATCGGTATCGTGGCGCTGTCCACCACCTGCGCTTACGCCTTTGCCCGCATGCGTTTCCCGGGCAAAGCGACGCTGCTGAAAGGGATGCTGATTTTCCAGATGTTCCCGGCGGTGCTGTCGCTGGTGGCGCTGTATGCCCTGTTTGACCGCCTGGGCCAGTACATTCCGTTTATCGGTCTGAACACCCACGGCGGCGTGATCTTCGCCTACCTTGGCGGTATCGCACTGCATGTGTGGACCATTAAAGGCTATTTCGAAACCATCGACGGTTCGCTGGAAGAAGCGGCCGCGCTGGATGGCGCGACCCCATGGCAGGCGTTCCGCCTGGTGCTGCTGCCGCTGTCGGTGCCGATTCTGGCGGTAGTGTTTATCCTGTCGTTTATCGCTGCGATCACCGAAGTACCGGTTGCCTCACTGTTACTGCGTGATGTGAACAGCTACACCCTGGCCGTAGGGATGCAGCAATACCTCAACCCGCAAAACTACCTGTGGGGCGACTTTGCCGCGGCGGCCGTACTCTCTGCCATCCCGATTACCGTGGTGTTCCTGCTGGCGCAGCGCTGGCTGGTGAACGGCCTGACGGCGGGCGGTGTGAAAGGTTAAGTTTCATTTTGTTATGCCACTGCAACCCTCAACTTTAGACGTATTGTATTGACCCAACTTGTGACTGTTGTTAGGCGGCCTCCGGGCCGCCATTTTTTTATTCGCGTTTCAGCCGCTTCGAGTTACACAGCCAGAGGGTGATCACCAGCAGCAGGATCGCCGCCGAGTAGATCAGCACATCGAGCGGGGATTTATGATCGACGATGATCAGCCGCACAATCGCGGTGATCCCAATGTAGACAAAATAACGCAGCGGGAAGTGAAAGCCGGACTGAAAATACTTCACAATCAGGGCGATAAATTCAAAGTAGAGAAAGTAGACCACCAGGCCTTCCACCAGCGCATATTTGCTGGTTTGTTCAGGGGCGAACAGCACATCCGCCAGATGCACCGTCTCCTTACCCAAAAAGACGACCAGGATCAGGCCAAGGCTCAGCAGACCGAGGTTCAGCACGGTCTGGAGGACAGTTGAGATAAACTCAACGCGCGGGCGAGTCAGGGATGTCATACAGCACCTCATTCTCCAGGGCGAGGTTTCTGTATAACGCAAAAATGTGACGGGGATCTATATTTTTTGTTTATGTTTGGCGCATTCGCCCGGTGGCGCTGCGCTTACCCGGCCTACAAAAACCGTAGGCAGGGCAAACGCAGTGCCGCCCGGCGTGAAGCATCAGCGGAAGTTAATGTTCTTATCGCTGGTCATGTCGTACAGCTGGAACTTACGTCCAAGCTGCTGACCGCCGTCACGCGTCAGCGGCGTCCAGCCGATGGCCGCGCGGCTACGGGTTGGACCGGATGAGAACAGATCCAGCGGAATCGACACGTAAACCCCTTTGGTGAAGTCCCCTTCCCCATATTCGTCCGGCGAGACGTTGGTAATGGTGGCGTAGCCGCCCACCACGACGCCGCTGTCGAAGTGTTTGGAGATATCCAGCGTGCCGCCCTTATCGCCCGCCAGGTACTGACCGACGCTGGCTTTCACCAGCACGTCAGGCGCGAACGACGGCGTCCAGTAGGCGGTCAGGTGACCGGTTTTAACGCTGTAGTCGGTGAACTTCATCATGTCCTGGGCGCTGCGCCAGTCACGCTGTTTGACGTAGTTGGCATCAATCCCGAACGCCCAGTTGCTGTCGACAGGACGATAAAGCACTTCTGCCCCCGCACCGCCGTACATGGTTTCCAGATACCCGCCGTACACCTGACCGTAGAAGCCGTTACCGAAGTACTGGAAGTAGTTGGCCTGCAGGTTGTTCACGTAGGCATCGTTCTGTACGTACTCACGCACGCGGGTACGCACGCGCGGCAGCGTCGAGTCTTTTGGCGGGTTGGTGTAGTTGAACTTGTCGTAGTTGTTGGCGATGTTGCCGAACAGGCTGCCGGTGGTCAGCAGGTGGTCGGTCAGCCACAGATCCGCCGTCGCCATGACGCCCAGCTGATACATGTAGAAGTTTTCCGGCCCGCCGACGGACTGGTTCAACACCGGATCGATATGGAAATCGAAGCGCGACTTGTCGATATACCAGCCCTGCTCGGTGGTCTCCGGCACGATCGGCTCAACGCGTTTTTGCACCAGCTCGGTTTCATGTCCGAGCGGTTCGCCTTCCAGATGGCGCTTCAGGCTGGCAACGTCCGTTTCCGTCGTCACCTGCGGCAGGTTGAGACGGTTCTCCGTCACGCGGATCGTACGGATCCCGTCCGGGAGATCGTTCATGACGATCCGGTTGGCGCGCTCGATCCCCTCCCGCGAGTCGCGGTATTTCACCTGCTCGCCGGTGACGTAAAGCGTATCGCCTTTCACCTGAATTTTTGGATCCGCCAGACCGGCATTGTATTTCAGCAGCGTCAGCTGGTTTGCCACCACGGAGTGCTGCAGAATCGCATCCTGCGGCTCCGGCTGGTATGCAGGCCGTGCGTTGTCGTTGTAGTGCGGCCGCATGTCGTTGAAGTTGGTGCGCAGCGTAAAGCCAAACATCACCGTATTGCCGCGCTCGTAGCTGAGGTTAACGTCGGCCCAATCGGTGACGCGATAAATGGCGCCGACGTTAAACTTGCTCTTCTGCTCAATCTTCCCGGCGAAGTCCTGCGAGTAGTCATTCCCCTCGTACTCCAGCTTCAGGCGCAATGGCTGCCAGGGCGTCTGATACTCCACGCCGCCAAACAGCGAGGCCGGGCCGTGGAACATCTGGTCGCCGTTGATGGAGCCCGCTTTCTGATAGCTGTTATCGCGGTAGCAGTATTTATCGCTGTAGGAGCAAAACGGGTTTTTCACGTTGCCGCTGGTGCCGAGATAGCCCCATCCCAGACCGAGCGAGAAGTCGAACGGCCCCCAGGCCTTGCTGGCCACGATGTATTCCGCATCAAACAGGCCGGTACCGCCAATATCTTTGGCGCCCACGGAGACCTGCGGCATCCAGTAGCTCTCTTCCCACAGGCGCAGCTTGACGTCGAAGGCTTTATCTTTGTAGGTCTGATCGCCTGAGAACGCCTCGACGCTGCTGTATTGTTTCGTACGGACGTCGGTATAGCGCAGCGTGGTTTCAAGCCACGGGAACAGCTGCACCGACGCCGAGTAGTAACGATACTGGTCGTTATCACGGTAGTTAAGGCTAATTTCCCCTTCGCGCGCCATACGCGCGGTGGGCGTTTGCAGTAAACCGACGCCGCCGAAGTCTGACTGAGACGGGCCTATGGGTGCCGGATACGTTTCTGCATGGCAGGCGGCACTCACGCAGAGCGCCAGCATGCTGTAGAGATAGGTTCTTTTCATTATTCCGGTATCCGCTGAATCAGGGAGTGAAGGATATCGGCGTTAAGCCCGTCATACGCCTTCGTCCAGAAATGGTCGGCAAAACCGACAAAAATAATGCTGCCCGGCATGGGTTCGATATGGCGTTTATTCCAGTAAGCAACGGGGGTTTTTTGCGTGTGGCCGTCAGGGTAAACCACCCAGGCGTAGCTGTTATCCGCACCGCTCAGCAGACTCTGCTCGTCGAGGTAGCTCGCCACGTCGCGGCCGGGGGTAAAGGGCTTGTTACCCGGGCTGCCGATCAGCCCCATCACGGTCACCGTCGTCGGCTTCGCCGGAAGCCAGAGCGTATAGTCCCCTTCCAGGGTCGGGTTGCCGTTTTCCGTGACACGCACCTCATCCGGGTCAAGATTGACGTTCTGTCGGCCCGTCACCTTCAGTGCCTGCAGCTGCTGACGGACGCTGTTAATGGCCGCCGCGTCGTCGCCGTCTTCCTGTTCCGCGAGTCCCGTTAGCCTGGCAAGAAGCGCCTTGTGCTGCTGTTCCGCTTCCACGGTCTTCTGCCGTTCAGCGATGACCGCGCCTGGCCACCAGCTGTTGGCAAGCCTTGGCTGTCCGACGAGATCGAGCAGATGTTCGGCGTGGGTTAAGGTTTTAGGTTTTTCACTGTCCGGCGTGTAGACCTTTACCGTTCCCGCGGACCATGCCAGCGGCGCGGCAAAACTGGCGATAAGCGCAGCGTGAATGAGCGTTTTCATGATTTCGCCGCCTTGATCAGGGTGGTTTTGACCGGGAAGAATCCGGCACCGAGATACTGTAAGGACTGGCGGATCTGCCCTTCCTCGTCGATCCAGAAGCGGTTGTGCCAGGTGGCCTGGTCGGTGGTGACCTCTTCATCCAGCACGCGAACCTGCGTTTCGTCGCTGCCGACCTTCACGCTGTCGGTGCCGTCCCAGCGGAAGGTCGAGCGTGCCGTGGCGTAACGCACCTGCTTGTGTTCGGTCCAGCCCATCGTGCGCGTCCAGCCCGCGCCGTTGGCGATCTGGTTCGGCTTGATCAGCGGGTCGTCAGCGAGATTATTCACCTCCAGCAGGTTATCGCCGCCCAAGAGGGTTTTCACGATACGACCATGCTGCGTCACGATGGTGGCCTGATCCTGCGTCACCCATTTCTGCTGCCCGTTTTCATCGAAAGCGAGCACCACAAACAGTTGCGGGCCATCGTTAAGCTGCATGTACTGACTGGCATAGGGCATGTTCTGAAGTTCGTCATCGGTCAGATGCACGCCCGGTGTGCCGAACAGGCTTTCCCACAGTGAGTTTCCCAGCCCTTTAGTGGTGGCCGAGCATGCCTGCAGCAGCAGGCAAATCAGAATGATTGCTGGTCGCTTCACGACTCTTCTCCGAAGGGGCGAAATAACCACACCGAAGTGTGGTTATGATTAAAACACCCGCTATTACTGGGTGCTGGTTGTCGTGGTGGTCGTGGTTCCGGTGTTGGAGCCATCACCGCCACCGGTTGCCGCCAGCGCGACACCCACGGCTGAACTTACGGTGCTGGCGCTGGCTGCGGTAGAACTCCCCGCAGACGCAGACGTCGCAGCCGACCCTGCCGCTTCCCCGACCTGAACCGGAGCTGCATAAACAGATGTCGCCGCAAGCGCAGATATGGCAAAAATGCCATACAGTACTTTCTTCATAACAATTTCCCTTCAATGAATGAATGGAGATTTGCCCGAAAAGAATTTCAGGCGGAATCGAGTATACACAACTCATGCCGTGGGTTTGCCGTAAGGGGAAATAGAGGGTGGGTTTTCAGACTAATGGATAAAACCGAAATGAAAGACAAAGAGGGAAAATATTAAATAGCTATAAAACAATAACTTACATTATTAATATATTAAGTTCCTTATGCGTATTTTCTTAAAATAAACCGCAGCAATTAACGGGTTAAACGTCTTTTTCAGATTAAACTCAGAACCAGAATTTGCGTTAACTAACAGACATCAGGAATTATCTGATAAAAAAATGCCGGCATTAAGCCGGCACGTTTTCATGGCGTTTTAATTACGCACGCCATGCTTTATAACGGTTGATCAACCCATTGGTCGAGCTGTCATGGCTGGTAATCGCGTTATCGTCACCCAGCTCTGGCAGAATACGGTTTGCCAGCTGTTTACCCAGCTCAACGCCCCACTGGTCAAAGGTGAAGATGTTCAGGATCGCGCCCTGCGTGAAGATTTTGTGCTCGTACAGGACAATCAGCGCGCCAAGGCTGAACGGCGTGATTTCGCGCAGCAGGATGGAGTTGGTTGGACGGTTGCCTTCGAACACTTTGAACGGCACCACGTGCTCCAGCGTTGCCGGATCTTTACCCTGGTCGCGGTATTCCTGCTCAACCACCTCGCGGGATTTACCGAACGCCAGCGCTTCGGTCTGGGCGAAGAAGTTGGACAGCAGCTTCGGATGGTGGTCGGACAGCGGATTATGGGTGATAGCCGGGGCGATGAAATCGCACGGTACCATTTTGGTGCCCTGGTGAATCAGCTGATAGAACGCGTGCTGACCGTTAGTGCCCGGCTCGCCCCAGATGATTGGGCCAGTCTGGTAATCCACCGCGTTGCCGTTACGGTCCACGTATTTACCGTTGGATTCCATGTTGCCCTGCTGGAAGTAAGCAGCAAAGCGGTGCATGTACTGGTCATACGGCAGGATCGCTTCGGTTTCAGCGCCAAAGAAGTTGTTGTACCAGATACCGATCAGCGCCAGCAGCACCGGCAGGTTTTTCTCTGGTGCGGTGGTGGAGAAGTGTTTGTCCATCGCATGCGCGCCGGAGAGCAGCTCAACGAAGTTGTCGAAGCCCACGGACAGGATGATAGACAGACCGATTGCAGACCACAGAGAGTAGCGGCCACCGACCCAGTCCCAGAATTCGAACATGTTCGCGGTGTCGATACCGAACTCGCTGACGGCTTTACCGTTGGTGGACAGCGCAGCGAAGTGTTTCGCCACGTGCTTGTTGTCGCCCGCGGTTTTCAGGAACCAGTCGCGCGCGCTGTGGGCGTTGGTCATGGTTTCCTGAGTGGTGAAGGTTTTCGACGCAACCAGGAACAGGGTGGTTTCCGGGTTCACGTTCTTCAGCACTTCGGCGATGTGGGTACCATCGACGTTAGACACAAAGTGCATATTCAGGTGGTTTTTGTACGGGCGCAGCGCTTCGGTCACCATGAACGGACCGAGGTCAGAACCGCCGATACCGATGTTAACCACGTCGGTGATCGGTTTGCCGGTGTAGCCTTTCCAGCTTCCGGAGATGATCGCTTCGGAGAAGGTTTTCATCTTTTCCAGCACCGCGTTCACTTCCGGCATGACGTCTTTGCCGTCAACGATGATTGGGGTATTGCTACGGTTACGCAGGGCTACGTGCAGCACGGCACGGTCTTCGGTGCGGTTGATCTTCTCACCGGAGAACATGGATTTGATGGCGTCCGCCAGTTCGGTCTCTTTCGCCAGATCCTGCAGTTTTGCCAGCGTCTCTTCGGTAATGCGGTTTTTAGAGAAATCCACCAGCATCAGGTCGTCGAAGGTCGCGGAGAACTTGTTGAAACGATCGGCATCTTTCGCGAACAGGTCCGCGATGGTGACGTCTTTCATTTCATCAAAATGTTTCTGGAGTGCCTGCCAGGCAGCGGTCTGCGTTGGGTTGATGTTTTTCATTAGCAATACTCTTCTGATTTGAGAATTGTGACTGCGGTCGATTGTAGCGCCTGCAAATAAAAATTGTGATGGTTTTTATGCCATTGCCCTGGCCTGCATCAAACACAGGTGAAAAGACCCGAAAAGTATAGCTGCTGAAGCGCCCTCCTGGAGCGGAGAAATGTCGGTCAAAATGCCCTAAAACGAAGCATAAAATCTGGCCCTGTTATAAGTCCTGTTTCTCAGGGGTACCCCCCCATAAAAAATCCGCATAATCCCAGCATTGACAGGACCTCCCCCACATTTTATTTATAGGGCCGTATTTTGCGCCTGCACCTGTTTTCGTTTCATTCTTGTGCCATGGTCGCTTATTCATTCCCTGACACGAGGTTGTTATGACGAGTTTTGTGGTCGCCAAGTTTGGCGGCACCAGTGTGGCCGATTACGATGCCATGAACCGCAGCGCCGATGTGGTGCTGGCCGATCCGAATACCCGCCTGGTGGTGCTCTCTGCATCTGCCGGCGTGACGAACCTGCTGGTTTCTCTGTCTGAAGGGCTGGAAGCGACAGAACGTTTCGTGAAGCTGGATGCACTGCGCAAAATTCAGTTCGACATCCTTGAGCGTCTGCAGAACCCGAACGTCATCCGCGAGGAAGTGGAACGCCTGCTGGAAAACATCACCACGCTGGCAGAAGCGGCCTCTCTGGCCACCTCCACCGCCCTGACCGATGAGCTGGTCAGCCACGGTGAGCTGATGTCCACCCTGCTATTTGTGGAAATCATGCGCGAGCGTAACGTTCAGGCGCAGTGGTTTGACGTACGCAAAATCATGCGTACCAGCGACCGCTTTGGCCGCGCCGAGCCGGACGTTGAAGCGCTGGCGGAGCTGACCAATCAGCAGCTGGCCCCGCGCCTGGCAGACGGCATCGTGATCACTCAGGGCTTTATCGGCAGCGAAGCAAAGGGCCGCACCACCACGCTTGGCCGTGGCGGCAGCGACTATACCGCCGCGCTGCTGGGCGAGGCCCTGCATGCTACGCGCGTCGATATCTGGACTGACGTTCCGGGCATTTACACCACCGACCCGCGCGTTGTTTCCGCGGCGAAACGTATTGATGTGATCGCGTTTGAAGAAGCGGCGGAAATGGCCACCTTCGGCGCGAAAGTGCTGCACCCGGCCACGCTGCTGCCTGCCGTACGCAGCGATATTCCGGTCTTCGTCGGCTCCAGTAAAGATCCAAAAGCGGGCGGCACGCTGGTCTGCAAGAAAACGGAAAACCCGCCGCTGTTCCGCGCCCTGGCCCTGCGCCGTCGCCAGACGCTGGTGACGCTCCACAGCCACAATATGCTGCACTCCCGCGGTTTCCTGGCGGAAGTGTTTGGTATTCTGGCACGCCACAACATCTCCGTGGATCTGATCACCACCTCTGAAGTGAGCATTGCGCTGACGCTGGACACCACCGGCTCCACATCAACCGGCGATACCCTGCTGACGCAGTCGCTGCTGATTGAGCTGTCCGAGCTGTGCCGCGTGGAAGTCGAAGAAGACCTGGCGCTGGTTGCTATCATCGGCAACAAGCTGTCCCGCGCCTGCGGCGTGGGCAAAGAGGTGTTTGGCGTGCTCGACCCGTTCAACATCCGCATGATTTGCTACGGTGCGTCCAGCTATAACCTCTGCTTCCTGGTGCCAGCCGATCAGGCCGAGCAGGTGGTGCAGAAACTTCATCAGAATTTGTTTGAATAAGCGCAAGAATGGCCCGGGCGTTTTCACTACCGGGCCATTCTTTAGCTTTTCATTACTGTTCTCATCAGCAGCGAATCCAGATCTTTTAAATTTCCTTCTCTGCTGTCGGGTAGTACAGGCGGCACTTCTCCTCTCACCAGCTCACTTTGCAAAAAAGCGTGGAGTAAGGGCCGTTTAGGACCATATTCCGCTTCACCTGCGCGCTGTTTTATTTCCAGTAATCCATCGATTTCCGCACGTAACGGCGCACACAGTTCGCTCCCGGCAAGCAGTTCGGCAAAACGCATCGGTGGAACGCCTTTCCCCGCTTCTACCCACCGCGCCGCCAGCAAAGGTCGCAGAACATAAAAGTACTTTTTCAGCCGAACCGTTTCCCCCTGTAAATATCCACGGAAGTTTTTTCGGGCCATTGAGTAGTAATGCCAGCGGGCGCGCAATGGCGAAAACCACGCAGGTATTAGCGCGCGCAACTCGGCCACTACCGTCTCATCCTCCTGATAAACAACAGGGGAATCCAGCCACTCGATAAGCGTCGGGTTTGCCCCCTTCAGCAGGCCCAGTGCCTTGCGCCATTCCCAGCCACAAACGTCCAGTTCATCATCTATCGGCAGCTCGATCACATCCCGCTGGGATTCGACGCGCAGATACCATTCTGGGCGGTGAACGTACAAAAACCGCACATCATAATCGCTATCCGGTGAGGCAAAACCCCATCCCCGGCTGCCCGATTCACAGGCGTAGAGCACGCGCACGTTATAGCGCTGCTCTATATCGCGAAGTTGCGCGCAGACACGTGCGCGCATCGCGCTATCAACATCGTTGTTGCTCATTTTTTATCCTTTTACACACACTACCTGACGCAGGGTGTGAACGATCTCCACCAGCGACGATTGCGCGGCCATCACGGCATCAATGTCTTTATAGGCCATCGGCGTTTCATCGATCACCTCATTGTCTTTGCGACACTCTACGTGAGAGGTCGCCTGAATATGGTCGCTAAGGGTATAGCGTTTTTTGGCCGCCGTTCGGCTCATCACTCGCCCGGCGCCGTGGCTGCAGGAACAGAAGCTTTGCTCGTTGCCGAGGCCACGCACGATGAAGCTCTTTGCGCCCATTGAGCCCGGAATAATCCCCATCTGCCCTTTCTGCGCCGACACCGCACCTTTGCGCGTGATCAGTACCTCTTCCCCAAAGTGATGCTCTTTCTGCACATAGTTGTGATGGCAGTTAACCGCCTCCTGCTGCGTAATAAAGGGCTTTGTCACTTCGCGAGAGAGCGCCGCCAGCACGCGCGACATCATCACTTCCCGATTGTGGCGGGCAAAATCCTGCGCCCACTCCACCGCCTCGATGTAGTCCTCATAGTGACGACTCCCCTCCTGAAAATAGGCCAGATTTTTATCCGGCAGATGTCCCAGGTGATGCTGCATATCCTGCTGTGCCAGGGCGATAAACACATTACCGATGGCGTTTCCTACGCCGCGCGAGCCACTGTGCAACATCACCCAGACGCGCTGCTGCTCATCGAGGCAAATTTCAATAAAGTGGTTTCCGGTACCCAGCGTGCCCAGATGCTGGTAGTTGTTGGTTTTCAGCAACTGCGGGTATTTATCCGTGAGTTGTTTAAAACGTGGGGCCAGCACCCACCAGCGATCGTCCACTTCTTTCGGTGGCGTTTCCCACGCGCCTTTATCCCGTCGAGAACGGGTATTGGTTCTCCCATGCGGTACTGCCTGTTCAATGGCGCTACGTAAACCGCTGAGATTATCCGGCAAATCACCGGCCACCAGCGACGTGCGAACGGCAATCATCCCGCAGCCAATATCCACGCCAACCGCCGCAGGAATAATTGCCCCTTTGGTCGGAATCACGCTGCCAATGGTTGAGCCTTTACCGAGATGAACGTCGGGCATCACCGCAAGGTGTTTGAAAATAAACGGCATCTTTGCAGTATCCAGTAACTGCGCCTGTGCCTCTGGCTCCACGGGAACGCCGTGAGTCCACATTTTGATCGGGGCGCCGTTTGACGCCGTCAGTAATTCAAAATCATTCTGTTGCATTGCGTTATCCTTTCAGGTTAACAAGGCCGTGTAATACCTGGTCCAGGCCACCAAATACTGAAATTTTGTCGATACGCTCCGCGACCCTTTCAAGGGTTTCCAGCTCTTTTAAACGCAGCGCCACCGGGTTGTTCTCCATCACCTTTGCGGTGTTTAACAGCGATCGTGTCGCCGCCGTTTCTTCACGTCGGCGAATAACATTCGCCTGGGCCGATTTTTCGGCCTCTACCAGACGGGATAAAATCGTTTTCATATCACCAGGTAAAACAATATCTTTTACCCCAAGCGACGCAATTTCCATTCCAAAGGATGACAGGCGGCCTTGCACCTGTTTGCTGACCACCTCATCAATGATCTGCTTATCTTCCAGTAACTCATCGAGCGTGCGGGTGCCGACCGCCTCACGCAGTGCGAACTGGAGTTCGCGGTACAAATGTTCCAGCGGTTTCGTAAGCTGTCCGCAGGCCTGCAGCACGTCGCTGTAGCGCCAGTTAGCCGCCAGGTTCAGGCGCAGGTTAACTTTGTCCTTCGTCAGGATCTCCTGCCCGCTCACTTCCACCACCTGAAGGCGCGTATCCACTATCTCTGCCTCAACCAGATGGTTAATTTTCCAGTAAGCCGTCAGTCCCGGCGGTAACAGTGCCTGAATTTCTCCGTCGATTTTCACCACCCCGACGTGCCAGGCAGGTACCTGTACCACCAGCATCGCGTCGCGCCCCTTTAGCGCGCCATTGCGACGCGGTTGCAGAGCAGCATTCATCACGTCCACCGGCACCCGCACGTCGCGGGTATCGATTCTTTGCAGGGTCAACGCCGCATCCTGCTGCCAGTACAGACGACGAGTCGAAGGCGGCACAATTTCCTGCAATACGCCGTTGTTCGATAACACCCCGATTTCATCCGCAGTAAGGTCGACCGCCAGGCAGTAACGTACCACCCAGTCAGGCTGAAAGCGGCGCAGATAATCCGCCAGCGCACCCGGCACCTCGCTGCCATCCTGGCTCACCACCAGCACGTCGTCAGTATTGAACCAACCCAGACGGTGTTCACCCGCCTCCAGTACCCGGTAATAATCGCCAGCTTTTGCTACCAGTCCTAACTGACCTTTTTTTATCGTGATTTTTTTAGCCATTTTATATTCCTTAAAGTCAGGCGCGGGTGCAGGCACGAAATCACAGGGGAATGCCTTTTCGCCTGCGATCCGGCGCCATTACCGGCGACCTTCATTGGGATTGCTGACTGCGCAATCCCCGTTTTTACTTTGATGTTTACAACCAGTTTTCATTGGGAGAATGAATCGGGAATCGAACCCTTCTGTCTGTCATTGGTTGACGGAACGCCCCCGGAAAACAGCCTTGCCGTTCCTGGTGCGCCGACGGGGCCTTAACCCCCAGTGTGCTCAACGTCGTGACGTTATCTGTATTGCCAGAAGCGTGCCAAAAACAAAAATCGCCGTTTTATTTTTTTATTTTATTGATAATTAATGCTTTTTATTTATCGCGCTTTTCATGCATTGCCGTTCGGCTCAACATTTCTTATCCTGCTATATCGACAATTATCTTTCTGGATAAATATGAAGAAGCGGAAGGTGGTGATCGGGGTGCTTGGCACCGTGATGGATAAACGGGGAAAGCGGGCTAATCGCTTTCGCAAATGGCGACCGACCGTCGGGCTGTGCCAACAGCCGGATTTCCCGGTCGACAGGCTGGAGCTGCTACATCAACCGCGAGATCTCGGCATGGCTCAGCAACTGGCGGAAGATATTGTGCTGGTTTCCCCCCACACCGAGGTGCGTCCCAGCACGGTAACCATTGAAGACCCGTGGGATTTCGAAGAGGTTTATGCCGCGTTTCTCGATTTCGCCACCCAGTACACTTTTGATACCGATCGCGAAGAGTATTTCGTCCACATCACCACCGGCACGCATGTGGCGCAGATCTGCTGGTTCCTGCTGACGGAAGCACGCTATCTTCCCGCCAGCCTTTTGCAGACTGGCCCTGCCAGAAAAGAAGCCTCTGCTGAGGAGACAGCAGCCGGAACTTACTCAATTATCGACCTGGATTTAAGCCGCTACACGACCCTTACCAACCGTTTTCAGCGCGAGCAGCAGCAGTCAATCTCATTTCTGAAAGCGGGCATTGAGACGCGAAATGCCACCTTTAACAGTCTGATCGACAAGATTGAACGCGTGGCGCTACGTTCAACAGCCCCGATCCTGCTGACCGGCCCCACCGGCGCGGGCAAGTCGTTCCTCGCGAACCGCATTTATCAGCTTAAGCAGTCACGCCATCAGGTATCCGGCAAGCTGGTTTCCGTCAACTGCGCGACCCTGCGCGGTGATAACGCCATGTCCACGCTGTTCGGCCATGTGAAAGGAGCCTTTACCGGCGCACTGTCGGCGCGCAGCGGCCTGCTGCGTGAAGCCGATGGCGGCGTCCTTTTCCTCGACGAGATTGCCGAACTAGGCCTGGATGAACAGGCGATGCTGCTCAAAGCCATTGAAGAGAAAACTTTTTTCCCGTTTGGCTCCGATAAAGAAGTTCACAGCGATTTTCAACTTATCGCCGGAACCCACCGTGATATGCGCCAGTGGGTGGCAGAAGGACGTTTTCGTGAAGATCTCTATGCCCGTATTAATATGTGGAGCTTTGCCTTACCCGGCCTTGCCCAACGGAAAGAAGACATCACGCCGAATGTTGACTACGAACTTCAACGTTTCTCTCGCGAAAGCCAGACGCAAATCCGCTTCGATAAAGAGGCACGCGAAGGCTATCTGGCCTTTGCCTGTTCCAGCAGAGCGCTTTGGCGGGGCAACTTTCGCGAACTGAGCGCCAGCGTCGCACGCATGGCGACGCTGGCGGAACGAGGGCGTATTACTCAGGATCTGGTGCTGGAGGAGATTTCCCGGCTTCAGACCGACTGGCAAACTGACGTGACGCAGCCTGCAACTGACATGGAAATTGATCTCTTTGACCAGCGGCAACTGGAAACGGTGCTGGAGGTTTGTCGCCGCAGCGCATCGTTGTCTGAAGCCGGACGTGAGCTGTTTGCCGTTTCACGGCTCAAAAAAGCCAATCCTAACGACGCCGACCGACTGCGCAAATATCTGGCTCGCTTTAGTCTGAGCTGGGAAAGCATCCGGTCATAATTCATTTGAATATTACTTCCTTACGCGATAAACAATAACTATAGCCGGGCTCGATCCCGGCTTTTTATAACAAACACACGCAACATTCATCGCAAGGAAATCATTATGTTATCCGCTATTACGCGGCTGTTCCCGTTATGGGCGCTGCTGCTCTCCGTACTCGCGTATTACACGCCCACCACGTTCACCGGTATTGGTCCGTGGGTCGCCACGCTGCTGATGCTGATCATGTTCGGTATGGGTGTGCATCTGAAAGTAGACGATTTTAAGCGCGTGCTGTCTCGCCCTGCGCCCGTCGCGGCAGGAATATTCCTGCACTACCTGGTGATGCCGCTCGCGGCGTGGCTGCTGGCGATGGTCTTTAAGATGCCGCCCGACCTCTCCGCCGGGATGGTGCTGGTGGGCAGCGTCGCCAGCGGCACGGCATCCAACGTCATGATCTATCTGGCGAAAGGCGACGTGGCGCTCTCCGTCACTATCTCGTCCGTCTCCACGCTGGTTGGCGTGATTGCCACGCCGCTGTTAACCCGCCTGTACGTGGATGCGCATATTCAGGTGGACGTGATGGGGATGCTGCTGAGCATTCTGCAGATTGTAGTAATCCCGATTGCGCTGGGGCTGGTCATTCACCACCTGTTCCCGCGCGTGGTGAAGGCCGTTGAGCCGTACCTGCCCGCGTTTTCGATGGTCTGTATTCTGGCGATCATCAGCGCCGTGGTGGCGGGTTCCGCCTCGCACATAGCTTCCGTAGGCTTTGTGGTGATCGTTGCGGTGGTGCTGCATAACACCATTGGCCTGCTGGGCGGCTACTGGGGCGGGAAACTGTTTGGCTTTGACGAATCGACCTGCCGCACGCTGGCAATCGAGGTAGGGATGCAGAACTCCGGCCTGGCGGCGGCGCTCGGCAAAATCTACTTCTCGCCGCTGGCGGCCCTGCCGGGTGCGCTGTTCTCTGTCTGGCACAACCTCTCCGGCTCGCTGCTGGCGGGCTACTGGTCCGGCAAACCGATTGAGGAACAAACGAAAAAAGATGCGGTGAAACAGGGTTAATTGACTCAGCTTGCTTTACACTGAAGCCTCTCTCTCAGGAGGCTTCAGCAATGGCGACACCACGTTTGACCCAGAAAGACATGACGGAAGCCGAGCAGCGCGAACTGAAAACGCTTCTCGACCGCGCCCGCATCGCGCATGGCCGCACGCTGACGAACGCCGAAACCAATCAGGTTAAAAAAGAGTACATCGATAAACTGATGGCGCAGCGTGACGCCGAGGCGAAAAAAGCCCGCAAGCTGAAAAAGCAGCAGGCTTATAAGCCGGATACTGAAACGACCTTTTCCTGGTCGGCCAATACCTCTACTCGTGGAAGGCGCTAGCTAGCGCCCTTTCTTTTTACGGCCCGGCTGGGTAAATCGCTTCCCGTTACCCGGTTTGCCGCGTCCTTTCTCTTCCGCCTGCGGCGCCTTCACGACCGGACGTTTAATCGCCTGGGTTTTCGGTTTGGCTTTGGCCTTCGGCTTCGCTTCGGACGAGGAATTCTCGATAAGCCTGAACAGCTCGATCAGTTCGTCGTCCGTTAAGTCGCGCCATTCGCCCAGCGGAATGCCGGACAGGCTGACGTTCATGATGCGCGTGCGCTCCAGCTTCGTCACTTCATAACCGAAGTACTCGCACATGCGGCGGATCTGGCGGTTTAAGCCCTGCACCAGGGTAATGCGGAACGCGAACGGCGCTTCTTTCTTCACCTTACACTTTTTCGTGACGGTACCGAGGATCGGCACACCGGCGCCCATGCCGCGAATAAAGTCGTCTGTGACCGGCTTATTCACCGTCACAATGTACTCTTTTTCGTGATCGTTACCGGCACGCAGGATCTTGTTGACCAGATCGCCGTGGTTGGTGAGGAAAATCAGCCCCTGAGAGTCTTTATCCAGACGGCCAATCGGGAAGATACGGCTGCTGTGGTTCACGAAATCAACGATGTTGTCCCGCTCACCGTCTTCCGTGGTGCTGACAATTCCAACCGGTTTGTTCAACGCGATAAACACCAGGTCTTCGGCATCACGCGGTTCGATGAGCTGACCATTCACTTTAACCACGTCGCCAGGCATGACCTGGTCACCAATCGTGGCGCGCTTGCCGTTGAGGAACACATTACCTTGTTCAATGTAACGGTCCGCCTCGCGACGTGAGCAGATCCCGCTCTCGCTAATGTATTTGTTTAATCGGGTTGATTGAGTTGGCAGCATAGTTTCTCCTGTGAAGGGCGAAATATACCTTACCTTGCGGCTGACAAAAAAGTGTTAGTAACCGTTGTTCAAAAAATCGAGTGCATCCCGCAATGAAGCACGGTTTTGCGTAAGATCGGCGACACGCTCGCCTACCTCTTTTGGCGATATGCCTGCCTATTGATCCATCAGAACGACCTCTGAAAGTCACTAAAGGAGCCGTTTTCATCAACCCACTGGTTAATGGCCTCGATAGAAACTTTATTTTCTGCTAACCGCTCTGCGCGCTAATGCGCACGAAACCGCTCCTGCAGTGCAGCCGTGAGTACAGCGGAGAGATTAAGCTTAAGCCGTCGCGCCTCTTCAAGGATTTCAGGCGCTAACGACACATTGACAGATTTTTTTGACGCCATGAGTAGTGCGCATGAGCCCCCATCGGAATGCGCATGAATTGGCGAAGTGTAGCGTAATAAACGAGCATTTCTATTCCCTTAAAAACGTAAGGTCTGAAGGGTAAATGGCGCTTGATAAGGTGTCACGCCTCGCAAAACGGTTTTGCGAGGCGCTTTCAGAGATTAATACTCATCCCGCTGGTCATCTTCATCCGGCTGTTCCATCACGCTGTAGGCCACCGCGCAGAATAACGAGTTGAGGCGCTTCATATCCCCCAGCAGCCCCAGGTGGAGTGAGCTGGTCTCGATACTCTGCACGTTCTGCTGATGCAGGCGCTCAACGTGGGCGTGCGAGTAGCGGCGGTTAAGAATGCGGAAGCGATGCTTGTTGCGGCGCAGGCGGCGCGCGCTCGGCACGTCGCTGGAGAAGAAGACCAGCATCGCCAGCTTGAGGTTGCTGACCAGCTGTTCGTGCAGCGCTTCAAGCTCTTTTAAGCCTTCAACGGAGAACGCCCGGCGGGCGGCCAGCGACTTATCGGCTATCTCGCTGCCCATGCGCTCAACAATATCGGAGGCCTGCTCAAGGTTGAGCGACATCTCAATGATTTCCGCCCAGCGGCGGGACTCCTCCTCCGCCAGCTCGTCCTGCGGCATGCGGGCCAGGTAAAGCTTAATGGCGGTATAGAGCACGTTGATATCGTCCGCCAGTCTGCGCAGCTCTTTCTCCTCTCGCGGCTCGCCGTGCATCACCTTTTGCAGGCCTTCGAGCATGGTTTCCATGGCGTCGCCCATGCGCAGCGTCTCGCGCGCGGCATTCGCCAGCGCCAGCGCCGGGGTGTCCAGCGCGGAGGTATCCAGATGCTTTGGCTTCAGGCGGGCGTCCAGCTCCGGTTCGTCCTGAATGAGTCGCTCGCAGAAGCGGGCCATCGACCCGGCAAAAGGGACCATCGCCAGGCAGCGCACCAGGTTGTAGAACACGTGGAAGTAGATCACCAGCTCCGCCTTCGGCAGCGGGAGGTTATCCATCAGGTTCGCCAGCGGATGGATAAAGGGCAGAATAATCAGGCTGCCCACCAGCTTAAACAGCAGGCTGCCGAGCGCCACGCGGCGGGCGGCGGCGTTGGCGGCGCTGTTATTGAGCATCGCCAGCAGGCCAGAGCCGAGGTTGGCACCGATCACCAGGCACAGAGCCACCGGGAAGGAGATCGCCCCGGCGGCGGTGAGCGTGGCCGTCAGCAGCACGGCGGCCAGGCTGGAGTAGCTGACGATGGCAAACACCGCGCCAATCAGCGCGTCGAGCATGATGTCACCGGTCAGGGAGGCGAAGATGACCTGCACGCCGTTGGCTTCGGTAATCGGGGTGACCGCCTGCACAATCAGCTCCAGCGCCAGCAGGATCAGCCCCAGGCCAATGCCCACGCGTCCAAGCTGGCCGGCCCGCGTCTGTTTGCGGCCGAGGAAGAAGATAACGCCGACAAAAATCAGCAGCGGCGACAGCCAGGAGAGATCGAAGGTCAGGATACGCGCCATCAGCGCGGTACCCACATCAGCCCCCAGCACAATGACCAGCGCCGGGGCCAGCGCCACCAGATCCTGCGCCACAAAAGAGGTGACAAGCAGGGTTGTGGCGTTGCTGCTCTGAACGAGTGCCGTTACGCCAATGCCTGCGCAGAAGGCGAGCGGCTTCTTCTCAACGCTGCTGCTGAGAACGGTACGTAAACGGGCACCAAATACGCGCATCACGCCGGTACGGACGATATGGGTGCCCCATACGAGCAGTGCGACTGCAGAGAGCAGATGTAACAGGGTCAGCACGGATGGTTTTCCTCCTTATCTTTATCGGTTTTCCTGAGGTTCCCTGCGCGTTGCCATGTCGGATGACGGCGACGCCTTATCCGACCTACGCACAGGCCCGGTAAGCGCACCGCCACCGGGTGCCAGGGATAGAACCTTATTTCAGTATAAGGGGTTAAGCGTAAGAAAGAGACAAGGCACCCTTGAGGTGCCCTGTTTGTTGTAAGGAAAAGTGACGTTAGTCTGCGTCGTAGCCTAAGTTCGGTGCCAGCCAGCGCTCTACTTCTGACACGCTCATGCCTTTGCGCAGGGCGTAATCTTCAATCTGATCGCGCTGAAGCTGTGCCACGGCAAAGTACTTGCTGTCCGGGTGGCTGAAGTACCAGCCGGAGACGGACGCGCCCGGCCACATGGCGTACGACTCGGTGAGCTTCATCCCGGTATGGGCTTCGACGTCCAGCAGTTGCCAGATCGTGCCCTTTTCGGTGTGCTCCGGGCAGGCCGGATAGCCCGGCGCCGGACGAATCCCCTGGTAGTTTTCGCGGATCAGCTCCTCGTTGCTGAGGTTTTCGTTCGCCGCGTAGCCCCAGTGCACCTTACGCACGCGCTCGTGCAGGTACTCGGCGAAGGCTTCCGCCAGGCGGTCGGCGATCGCTTTCACCATGATTTTATTGTAATCATCGTGCTGCGCTTCGAACGCGTCCGCCAGCGCATCTTCTTCCAGACCGCCGGTTACCGCAAAGGCGCCAATATAGTCGGCTTTACCGCTCAGCTTCGGCGCGACAAAATCGGCCAGGCAGTAGTTGGCAAAGCCCACTTTCTCGGTTTGCTGGCGCAGATGGCGGCTGACCGCCAGCACGTGAGTGCGGGTTTCATCGCGGTAAATTTCGATGTCGTCGCCCACGCGGTTGGCCGGGAACAGCCCCACCACGCCGCGTGGGTTGAGGGTTTTCTCCGCGCTTAGCCTGTCGAGCATGTCGTTGGCATCGTTAAACAGGCGTTTCGCCTCCTCGCCCACCACCTCATCTTCCAGAATGCGCGGATATTTTCCCGCGAGCGACCAGGTCATAAAGAACGGCGTCCAGTCAATGTAGTTGCGCAGCGTTTCGATGCTGGCACTGACCTCCTGAACGCCCAGGCGATGCGCGACCGGCGGCGTATAGCTCGACCAGTCAAACGCCAGATCGTTATCGCGCGCCGCCTGGAGTGAAACTGGCGGGGTGCGCGGTTTCTTGCGCCCGTGCTGGATGCGAACGGTTTCGTACTCTTTGCGGGTGCGCTCAACAAACTCGTCGCGCTGGGTGTCAGAGAGCAGCGCGGAGACCACGCCCACCGTGCGCGAGGCGTTCTGCACGTAGACCGTCGGCCCGCTGTAGTTCTGCTCGATTTTCACCGCCGTGTGCGCCTTGGAGGTGGTCGCGCCGCCAATCAGCAGCGGAATGGTGAAGCCCTGACGCTCCATCTCCTTCGCCACGTTAACCATCTCGTCCAGCGACGGGGTGATCAGCCCGGAGAGGCCAATCAGGTCGGCATTCACTTCGCGCGCGGTCTTGAGGATTTTATCCGCCGGGACCATCACGCCAAGGTCGATAATCTCGTAGTTATTGCACTGCAGCACCACGCCGACGATGTTCTTGCCGATGTCGTGCACGTCGCCCTTCACGGTGGCGATGACCATTTTGCCGTTGCTGGAGCCTTTCTCTTTGCTGGCTTCGATAAACGGCTCCAGGTACGCCACGGCCTGCTTCATCACGCGCGCGGATTTCACCACCTGCGGCAGGAACATTTTGCCCTCGCCGAACAGATCGCCCACCACGTTCATGCCGTCCATCAGCGGCCCTTCGATCACTTCAATCGGGCGGGCTGACTGCTGACGCGCCTCTTCGGTGTCCTGCTCGATAAACTCGGTGATGCCTTTTACCAGCGAATATTCCAGACGTTTTTTCACGTCCCAGGCGCGCCACTCGGCCTGCTGAACGTTGGCTGCGTCATCCGACTTGCTGCCGCGGTATTTTTCTGCCAGGTCAAGCAGCCGCTCGGTGGCGTCGTCGCGGCGGTTGAGGATCACGTCTTCCACCGCGTCGCGCAGCTCGGCGGGCAGGTCGTCGTAAATCGCCAGCTGGCCGGCGTTGACGATCCCCATGTCCATCCCGTTGCGGATGGCGTAGTAGAGGAACACGGCGTGAATCGCTTCACGCACCGGGTCGTTGCCGCGGAACGAGAACGAGACGTTCGATACGCCGCCGGAGATGAGGGCATGCGGCAGCTCGCGCTTGATGTCCTCGCACGCGCCGATAAAGTCCTGGGCGTAGTTGTTGTGCTCTTCGATGCCGGTCGCCACGGCGAAGATGTTCGGGTCAAAGATGATGTCTTCCGGCGGGAAGCCTACCTCTTCGGTCAGTATTTTGTACGCGCGGCGGCAAATCTCAATTTTACGCGCGCGGGTGTCGGCCTGGCCCACTTCATCAAAAGCCATCACCACCACCGCAGCACCGTAGCGGCGGACCTGCTTCGCGTGATGAATAAAGGTATCAACGCCCTCTTTCATCGAGATAGAGTTGACGATGCCTTTACCCTGAATGCACTTCAGCCCCTTCTCGATCACCTCCCATTTGGAGGAGTCGATCATGATCGGCACGCGGGCGATGTCCGGCTCACCGGCGATCAGGTTCAGGAAACGCACCATCGCCGCTTCGGCGTCGAGCATCCCCTCATCCATGTTGATATCGATAATCTGCGCGCCGCTTTCCACCTGCTGGCGGGCAACGTCCAGCGCTTCGCTGTACTTCTCCTCTTTGATCAGACGCTTGAACTTCGCGGAGCCGGTGACGTTTGTACGCTCACCCACGTTCACAAACAGGCTGTCTTCGCCGATGGTTAACGGCTCAAGGCCGGAGAGGCGACAGGCAACCGGCAGCTTGGGCAGCCTGCGTGGCGGCAGTCCGGCCACGGCGTTGCTCATGGCGGCGATGTGCTCCGGCGTGGTGCCGCAGCAGCCGCCGACGATGTTCAGAAATCCAGACTCGGCCCACTCGCGGATTTGTGCCGCCATGGTGTCGGCATCCAGATCGTATTCACCGAAGGCGTTCGGCAGACCGGCGTTCGGGTGCGCGGTAACGTAGCATTCCGCAATGCGCGACAGCTCCTGCACGTACTGGCGCAGCTCGTCCGGGCCCAGCGCGCAGTTCAGGCCGAAGGAGAGCGCGTCGGCGTGGCGCAGGGAGTTATAAAACGCTTCGGTGGTCTGGCCGGACAGGGTACGGCCGGAGGCGTCGGTGATGGTGCCGGAAATCATGATCGGCAGGTCAACACCCAGCGCCTCGAACTCCTCTTTCACCGCGTAAATCGCGGCCTTGGCGTTGAGGGTGTCGAATACCGTTTCAATCAGGATCAGATCGGAACCGCCTTCCACCAGCGCTCTGGTCGATTCACGGTAGGCAACAACCAGCTGGTCAAAGGTGATATTACGAAACGCCGGGTCGTTGACGTCCGGTGAAATCGACGCGGTGCGGTTCGTCGGGCCAAGCACCCCGGCAACGTAGCGCGGCTTATCCGGCGTGCGGGCCGTCCACTCGTCGGCGCAGGAGCGCGCCAGCTTCGCGGCTTCAAAGTTGATCTCCGCCGACAGGGATTCCATCTGGTAATCCGCCATGGCGATGGTTGTCGAGTTAAAGGTGTTGGTTTCAACGATATCCGCACCCGCTTCGAAGTAGGCGTTGTGGATATCTTTAATCACGGACGGCTTGCTGAGCACCAGCAGGTCGTTGTTCCCTTTCAGGTCGCAGGGCCAGTCGGCGAAGCGTTCGCCGCGGAAATCGCCTTCGCTCAGACGATAGCCCTGGATCATGGTGCCCATGCCGCCGTCCAGCACCAGAATTCGTTCATTTAACTGCGCACGCAGTTGCTCTACTTTGCTGCTCACACTTGCTCCCGACAACGCTCAACAAGGCCAAAAGGCTGCGTTCCATACTGGCACAATCTCGCAGGGTGGAAAAGCCGCTCAGCGGTAACATGAGACATGTTCACTATCACTCCTCCGATCAGTCAGGATAACGGTTGCAAAATCACCAAATAAAACGAAAATGATTTCCACGATACAGAAAAAGGAGATCGTCATGGTCGCGACCGTTCCCGCTAAACGCGGCAGAAAACCTGCTGCCACCACCGCTGCCGCACAACAGGGTGGACAGGTTCAATCGCTCACGCGCGGTCTGAAGCTGCTGGAGTGGATAGCCGAGTCGCACAGCAGCGTGGCCCTGACGGAGCTGGCCCAGCAGGCTGGCCTGCCGAACTCCACGACGCACCGCCTGCTGACCACCATGCAGCAGCTGGGCTTTGTCCGCCAGGTAGGCGAGCTGGGGCACTGGGCGGTGGGCGCGCATGCGTTTATCGTGGGCAGCAGCTTCCTGCAGAGCCGTAACCTGCTGGCGATTGTGCACCCGATTCTGCGCAAATTGATGGAAGAGTCGGGCGAGACCGTGAATCTGGCCGTGCTCGACCAGAGCGACCATCAGGCGATTATCATCGACCAGGTGCAATGCACGCAGCTGATGCGCATGTCCGCGCCGATTGGCGGCAAGCTGCCGATGCATGCCTCAGGGGCGGGTAAAGCGTTCCTCTCGCAGCTGACCGAGGAGCAGGTGACGGGGCTGCTGCACCGTAAAGGACTGCATGCCTATACCCACGCCACGCTGGTTTCGCCGGTGCATCTGAAAGAAGATTTGGCCCTGACCCGCAAGCGCGGCTATTCGTTTGACGACGAGGAGCACGCCCTCGGCCTGCGCTGTATCGCAGCCTGCATTTTTGACGAGCACCGCGAGCCGTTTGCCGCCATCTCTATTTCCGGGCCGATTTCACGTATGACCGACGATCGGGTCACTGAGTTGGGTGCGCTGGTGATTAAGGCGGCGAAAGAGGTCACGCTGGCGTACGGTGGGATTCGTTAAGCATGCATTGCCGGGTGGCGGCTTCGCCTTACCCGGCCTACATGATGCCCTCTGAAAACCGGATGCAAAACCGCTGCTTGCGGCGGTATGCATACACATCTTCTACGTGCCCGTTTTTGATCCGCGTTTGCAGTCCCCGCCAGTAGCTGGCGCGGAACAGATCGGCATGCATCTCTTCGAATAGCGGCCCGATGCGCGGATCGGCGCAGAGCCAGTGTCGAAACTCTTCGGGAAACACATCGCCCGGCGAAACGCTGTACCACGGCTCGCTGGAAAGCTCATCTTCCGGGTAGCGGGGCGGTGGGATATCGCGGAAGTTCACCTCGGTCATGTAGCAAATTTCGTCGTAATCGTAGAACACTACCCGTCCGTGACGGGTGACGCCGAAGTTTTTGAACAGCATATCGCCCGGGAAGATATTGGCGGCGGCAAGCTGGCGAATCGCGTTGCCGTACTCTTCAATCGCATCTCTTAAAGCCTGACCGTCGGACTGCTCCAGCCAGATATTCAGCGGCACCATGCGACGTTCAATGTAGAGATGGCTGATCGCGATTTTATCGCCAAGATCGGTGATTTTGGCGGGTGCTTCCTGCAGTAAAAGCGCCATGAGTGCCGGATCGATCTGCTGCTTATCCAGCACAAAGTTTTCGAACTCCTGGGTATCCGCCATGCGCCCAACGCGGTCGTGCTCTTTAACCAGCTGGTAGCAGGCGCGGACGTGCGCGGCGGTCATCTCTTTCTGCGGCGCGAATCTGTCCTTAATCACCTTAAAGACCCGGTCAAAGCCCGGCAGCGTAAACACCAGCATCACCATGCCGCGAATGCCGGGCGCTTCGATAAACTGCTCATCAGCGGTAGTGACATAACGCAGGTATTCCCGGTAGCTTTCCGTTTTAGCGTGCTTCTGGCAGCCAATAGCCATATACAGTTCGGCGGTGGTTTTACCCGGCAGGATCTCGCGCAGCCACTCCACCAGCGCGGCGGGCAGCGGAGCGTACACCATAAAATAGGAACGGGCGAAGCCAAACACGATGCTGGCCTCGGCGCTGGTAGTCAGGCAGGTATCGACAAACAGTTCCCCGTCGTCTGTACGATGAATGGGCAGCAGAAACGGCACAATGGCCGTCGGCGTAACCAGTTTGCCCACCAGCCAGGCGGCTTTATTGCGGTAGAAAAGCTCGTTGGCCACCTGCAAATGGCTGCGGCTGAGCACCTCAGCGCCGAATGCTTCTTTGAGATGGGCGTGGATATACCCGATATCCCGGGTTTTATTCTCCCAGGGCAGGCGCAGCGGCAGATCCGTCAGCACGCGGTGCAGGAGCTTTTCCCATCCGCGATCGGGGAAGTAATCTTTCGCCAGCGGACGCGGAATGGTACGAAAGCGTCGCTCGGGCTGGGAACTGAAGATAAATAACCGCTCAGGAGATAATGAGCGGTGGTCAAATAACCGGCAATAGACGGAGTTGAAAAAGCTCTCCGCAATCTCGAAGCGCGGGTAGTCGGGTAACAAATGGGTGTAATGCTCTTTTACGCGCAGTAAAAATTCCGCGTCCGGACTTTTACCGTCGGTAATACAGCGCAGCTGCTCCACCACCAGACCCACGTGGTGGTCATAAAGATGGATACGCTGCTTCATGGCCTGCTGAACCGCATGCCAGTCTGCGTGTTCGAAGCGCTGCTGGGCGCCGGAGGTTACTTCCAGAAAACGACCATACTGGGCATCGAAGCCCTGCAAAATAGTTTGGGCAATCAGTAATTCCAGGCCACGCGACATATATTCCCCCTCACCACCAACCCTCTCCCCAGGGGGGAGAGGGGGAAAAGATTAGAACTGTGCTTCTTCCGTTGAACCCGTTAAGGCGGTGACGGAGGAGGTGCCGCCCTGAATAATCGTGGTCACATTATCAAAGTAGCCGGTGCCCACCTCCTGCTGGTGAGACACGAAGGTGTAACCGTCTTTGCCCGCCGCAAATTCCGGCTGCTGCACCTTCTCAACGTAGTGCTTCATGCCCTCACCCTGCGCATAGGCGTGCGCCAGGTCGAACATGTTGAACCACATGCTGTGGATGCCTGCCAGCGTAATGAACTGGTATTTGTAGCCCATGTCGGACAGCTGCTGCTGGAAGCTAGCGATGGTTTTGTCATCCAGCTTTTTCTGCCAGTTGAAGGACGGCGAGCAGTTGTAGGCCAGCAGTTTGCCCGGGTACTTCGCATGAATGGCGTCGGCAAAGCGTTTTGCCAGCGCCAGATCCGGCGTAGAGGTTTCACACCAGACCAGGTCCGCGTACGGCGCGTACGCCAGACCGCGGCTGATCGCCTGCTCAATACCCGCATGGGTACGATAGAACCCTTCGCTGGTGCGCTCGCCGGTGATGAACTCGCTGTCGTACGGATCGCAGTCAGAGGTGATCAGGTCAGCCGCGTCGGCATCGGTACGGGCAATAACCAGCGTCGGCACGCCGAGCACGTCAGCAGCCAGACGCGCGGCAACCAGCTTCTGCACGGCTTCCTGAGTCGGAACGAGCACCTTACCGCCCATGTGTCCGCATTTCTTCACTGACGCCAGCTGATCTTCGAAGTGAACGGCCGCTGCACCGGCCTCAATCATCGATTTCATCAGCTCGAAGGCGTTCAGCACGCCGCCGAAGCCCGCTTCCGCATCTGCAACGATCGGCAGGAAATAGTCAATAAAGCGCGGATCGTTAGGTTCGATGCCCGCCGCCCACTGGATCTGATCTGCACGACGGAAGGTGTTGTTGATCCGATCCACGACCGACGGCACGGAGTTAGCCGGATAGAGCGACTGATCCGGGTACATGCTGGAGGCCAGGTTGGCGTCCGCCGCGACCTGCCAGCCGGAGAGGTAGATAGCCTCAATACCGGCCTTCGCCTGCTGCAGCGCCTGACCGCCGGTCAGCGCGCCGAGGCTGTTGATGTAGCCCTTTTTAGAGCCACCGTGCAGCAGCTTCCACATTTTAGCCGCGCCATTTTGCGCCAGCGTGCATTCCGGATTGACCGAGCCGCGTAATTTCACCACGTCTTCCGCGCTGTACGGGCGGCGGATGCCTTCCCAGCGAGGTTGTGTCCACTCTTTCTTTAATTCTTCGATTTGTTGGGTACGGGTTTTCATGTGCAGATGCTCCATATTGTTATGTGGTGAGTTACGCCAGGAAGCGGTAGCCCGGCAGGGTCAGGAAGTCGATTAAGTCATCTGATGTGGTGATTTGCTCCATCAGGCGCGCAGCGTCGTCAAAGCGTCCGCTGCTGAAGCGGTGTTCGCCCAGTTCGTCCTGGATCACCCGCATCTCTTCGGCCAGCATCTGGCGGAACAGGGTCTTGGTCACCGGTTTGCCGTTGCTAAGCGTTTTTTGATGGTGGATCCACTGCCAGATAGAGGTACGTGAGATCTCCGCCGTCGCAGCATCTTCCATCAGGCCGTAGATCGGCACGCAGCCGTTGCCGGAGATCCACGCTTCGATGTACTGCACCGCGACGCGAATGTTGGCCCGCATCCCCTCTTCCGTCCGTTCGCCCGCGCACGGCGCCAGCAGCTGTTCTTCTGCGATTGGTGCATCATCTTCACGGGTGACAAACAGCTGGTTTTTGTTGTCGCCGAGCACGCGGTTAAAGACCTCCATCGCCGTATCGGCCAAACCCGGATGGGCGATCCACGTCCCGTCGTGGCCGTTACGTGCTTCAAGCTCTTTGTCGGCTTTCACCTTGTTGAGCACCTGATTGTTGCGCTCTGCGTCTTTGCTCGGGATAAAGGCTGCCATGCCGCCCATCGCAAAGGCACCGCGCTTGTGGCAGGTTTTGATCAGCAGACGCGAATAGGCGCTCAGGAACGGTTTGTCCATGGTGACAACCTGACGATCGGGGAGCACGCGATCGGGATAATTTTTCAGGGTTTTGATGTAGCTGAAAATATAGTCCCAGCGTCCGCAGTTCAGACCCACAATGTGATCGCGCAGGGCGTGCAGGATTTCATGCATCTGGAATACGGCGGGCAGCGTTTCAATCAGCAGGGTGGCTTTGATGGTGCCGCGCGGCAGGTTGAAACGATCTTCCGCATAGCTGAAGACCTCGCTCCACCAGGCTGCTTCCTGCCAGGCCTGCGTTTTAGGCAGGTAGAAATACGGGCCGCTGCCTTTCGCCAGCAGGGCTTTGTAGTTGTGGAAGAAATAGAGTGCAAAATCAAACAGGCTTCCTGGAATGGCTTCTCCACGCCAGGTGACATGTTTTTCGGGCAGGTGCAGGCCGCGCACGCGACAGATCAGCACCGCCGGGTTAGGTTTGAGCTGGTATATTTTGCCGGCTTCATTGGTATAGCTGATGGTGCCGTTTACGGCGTCGCGCAGGTTGATCTGCCCCTCGATGACCTTACGCCAGTCCGGTGCCAGCGAGTCTTCAAAATCGGCCATAAAGACTTTAACGTTGGCGTTCATGGCGTTGATCACCATTTTGCGTTCTACCGGACCGGTGATCTCAACGCGACGATCCTGTAAATCTTCAGGGATGCCGCGGATTTTCCACTCACCGCGACGAATGGAAGCGGTTTCCGAAATGAAGCCAGGCAACTTGCCATCGTCAATTTCCTGCTGCTGATGAATACGTGCCGCCAGCAGCTTATTGCGCTGCGGCGTAAAGCGGGTCACCAGTTCAGTCAGAAATTCTACCGCTTCTGCCGTTAATACTTGCTGTTCTTGCTCGCCATACGGCTGGGTAAAGGCCAGTTCATCGACCGTCGTTGCCTGTTGAGTCATTACTCTGCTCCTCATCAAAGATCCAAAATCACGCCCCCGATGCGAACGAAAGATCGTTGGGTAGTTTTCGCTCAGCAGAATTAAGACTATCTCTATTTTTTCTAAAATCAAAAACAATTTCCATTTTAATTATAAATTGCCATTAATTAATTGATTTTATTGAAATTAAAGTTTTAAAGAATGATGAGTGACATTTCGGAAATAAAAAAGGCACCCGAAGGTGCCTGATTTGAATAGCTGAAACGCTTTAGGATCGTTTAGTGCAGACGATTACTCCAGCGTCGGGTTCATGTGACGCAGATCGTATGGTGTTATCTGGTAGACGTAATAGTTGAGCCAGTTAGTAAAAAGCAAATTCCCGTGGCTGCGCCAGGTCGCTCTCGGTTTGTTTTGCGGATCGTCTTTCGGGAAATAGTTGTACGGGACATCCGGGTTCAGACCCGCTTCGACATCACGGAAATACTCTGACGCAAGGGTGTGCGGATCGTATTCAGGATGTCCGGTCACAAAGGCAATGCGCTTATCTTTACTGGCAAACAGGTAAGCGTCCCCATCTTCCGTTTCGGCCAGGATCTCCAGATCGGTGTAATCACGAATCAGCTGGGCCGGGAAATCGGCGTAGCGAGAATGCGGAGCCAGGAAAGAATCATCAAACCCGCGCGTCAGCAACGCATGGGGATGGAGAATATGGTGTTCGTATACGCCGGAGAGCTTTTCAGTGCGGGTTTGCTTGGGGATGCCATACAGAATATTCAGTGCGGCTTGTACCGCCCAACAGACAAACAGCGTGGACGTGACGTGATCTTTTGCCCATTCCAGCACCTGTTTGATCTGCGGCCAGTAAGCGACATCGTTAAATTCCACCAGACCGAGCGGGGCGCCGGTCACAATCAATCCATCAAAATTTTCACCCTGAATGTCATCAAAGTTGCAGTAGAAGTTGTTCAGGTGCTCAGAAGGCGTGTTGCGAGACTCACGGGCGTCGATCCGCAGCAGCTGAATATCAACCTGCAGTGGGGAGTTCGACAGCAGACGCAGGAACTGGTTTTCTGTTTCGATCTTTTTGGGCATCAGATTGAGAATAAGCACCTTCAGCGGGCGAATTTCCTGACCTGTCGCACGTGAAGTCGTCATCACAAAGACATTTTCTTCACGCAAGAAATTGACGGCTGGTAGCTCGTCCTGCACCCGAATCGGCATAGCTTTATATCCTCACAACATACGTATAAACGTTTAGACATCCAGACAGCTAACGATACCCAGAAATGATCGGAATGTCGAGTCTGCAAGGCGAAGGTGAGAAAGTTTCAGGGAGAGGAAGAAATACAAAAGCAAAAAACCCCGCACCTTTCGGTACGGGGTTCTTCTTGTTTGATGCCTGGCAGTTCCCTACTCTCACATGGGGAGACCCCACACTACCATC